>DASSKA010000060.1:0-21289 GCA_035690905.1 Nocardioidaceae bacterium | reverse complement strand
GGCGGCAGGCCCGGATGGGCGATCCGGCAGTCGTCGACGGGAACCACCTGGTGCGACCGGTGCTCGCGCAGCCCCGGCCGGCCCGCGTCGTCCACCGCCCACCGGACCCGGGTCCGCCAGTCCAGCCCGCCGGAGTCACCCAGCACCGGCTCCACGGCGACGTCCACGTCCAGCCCGCCCAGCCGGGAGAGCTGCTCCTGGACCACCGCGGCCTTCAGCTCCCTCTGCGCGGGCAACGCGACGTGCTGGAAGTCGCAGCCGCCGCAGCGCCCGGGCCCGGAGAACGGGCACGGCGCGGGGACCCGGTCCGGCGACGCGGAGAGCACCTCGACAGCGTCCCCGCGCAGGAAGCGGGACCCGGTGTCCCCCTCGGTCACCTCCACGACCACCCGTTCGCCCGGCAGCGCGTGGCGCACGAAGATCACGCGTCCCTCGTGCCGGGCCACGAAGTGGCCGCCGTGCGCGACCGGGCCGACCTCGACCTCGAGGCGGGACCCGGCGAGCGGCTGGCCCTTCACCGGCTATGGCCGCTGCGACTGCGCCGACGGTCGCCGCCGAGGATCCGGCCGCGCCGCACGTCACCGGCGCGCACCATCCCGGCCTCCCGCTCCGCCCGCTTCTTGGCCACCTCGGACGAGCGCAGCTGGTAGGGCACCGAAATGACCATCACGCCCGGCGTGAACAGCAGCCGGCCCTTGAGCCGCAGCGCGGTCTGGTTGTGCAGCAGCTGCTCCCACCAACGGCCCACGACGTACTCGGGGATGTAGACCGCGACCACCATGCGGGGGTTGGACTTCCGCAGCGTGCGGGTGTACTCCACGATCGGCCGGATGATCTCCCGGTACGGCGAGTAGAGCACCTTCAACGGCACGTCGATGTGCCGCTGGTCCCACTCCTCCAGCAGCCGGGCGGTGGTCACCGCGTCGGTGTCGACGTACACCGCCTCCAGCTCGTTGGGACGGCCGGCCTTGGCGTAGGACAGCGCGCGCATAGTCGGTTTGTGGATCTTCGAGACCAGGACGACGGCGTACACCCGGGTGGGCAGCACCTGGTCGGTCTCCTCCACCTCCAGCTCGGCGGCGACGTTGTCGTAGTGCCGCCGGATCCCCTTCATCATCATGAAGAACAGGCACATGGCCAAGATCGCGATCCAGGCCCCGGCGAGGAACTTGGTGATCACGATGACCACGAAGACGACCGCCGTCATGCCCAGGCCGAAGGTGTTGATCGCCCGGGACCGCATCATCCGCCGGCGGGCGGCCGGGTCGGTCTCGGTCTTCAGGTGCCGGGTCCAGTGCCGGATCATGCCGAGCTGGCTCAGGTTGAACGAGACGAACACGCCGACGATGTAGAGCTGGATCAGCCGGGTGGGCTGGGCCTTGAACGCGATGATCAGCACGATGGCGAACGTGGCCAGGATGATGATGCCGTTGCTGTAGGCCAGCCGGTCGCCCCGGGAGCCGAGCTGCCGAGGCATGAACCCGTCGCGGGCCAGGATCGAGCCGAGCACCGGGAACCCGTTGAACGACGTGTTCGCGGCCAGCACCAGGATGATCCCGGTGGCCGCGATGACGAAGTAGAACGCGGGCGGGAAGCCGTCGAAGATCTGCTTCGAGATCTGGCCGATCACGGTCGGCTCGTCGAAGTGCGGGCCCACCGGCCGCCCGTCGGCGTAGTGCAGCCTGCCGAGCGCGCTCGGGTCGGTCGGGTCGACGTACTTGATGCCCATCTTGTGGGCGAGCAGGATGATGCTGATCAGCATCGTGATCGCGACCGTGCCCAGCAGCAGCAGCGTGGTGGCGGCGTTGCGGCTCTTCGGCTTCCGGAACGCCGGCACCCCGTTGGAGATCGCCTCAACTCCGGTCAGCGCGGCGCAGCCGGAGGCGAACGCGCGCGCAAGCAGCAGGACCAGCGCTCCGAGCGTGATCGCCTGGCCGTAGCCGGGCGACGGCGTGATCTCCAGGTGCGCGCTGCTGACCTGGCCGAGGTTGCCCCCCATGTACCGGAACAGCCCGACGACGGCCATCCCGATGATCCCGGCCATGAAGCAGTACGTCGGGATGGCGAAGAACGTGCCGGACTCGCGGACCCCGCGCAGGTTCATGGCCGCGAGCACGACCACGATCACCACCGAGACCACAACGTCGTGCTTGGCCACGAACGGCATCGCCGCCGCGGCGTTCTGCACGCCCGACGACACCGACACCGCCACGGTCAGCACGTAGTCGACGAGCAGCGCGCTGGCCACCGTCACCCCCGCCGTGGGACCGAGGTTGACCGTGGCCACCTCGTAGTCGCCGCCGCCGCTGGGGTAGGCGTGCACGTTCTGGCGGTACGACGCGACCACGGTGAGCATCACGACCGCCACCGCGATGCCGACCTTCCAGGACCACACGTAGGCCGAGGCGCCCGCGAGCGACAGCATGATGAAGATCTCGTCGGGGGCGTAGGCCACCGAGGAGAGGGCGTCACTGGCGAACACCGGGAGGGCGATCCGCTTCGGGAGCAAGGTCTCGCCCAGCTGCGTGCTACGGAGCTTGCGGCCGAGGAGGATCCTCTTCGACACGTCACGGACACCCACGAGGGGAAAGGTTAGACCAAGCTCCGAGCGGCTTCGGCGTCCGAGGCAACCGCCCGGTGTAGCGTCTGTGCCGTGCACGTCGTGATCATGGGCTGCGGCCGGGTCGGGTCGACCCTTGCGCGCGGGCTCGAGAACCGCCACCACGCCGTCTCCGTGATCGACAGCAACCCCGACGCGTTCCGCCGGCTCGGGCCGTCCTTCAACGGCACCAAGGTGACCGGGGTGGGTTTCGACCGGGTGGTGCTGGACAAGGCAGGGATCGGCGAGGCCGACGCCTTCGCCGCCGTGTCCAGCGGCGACAACTCCAACATCATCGCCGCGCGGGTGGCCCGGGAGACGTTCGGGATCCAGAACGTCGTGGCCCGCATCTACGACCCGGGCCGTGCCGAGGTCTACCAGCGGCTGGGCATCCCCACCGTGGCCACGGTCCGATGGACCGCCGACCAGGTGATGCGGCGGATCCTGCCCGCCGGCGCGGAGCCGAACTACCGCGACCCGTCCGGCACCATCCGGCTCGACCAGGTGGCCGCCTCGGACGCCTGGATCGGGCAGCGCACCGTCGCCTTCCAGGAGCAGTCCGGGTGCCGCATCGCCTGGATCGACCGGCTCGGCGAGGGCACGTTGCCCGGCCGCCAGACGGTGATCCAGGAGGGCGACCTGCTGCACCTGGTGATGCGCGAGGAGAACGCCGACAAGGTGTACGCCGTCTTCAACGCCGGGCCGGAGGCCGAGTGATGCGGGTCGCCATCGCAGGGGCGGGCGCCGTCGGCCGCTCGATCGCTCAGGAGCTGATCGAGAACGGGCACCGCGTGCTGCTCATCGACAAGGACCCTGCCTCGATCAAGCCGGACCGGGTCCCGCAGGCCGAGTGGCTGCTGGCCGACGCCTGCGAGCTGTCCTCCCTCGAGGAGGCGGAGGTGGACAAGTGTGACGTGGTGATCGCCGCCACCGGTGACGACAAGGCCAACCTGGTGACCTCCCTGCTGGCCAAGACCGAGTTCGCGGTGCCGCGCACGGTCGGCCGGGTCAACCATCCCAGCAACGAGTGGCTGTTCACCGAGGCGTGGGGCGTGGACGTCAACGTCTCGACACCCCGAATCATGTCCGCGCTGGTGGAGGAGGCGGTGACCGTCGGCGACCTGGTGCGGCTGTTCACGTTCCGCAAGGGCAACGCCAACCTCGTGGAGCTGACGCTGCCCGAGGACTCGCCGTACGTCGGCAAGCCCGCCGGCACCATCCCGTGGCCGGACAACTGCTCCCTGGTGACCATCCTGCGCGACGGGCAGGTCTACATCCCCAGCCCGGACCAGCCGATCGAGTCCGGCGACGAGCTGCTGTTCGTCACCGCCAGCGAGGTGGAGCGGGAGCTGCAGCACCTGCTCGCCCCCGTCGAGCACACCGGCTGACGTCAGGCGGTCTCGGCCGCGGAATCGGTCACCGGTGTCCGGTTGCGGGCCAGCAACCACACCATCCCGGCCAGCGCCGCGACCTGCAGGGGCCAGCCGAGCCCGATCTTGGCCACCCCGAGCGCCGCGATCATCGGGCCGGCGTCGCCGGCGCCCTTCCCCGCGAGGTACAGGGGGAGCTCCACGGCGACCCGCACCAGGCACGGCGCGACCAGCATCCAGCTCAGGTTCCCGCACAGCCGGACCACCTGCCGGTCCGCGTGCCACGCGGTCGCGTCCCCCGACACGCTGCCGACCATGAAGCCGACCACCGGCCAGCGCACCAGGATGCTGAAGCTGATGAGCACCGCGTAGGCGGCGTTGTAGAGGATGCCGGGCAGGAAGTAGGCCAGCGCGGTGTCCGCGGCGTCCCCGCCGTGCCGCGCGCTGCGCCAGGCGAAGAACGCGCCGATGGCGATGCCGACCAGGCTGTTGAGCACGAACTGCACCGTGGAGCGCTGCACCAGCCGTGCGGCCAGCAGCACCAGCGCCGCGGCGACGCTGATCACCAGCGCGGGGGCGAGCTCGTGGGCGACGAGGAACGTGACCGTGAACGCCAGGGTGGGCACGGCCGCCTCGACCATGCCACGCCGCCCACCGAGGGCACGGGAGAGCTGGCTGCGCACCGCGGCTTCCACCGTCCCGGCTCCCGCCCCGGACGTGGCCGTCTGCTGCTGAGACACCGGGTCAGTTCCTCAGCTCGTAGCGCGGGTTGTAGATCACCCGGCCGTTCTCCTGGGCGCCTATCCGGCCCTCCACCTTGATGCTGCGGCCGGGCTCGATCCCGGCGATCCGCCGCCGGCCCAGCCACACCAGCCGGATCGAGCCGGACCCGTCGTACAGCTCCGCCTCGAGGGCGGGCACCCCGCCGCGAGGGACCAGCGTCACGGTGCGCAGGTTGCCCTGGATCTTCACCCAGGCGCGGTCGGGTGCCTGGGCGACCGGGCAGCACCCGGCGCGCACCGTGTCGATCTGGAGCTCCTTGGCTTCCAGGTCGTCGCTGCTGGCCCAGTTGCGCAGACCGCGGCGCAGCCGCTCCCTCAGCTGTGGCATGGTCCAAGCCTAACCGGGCCGGCCGGTCGGCAGGGTCACTCGGGCGGGGCCATCGGCTGGGCGCCCTCCGGCAGCCGCAGCGGCAGCGGGTCGCCGGGCGCCATCGCCTCGGCACCGCGCACCACCACCACGTCGCGCAGCGCGCTCTCGATCACCCCGTCCGGCTCCGGCTCGACCGCCGGCTTGCCGAGCAGCGTGGCCCGCAGCAGCCAGCGCGGGCCGGAGATGCCGAGCACCCGGGACGGCTGGGTGAGCTGCTGGCCCTCCGGGCCCTGCACCGGGACGAGCACGTGCAGCTCCGTGCCGAACGCACCGTCGGCCTCGGTGGCGGTGCCGCCCAGCCGGGCCGTCTCCGCCGCGATCTGCCGACGCACGTCGTCCCAGATCCCGGCGCTGCGCGGCGCGGCGAACGGGCGCAGCTCCACCGCGCCCTCCTCGGCCATCATCAGCACCGCGACGATCTGGCCGCTGCCCTCGTCGACCTGCAGCTGCAGCTGGACGTCCTGCCGCCCGCGCACGATCAGCCCGCCGAGGTCGATGAGGCTGGTGTCCTCCGGGTCGAGCGAGATCTCGGCCACGTCCCAGGGCCCGGTGGTCCGCTCTCCCGGCGACACCGCCGTCGCCTCGCCGCCGGCCACGGTCTCCTCCGGGGTCAGGTCCGCCTCCTCCGAGGCTGCCTCGGACTCGGACTTCCTGCGTCGGAACATCGTCTACCTCTCGTCGGTCCTGGTCGGGTGCGCGGCCACGAAGCCACCGGTGGAACCGTAGCCGTCGTCCCCCCGGGCCGAGCCGGGCAGGCGCTGCACCTCCACGAAACGGGCCCGCTCCACGCGTTGCACGACCAGCTGCGCGATCCGGTCGCCGCGGCGGATCTCCACCGGCTCGGACGGGTCGAGGTTGACCAGCAGCACCTTCACCTCGCCGCGGTAGCCGGCGTCCACGGTGCCCGGTGCGTTCACGATCGACACCCCGCAGCGGGCGGCGAGCCCGGAGCGCGGGTGGACGAGGGCGACGTACCCGTCGGGCAGCGCCAGCCGGATGCCGGTGGGCACCATCGCCCGTTCACCGGGCGCGAGGCGTACGTCGACGGTGCTGGTCAGGTCCGCACCGGCGTCGCCGGGGTGCGCATAAGACGGGACGGGGGCATCCTCGTCGACCCGTAGAATGAGGATCTCGACCACCTCTCGACCCTATAACCCGCCGGATCCGGCGAGACGAGGACCGGTGAGCCGTCCCGTGAGCGCGAGCCCCCGCAAGGTTGCCGTCGGCTTCCGTGAGCGGCTGCACGTCCCACTGCGCTGGTGGCTGATCACCGCGGCCTTCGTGGCCACCCTGTGGCTGGCCTTCGCGGTCTCCATCCCCTACCCCGCGGTGCTGTGGGCGGCCACCGCGGTCATGGTGCTCGGCGCCGTGGCGCTGCTGATCGGGTACGGCGCGGCCGAGGTGGCCGTCCGGGACGGCGAGCTGCGGGCCGGCCGGGCACACATCGACGCCGAGCTGCTCGCCGAGCCGACCGTGCTGGACGCCGAGGCGACCCGGCTGCAGACCGGGCGGGACGCCGATGCCCGGGCGTACCTGCTGCTGCGTCCCTACGTGCGCGGGTCCGTCCGGGTCACCGTGCGCGACCCCGACGACCCGACGCCGTACTGGCTGGTCTCCACCAGGCGACCGGAGCGGCTGGCTGCCGCGCTGCGGCGGGCCGGAGCGCGCTGACCCGCGCGCACCCCTGCATGGCAGACTGGACGCACCGACACGAGGAGGATGGATGGCATCGGGTTCCAAGGCCTGGTCGGCCTTCGCACTGCTGTCGACGCTGGGCGCGTCGATGGTCGCCCGCAAGGCGATGACCACCTCGTGGAAGGTCGCCACCGGCAAGGAGCCGCCCCAGAACCCGGCACACCCGGACGTATCGATCGCCGAGGCGATCGCCTGGGCCAGTGCGAGCGGGGTGGCCGTGGGCCTGGCCCGCATGTTCGTCTCCCGGAAGGCGGCCGACTACTACCGGCGCTCCACCGGGCACCTGCCGCCCGACCTCGACGACATCGCCGTCTGACGACGCACGACGAAGGCCGGACCCTCAGGGTCCGGCCTTTCTGCGTTCCTGCAGCCTCAGGCGCAGTCCCGGCAGATCATCTTCTTGGCGTCGGCCAGCTGGCTGCGGTGGTGCACCAGGAAGCAGCTCATGCAGGTGAACTCGTCCTCCTGCCGCGGTTTCACCTCGACGGCGAGCTCCTCGTGGGAGAGGTCCGCGCCCGGCAGCTCGAAGGACTCGGCGGCCTCCGCCTCGTCCTCGTCCACCTTCCCCGAGTTCTTGTCGTGGCGACGCGCCTTGAGCTCCTCGAGGCTCTCCTCGCTCTGGTCTTCCTCGGTCTTCCGAGGTGCGTCGTAGTCGGTTGCCATGTGTCGTCTCTCCTGCCCCCGTCAGCTCCAGCAGCTGCCTTAGTGTCTTGAGTTCGTGCTCGTGGTGCGGTGCGGATTGTGCACCATCCGGACCCGAAATTGCACGGCCACGACGCGTGTTGTCGCAAGAGTCACAGCGGACTCTCAGGAGCAGCTCGTGGGTACCGGGCGGTGCGTGATCCGGACAACGAACGGGGAAGCCCCGCTATTCCCCGTCAGGGCGAGGAGTATTCCCCACTTTCCGCCAGGAAACCGCAGCGTTCGACCAAGGCGGTGAACTCGTCGAATCCGGCGGCGGGCGCGCACAGGTAGCAGTCCGTGCCACCCACCCCTGGTCTGGTCCGGAGGATGGCCCCGGCCTCGGTGGCGACCAGCCCGCCGGCCGCCCCGTCCCAGGGGTTGAGGCCCTCCTCGACGTACCCGTCCGCCCGCCCGGCGCCCACTGCGCACAGGTCCAGGGCCGCCGAGCCGAGCCGGCGGATGTCTCGCACCTCCCGGAGCAGCAGGGCAGCGGCCTGCGCCTGCTTGGCCCGCACCTCGGCGACGTAGTTGAAGCCGGTGAGCACCAGCCGCTGGCCCAGAGGTACGACGGGGCGCACCGCGATCGGCCTGCCGTCGCAGCGCGCACCCCCGCCCAGGGTCGCCTCGAAGACCTCGCGACGGGCCACGTCGACGACCACCCCGGCGACCGACCGGTCAGCCTCGATCGCGGCGATCGAGACCGAGTACTGCGGGATCCCGTAGAGGAAGTTCACCGTGCCGTCGATCGGGTCGACCAGCCAGCTGATCCCGGTCTCCGAGCGGGAGCGGCCACCCTCCTCGCCGATGAACCCGTCGCCGGGGCGCAGCGCGGCCAGCCGGTCGTGGATCAGCCGCTCGGCGTCCTTGTCGACCTCGGTGACCACGTCGACCGGGCTGGACTTGGTTCCGGACACCACCACGGTGCGCCGGGACCCCTCCGCGACGAGGTCCGCCGCGGCCAGGGCCACCTCCTTGGCCACCGCCAGCAGGCCCTCGTAGCCGGTCATGCTCTAGTCCCTGCCGCAGAGCGCCGGCCGCGGCCCCCGCTGGTTGGCGCAGCAGCCGGCGGGACAGACGTCCCACGACGGCGGCAGCGCGCCGACGCAGGCCCGCACCACGTCCTCGCCGCGCTCGACCGCCGCGCGCTCCAGCAGGAGGTCCCGGACCATCCGCACGAACCGCGGGTCCACCCCGGCGGTGGCCGCTCGCGCGAACTCCACGCCGGACTCCTCGGCGGTGGCCGCGGCCTCGGTGTCCAGGTCGTAGACGACCTCCATGTGGTCGGACACGAAGCCGATCGGCACCACGACCACGGCGTTGGTGCCCTCGGCGGCCAGCCGGGTGATCCGGTCGTTGATGTCCGGCTCCAGCCAGGGCACGCTCGGTGGGCCGGACCTCGAGCAGTAGACCAGCTCCGCCGGGTGCCGGTGGCCGGTCTCCTGACGGACTCGTTCGGTGATCTCCTCGGCGGCGGCTCGGTGCTGGGCGACGTACGCCGCCCCGTCCGGCCCACTCGCGTCGTTCATGCTCAGCGGGATCGAGTGGGTCACGAACAGCACGTGCGCGTCGTGCCGGAAGCGGTCCCGGATCTCGGCGAGCGCGGCCAGGGTGGCGTCGACCATCGGCTCCACGAAGCCGGGGTGGTTGAAGTAGTGCCGCAGCCGGTCCAGCCGTGGCGCCGCGTCGCCGACCTCCGCGGCCGCGTCGGCGAGGTTCTCGCGGTACTGCCGGCAGCCGGAGTACGACGAGTAGGCGCTCGTGAACAGGCAGGCCACCCGGTTCACACCGTCGGCCTTGATCTGCTGCAAGGTGTCCGGGAGCAGCGGATGCCAGTTGCGGTTGCCCCAGTACACCGGGATCTGCACACCGCAGCCGCGCAGGTCTTCCTCGATGGCGGCCAGCAGCGCCCGGTTCTGGTCGTTGATCGGGCTGCGCCCGCCGAAGCGCAGGTAGTGCTCGCCGACCTCGGTCAGCCGTTCCGGCGGGATGCCGCGTCCCCTGGTCACGTTCTCGAGGAACGGCAGCATGTCGTCCGGCCTCTCCGGACCCCCGAAGGAGACCAGCATCAGCGCGTCGTACGGCGAGGCGTCGGGGGGCATGGCCACATCTTAGGATTGCGACGGTGATCTCCCGTTACCGCCAGGTGCTCGGCCTCCCGGGAGCACTCGCGTTCTCGCTGAGCGGTCTGGTGGCCCGGCTGCCGATCTCGATGGTCAGCCTGGGGATCGTGCTGCTGGTCTCGGCGCACACCGGCTCCTACGGCCTGGCCGGCCGCGTCTCCGCGTCGTACATCATCGCCAGCGCGGTCTTCGCGGTCCCGCTGAGCCGGCTGATCGACCGGCACGGGCAGAGCCGGGTGCTGCCGTGGGCGATCCTGCTGTTCGCGGTCGGACTGGGGCTGACGATGGCGTCGGTCGAGAACGGCTGGCCGAACCCGGTGGCGATGGGCAGCGCCGCGGTGGCCGGGGCGGCGATGCCGCAGATCGGCTCGTGCGTGCGCGCCCGCTGGTCGCGGCTGGTGCCGGAGAAGCGCCAGCTGCAGACCGCCTTCGCGTTCGAGGCGGCCGTCGACGAGGCGGTGTTCATGATCGGACCGGCGATGGTCACCTTCCTGGCCACCAAGGTGCATCCGCTGGCCGGGCTGGGGGCAGCGGTCACCGCGGCGGTGACCGGGACGCTGGCGCTGACCGTGCAGCGCCACACCGAGCCGGACCCGAGCCCACGCCGGTCCGGCGGGCACCGTGGCGAGCCGATGGGCTGGCCGGTGCTGGGGCCGCTGGTCGCGGCGTCCTTCGCGATGGGGGTGCTGTTCGGCGCGACGGAGGTGGCCACCGTGGCGTTCTCCGGGGAGCTGGGCAGCAAGGCGCTGTCCGGTCCACTGCTGGCGATCTGGGCGCTCGGCAGCCTGCTCGCCGGGCTGGTCACCGGCGCGCTGCACATCAGCGCGGCCAGCCGGACCAGGTTCCGGTGGGGCCTGCTGGCGCTGGCGTTGGCCATGGTGCCGCTGCCGTTCGTGCACGGCTTCGTGCTGATGGCGGTGTTCCTCTTCCTGGCCGGGTTCGCGATCTCCCCCACGCTGATCGCCAGCGTCGCCTGGATCGAGGAGACGGTGCCGGCGGGCCGGCTCACGGAGGGCATCTCGGTGGTGACCACCGGGCTGGCGGCCGGGGTGGCACCCGGCGCCGCGGTCGTCGGGGTGGTCATCGACGCGCACGGTGCCTCGGTCGGCTACTTGGTGCCGGCGGCGGCCGGGCTGGTCGGCGCCGCGATCGCTTTCGGCACCGCACTGGTGCCCAAGCTCACTGGTCGGGCGCCATCGCCCACCTGAGGGTCCGGGTGACCACCTGGCCGGCAGCGCGGACCGCCACCGCCTCGGTCACCGGCAGGTAGGGCACGCGAAGCGGCCAGCGGGCCCACGCCGGCAGCAGGCTGACCGCGGCGGCGCCGAGCACGCCGTACGGGCCCCGGGCGAGCAGCGACAGCGGCGGGGCGAGCAGCAGGAAGCGGGCGGTGTCCCGGGCCTCCGAGGTGCTCCGCAGCTCCGGCCGGAAGCCGGCGAGCTGCTCGCGCACCTCGCCCACGGTCAGCGGCGGGTCGAGGACGCCCAGCTTCCGGGCGACCAGGGCGGTGTCGGCGACGTACCCGTCCTGCTCGTCGGGGTCGAGCAGCCGGTCGCCGAACCGCTGGTAGGCCGCGAGGAAGCTGTCGACGCCGGCCAGGTGCACCCAGCTCAGCAGGTGCGGGTCGGACGCGGCGTACGGCCGCCCGTCGCGCGCGGTTCCGCGGACCCGGTCGTGGATCCCGCGGATGCTGCGGACCATGGCCTCGGCGTCGTCTGCGGTGCCGTACGTCGTGACCGCGATGAAGTGGCTGGTGCGCTGCACCCGGCCCCACGGGTCACCCTTGTAGCCGGAGTGCTGCGCGACGCCGGCCATGGCCAGCGGGTGCAGCGACTGCAGCAGCAGGGCGCGCAGCCCGCCGATCAGCATGGACGCATCGGCGTGCACCCGTCGGATCGGGCGGTCCTCGGTGAACCAGCGCGGCCCGGGACGTTGCAGCCGTTCGCGGCGCTGCTCGCCCTCGGGCCCAGCGACCACCGAGAACATCGAGTCGCCGAGCCGGCGACGAACCCCGGCGGCTGACAATGAGGTCACCGCTCCAGTATTCCCCTCCCGTACTCTCCTTGGCATGGGAGGAGCAACGGCGCGGGGGTGGAGCAACTGGTGCGGCCTCGAGACGGCACGACCGGCGCAGGTGCTGGCACCGGCGAGCATGCCCGAGGTGGTGGACAGCCTCGTGGTCGCCGGGACCAACGGGCTGCGGCTGAAGATGGTCGGCTCCGGGCACTCCTTCACCGGCATCGCGGTCACCGACGGGATGCTGCTGCTCCCGGACCGGCTGGTCGGCATCCGCTCGGTGGACCGGGACGCGATGACCGTGACCGTGCTGGCCGGCACCCCGCTGCACGTGCTCAACGAGCGGCTCCGCGGCCTCGGTCTTGCGCTGCACAACATGGGCGACGTCGACCGGCAGACGGTCGCGGGCGCGATCGCGACCGGCACGCACGGCACTGGAGGCCGATGGGCGTCGCTGTCCGCGCAGGTGGCCGGGCTGGAGCTGGTGACCGCGGACGGCCAGGTCCGCGCGCTGTCACGTGAACGGCAGCCGGAGCTTTTCGACGCGGCACGGGTCGGGCTCGGCGCTCTCGGAGTGGTCACGGCGGTGACCTTCCTGGTGGAGCCGGCGTTTCTGCTCGAGGCGGTCGAGGAGCCGATGAGCTGGCAGCAGGCGGTCGGCGGGTTCGACGACCTGGCCCGCAACAACCACCACTTCGAGATGTACTGGTTCCCGCACACCGACCGGCTGCTCACCAAACGGAACAACCGCACCCTGGACGAGCGAGAGCCGCTGTCGCGGATGCGCGCCTACGTCGACGACGAGCTGCTGGCCAACACGGTCTTCGGCTTGGTGAACCGGCTGGGCAACCGCGTGCCCCGGTCCATCCCGGCCACGAACCAGGTAGCCAGCCGGGCGCTCACCGCGCGCCGCTACGTGGACGCCTCCGACCGGGTCTTCGTCTCGCCCAGGCGGGTCAGGTTCAAGGAGCTGGAGTACGCCCTGCCGCGCGAGCACGGAATGGCTGCTCTGACCGAGGTGCGCGGACTCATCGAGCGGTCCGGGTGGCGGGTCGGCTTCCCGGTGGAGGTGCGCCACGCTCCCGCCGACGACGCGTGGCTGTCCACCGCGTCCGGCCGCGACACGGTGTACCTGGCCTTCCACGTGAACGCCCGGACCGACCACACGGCGTACTTCCTCGGCGTCGAGGAGGTGCTGAGGAGGTACGACGGGCGCCCCCACTGGGGCAAGCTGCACACCCGCACGGCAGCCGACCTGGCGACGGCCTACCCCCGCTGGGAGGACTTCGCCAAGCTGCGCCAGGATCTGGACCCGGACCGGATGTTCGCCAACGCCTACCTGGACCGGGTCCTGGGCGCCTGACAGACCTCGCGACCCGCCCGCTGGCTACCCGGCGCGGCCCCCCGGCTGAAGTAGGCTCGGCCCGACGAACAACGCGTCGAGGAGAGGGAACGATGCAAGACCTCACGCTCGTGGGGCTGAGCAAGGACAGCAAGACGCTGCTCCTGGTCAGCGACTCGGGTGAGGAGTTCGCTCTTCCGGCCGATGCCAAGCTGCGGGCTGCGCTCCGCGGCGACCACGCCCGACTCGGCCAGTTGGAGATCCAGATGGAAAGCGCACTGCGTCCTCGCGACATCCAGGCCCGGATCCGTGCCGGCGAGAGCCCGGAGAAGGTCGCGGCCGCCGCGCAGACCTCCGTCGAGAAGATCATGGGGTACGCCACCCCGGTGCTCGCCGAGCGCGCGCACATCGCCGAGCGTGCGCAGCGGTCCTCGGTGCGCCGCAAGGGCGGCGAAGGGCCGAGCCGGCTGCTCGGCGACGCGGTCGCCGAGCGGCTGCGCGAGCGGAACATCTCGCCCGACTCCGTGGAGTGGGACGCCTGGCGGCGCGAGGACGGCCGCTGGACGCTGGTCGCCGACTACCGGTGCGGGGAGAGCCCACGGCACGCGGAGTTCTGTTTCGATGCTCCCGGCCGCTACGTGGTGGCCGAGGACGAGGAGGCGAAGTGGCTCCTCGGCGAGCAGAGCGGCCACCGGGGCCCGAAGCCGCGCACCGGCGCTGGCACGCGCCGGCTGGCGTCCGTGGCCAGTGCGGACGACGAGCTTCCGCTGGGCAGCGACGCGATCGACATGGTCAGCGACCTGGCCGACGCCGACCACGAGCCCACCGCTGACCTCAGCTCCGTCTCCCGCTCCGCCCGCGAGGCCCACCCGCACCCGGAGGTCGACCCGACCTCCGTGGCCGGCGACGCCGACTGGATGGCCACGCAGGCGACCGAGCGGCCGACGCGGCCCCAGTCGACCAAGACCGTCCCCGGTGAGACGGCGGACGCACCTGACGAGGCGCCGACTGCCGAGGGGCCGGAGGACGCATCGGCGGCGGCCGACACCTCGCCCGCCGAGGAGGAACCCGAGACCGAGCGGCCCCACGCGCCCCGCAAGCAGGTCCGCAAGACCCGCGGCCGGGCCTCGGTGCCGAGCTGGGACGAGATCATGTTCGGCGGCGGCGGCCGCGCCGACTGAGCTGCCGGTGGTGGAGGAACGAGCGAGGAACAGGCTCGTGGCCTCCGCCCGCCTCCCCGCACGTGAATCACGAGCGCTCAGCTGGTCGGCTGGCCGGCCACCGCCCAGAACAGCTCGGCGGCAGCGGAACGGCCGAACTCGCTGAGCCGGTAGTGCTCGGGCCGCCAGCTCAGCTCCCACCAGCTCATCCCCACACCCAGCCGGTACCACTCCACCCGCAGCCACTCCACGCCCGGCTCCAGGCCGTCGCCGTGCCGGCTGCGCCACGCGCGGGAAAGGAGGGAGGCTACCTGCTCGGTGAGCCGAGGCCCGCTCGTGGACGTCTGCCGCAGCAGGCACACCGCCATCACGGCCAGCGCATCCTGCTCGAAGCCGTCGGTCCAACGGGGACCCGGACTCACCATCAGCTGCCACAGCAACGCCGGATCGACCAGGCAGCGCCGACCGGCACCGGTGAGCGCCAGCCGCCCGTCGTACTGCGTGATCAGCTGCTGCTCCCGCAGGTGGGTGTCCACGAACAGCAGCGCCGGAATGGCTCGCTCGTCGCTCGGCCTGCGCGACGGCAGCTTGTCCGTCCAGCCGAAACGGGCATCCAGCTCGGTGACCACGGAAGCCGGGAGGTGCCCCTCGGCCGTCAGCGCGATCCCGGCCTCGGCCTGCTGGAGCAGCGACACGGCCGGGGCGATGGACAGCGTCACGTTCCCCGGCACGTCCGGCTCCTCGCCCAGCCGCCGGAAGACGTCGGTCCAGAACGGACCGATGCCCGGGTCCAGTCTGCGGATCCACGACGCCGCGCGCTCGCGGAGCACGGCCTCCCGGGGCGTCGATCCGTCGTACGCCGGAGCCGGAGTGGACAGGAAGATCTCGGTCAAGGACCGCACCCCGCACTCGCTGGACGGGTCGAGGACACCGCGAGCCACCGCGTCCTCGAGGAACCGGCTGGCGTCGGCGTGCACGCGTCGCTCCTGCCCGCTCAGCACGGTGCCGAAAGTCAGCAGCCGGGTGGCGGGCGGGTCCACCCCGGACGAGCGCATCAGCGCCGCGCTGGTCCGTGAGCCGACGGCCGGGTCACGCGCCCACGCGGAGAGCACCTCGTGGGTCCGACGGTCGCGGCACAGCGCGGCGTACCGGTCCAGCCCCGCGGCGGCCAGCAGGTCCCCCATCGCCCAGGCCACCTCGTGCTGCTCGCGCGGCCGGCCCTCCCACCGGCGCGGCAGGGTCTGCCACAGGAACCGCTGCACGTCGAGCTGGGTCAGCGTGGACAGGTCCTCGGACCCGTCGACCAGGGTGGGCAGCGCGGCACGGACACGTTGCGCGGTGGCCGGGTCCAGCCCGGCGAGCAAGCCCCTGACGTCCGCCACGGCTCCATTCTCGTCCGGGGCTGCCCCATCCTCGTAGGCCCGCCTCCGTAGACCTGTGTCCTTACACTCAGCGGCGTGGAGACGGTGCGGGTCAGGTTCGAGTGTGGGTCGACGACGAGGACGAGGGCACCGCGAACGGCTGGATCAACCGCCTCGATCCGACGATGATGCAGGCATGGACACCCCGATGAGCACGGACACGGTGGCGCGCACGGTGGTGGTGCGCGGTCTGGTGCAGGGCGTCTTCTTCCGGGACAGCACCCGCCGGATCGCCCTCGACTCCGGGGTGTCCGGCTGGGTCGGCAACGAGCCGGACGGGACGGTCCGGGCGGTGCTGGAGGGACCCCGCCCGCGGGTAGACGAAGTGGTCGCCTGGATGCGTGAGGGCCCCCGCGACGCCGTCGTCGAGGACCTCCAGATCACCGACGCCGAGGTGACCGGGCGCCGCCGCTTCGAGGTCCGCTGACCTACTTCTTCACCGCGCGCGCCCGCAGCGGCCCCACCAGCCGCGGGCCGGCGAGCCGACTCTCGAGGCGGCGCGCCTCACGCTTCAGCGGCTGGGCGACGAACTCGCCGAGGATGACCCCGGAGGCAAGTGAGATGGCGATTCCAGCGGCGGTCACCATGGCCAGCACCCCGTAGCTGTCGCCACCCGCCATCAGCGACAGACCGCGGTAGATCGACAGGCCGGGGAGCAGCGGCACGATCGCCGAGACCACCACGACCAGCGGCGGCACCCGCACCCGGCCGGCGACCGAGTAGCTGACCACGCCGATCGCCACCGCCGCCCCGGCCGACGCCCAGGCCTGCCCGAAGCCGGGCACCCGCATCACGGCGTACACCAGCTCTCCCCCGGCGCCGATCACACCGATCGGCAGCAGCGACCGGGCCGGGGCGTAGGAGGAGAACGCGAACGCGGCCGCGGAAAGCCCGGAGCCGAACGCCATCACCGGCAGGTACGACCAGCCCGCGGCACCCGGCTCCAGCGCCACCGACACGTCGAGCATCCGGGCCACGGCCAGCCCGCCGCTGACTCCGGCGATGATCCCGCCGGTGGCCAGCATCACCTCGAGCAGCCGCGCCCCGGCCGTCAGGTAGAACCCGGTCAGCGCGTCCTGGACCGCGCCCATGAAGCCGATCCCCGACAGCAGCATGATGATGCTCGCGGTCACCACGAGTGACGGATCCACCTTCACCCGGGTGGCCGCGATGGCCACCGCGATCAGGGTCGCCAGCAGCCCGCCCGCGACCTGCTTGTAGAACGACGGCAGCCGGTGCCGCGACATGGTCCGCTGCAGCAGGTCGACGCCGGCGGCGGCAAAGAAGGCGATCGCCATCACGATCCAGTCCCCGCCGAGCATCAGCGCCACCCCGAGCCCCATCACGCCCCAGCTCAGGTCGACCGCCCACCGCGGCCGGTGGTGGCCGGAGGAGGTGATCCGGGCCAACCGAGCGCGCGCTTCGGCATGGTCGACTTCCCCGGTGAGCAGGTCCCGGACGATGGCGTCGACCTCGGTCAGGTCCTCGTAGTCGATGTCGCGGTGCTTGACGTTGCGCACCACGTAGATCGGCGGCTCGTCGTACCGCGTCTGGTACGACATCGACAGCGCGGTGAACGTCACGTCCACGTCGGCGTTGCGCAGCCCAGCGGCGACCGCGATCGAGTGCATGGTGGCCGCGACGTCGGCGGCGCCGGCGCCCGAGGACAGCAGCACCTCGCCGACCCGGAGCGCCAGGTCCAGGATCTGGTGGATGTCCTTGCTGGTCGGGTCGGCCGCCTGCGGTGCGGACCGGGTGGCTGTGGTGCGGGGGTTTTGGGTCGTCTGCGTCATTGCAGGTCTATTGTCACCCGGCTCCCCGCACACTGCGACGGTCGTCGGGATGTCGGACGGTCCGCCCGGACCGGTCCAGGAACCCGAGCAGCGGAAGCGCCACCCGCCGCGAGGTGCCGAGCGCCTGGCGAGCCTCGCTGGTCGTGAACGGCTGTGGCAGGGTGGCCAACCGCTCCAGCGCGAGCCGGTCCGCTCCGGGCATCAGCACCACGCCGTCGGCGAGCCGCAGCAGCAGTCCGGCCTTCGCGGCCGCGGCCGTCGCCTTCGCGTCCAGGCCGAGCTCGCGCAGCCGGTCAGCGGTCGGCGCCCCGAACGGGTCGGTCTCCAGGCCGACGCGCAGCTGGTCCAGCGCGTCCCGCACCGGAGCGGGGAGTACGACGGAGGGGCGGCGGGTCACTCGGCCGTCCGCCAGGCGCAGCGGGTCGCGCAGCAGCGCGCCCATCAGCTCCGGGTCGGGCAAGCCGACCGCGTGCGCGGCCGCGGGCAGCGGCATGCCCCGCTCCAGCGGGCGGGAGTCCTCGAACTCCGCCACCACGATCGCCAGCCGCTCCTGCCAGCCGGCCAGCCGCTCGGTGGAGACCGCCCAGTCCCCGACCACCACCGCCCCTTGGCCAGGGAGCGGGTCGGTGCGCACGCCGATCCGGTGCAGCTGGGACAGCCGCACGCACCCCCTCCGGCGCACCTCGTCCAGCAGGTCGGGCGTGCCGTCGTGCTGGGCCAGCTCGGCGGCACGCGCCCGGGCTGCGCCCCGGCGACGCAGAGTCGGAGGGGCCGGGTCCAGGACCGTGATCCCCCAGACCGTGCGGCTGCCCGGGTCACGCAGCAGCGCCCGGTCGCCGACCCGCAGCGGCAGTCGTCGGTGCAGCTGTAACCGGGCGGCGGTGTCCCCGAGGGGCCGAAGGTGCGCCGCGGTGCTGGTGGCGCCCAGGTGCAGCAGCGGCCGGTGCGGCAGCCGCGAGGCGCCCTCGACCCGGACGTCGACGACGTCCGTGAACAGCCATCGGTCCGGGCTGACGAGCACGCCGCTGCCGCGCAGCTCCGCGTCGGTGGCACCGGCGACGTTGAGCGCCACGCGGGCCACGCCGGTGGCCGAGTCGACCGGCCGGCCGAGAGACTGCACACCGCGCACCCGCACCGACCGCCCGGCGCCGCCCTCGGCGGTGGGCCCGAGCGCAAGGGTGTCCCCGCCGGAGACGGTGCCGGCGGGCAGCGTGCCGGTCACCACGGCGCCCGCACCCTTGACGTGGAAGCAGCGGTCCACCCACAGCCGCACGTCCGCGGCGGGATCCGGCTGCGGCAGCCCGCCGACCATCGCCACCAGCCGCGACCGGAGCTCGTCAAGCCCGGCGCCCGTGCGGGCGCTCACCGCGACCGCCGGGATCCCCGCCAGGGAGGTGCCGGTCATCGCGGCCCGGGCCGCCGCGATCGCCGGAGCCGGGTCGTCGAGATCGGACCGGGTGACCGCCAGCACGCCGTGCCGCACCCCGAGCGCGTCCAGGGCGGCGAGGTGCTCGGCGGCCTGGGGCATCCAGGGATCGTCGGCGGCGACCACGAACAGCACGCCTGGCACCGGGCCCAGCCCGGAGAGGGTGGTCGCGATGAACCGTTCGTGGCCCGGCACGTCCACGAACGCGACCTCGCCCACCTCGGGGAAGCTGCTCCAGCAGTAGCCGAGCGCGATGGACAGGCCGCGCTCGTGCTCCTCCTTGAGCCGGTCGGGGTCCATGCCGGTGAGCGCGCGCACCAGGGTGGACTTGCCGTGGTCGACGTGTCCGGCGGTGGCGACGACGTGCACCGGCTACTCCCCCATCACCTTCGCCGCCCGTCGTACCGCCTCGGCCAGCAGCGCGTCGTCGGCGGCCGGCACCGCGATCAGGTCCAGCAGCAGCCGGCCGCGCTCGACCCGGCCCACGACGGGCGGCTCGCCGACGCGCAGCGGCTCCGCGAGCCGGGGCGACAGCGCCACGGCGGCGCTGGGCAGCTCGACGTCCGGGGCTCCGCCGCCACCCACGGCCGCCGAGGTCGGCACCGGCTCGCAGGCGACCGTCCCGGCGAGCTCCTGGCACAGCCGGTCCGCCCGGGCCAGCAGCTCGTCGGCCGAGGCGTCCAGAGCGGCGCGCACCGGGGGCACCGGCCCGAGCAGGGTCGCCTCCAAGGCCGCGAGGGTGAGCTTGTCCACCCGGAGCGCCCGTGCCAGCGGGTGTCGCCGCAGGGTGTCCACGACGTCGGCGCGGCCGAGAAGCAGCCCGCACTGCGGGCCGCCGAGCAGCTTGTCGCCAGAGGCGGTCACCAGTGCCGCACCGGCCCGCAGCGCGTCCCTGGCGTTGGGCTCGCGCGGCAACCGGGGGTGCGGGGCCAGCAGCCCGGAGCCGATGTCCGCGACCACGGGCACCGGCAGCCCGGCCAGCTGCTCGACCGGGACCGAGGAGGTGAAGCCGGCCACCACGAAGTTGGAGGGGTGAACCTTCAGCACGAACGCGGTGCCGTCGCCGACCGCCGCCTCGTAGTCCGCGAGCCGGACCCGGTTGGTGGTCCCCACCTCACGGAGCCGGACGCCGACCGACTCCAGCAGCTCCGGGATCCGGAAGCCATCGCCGATCTCCACCAGCTCACCGCGGGCGACCACCACCTCCCGTCCCCCGGCCAGGCAGGCCGCAGCCAGCGCCAGCGCAGCCGCCCCGTTGTTGACCACGTGCACCGCCTCGGCGTCGGGCACCGCCGCCGCCAGGGCGCCCAGCGCGGCGCGCCCGCGCCGGGCCCGCCGGCCGGTGGCCAGGTCCAGCTCCACGTCGGTCGACCCGGCGGCGGCCGCGAGGGCGTCGGTCGCCGCGGCCGAGAGCGGGGCGCGCCCGAGATTGGTGTGCACCACCACGCCGGTGGCGTTCACCACCCGGCGCAGCGAGGACGCGCCCGGGGGCAGCAGCGCCACCGCGGTGTCGGCCACGGCGTCGGGGAGCACGTCGCCCGCGCGGCAGCGCTCGAGCGCGGCACCGACCGCGCGCTTCACCAGCGAGGGGCCGAGAAGCCGGGTGGCCTCGGCCAGCCGCGGGTCGGAGAGCACCGCGTCGGTGCGCGGCGTCGCGCGACGTGAATCCGGCACCAGCGACCTCCCGGCACAGTCGTTGCGCAGAGGCGGACGCACACGCCTCCCGCTCACGCACTGTAGCGTCCCGCGGCCCGTCGCGGCGCCACGGTCCATCCGAGCCAATCGGGCGAGAGGTAGCAAAAGTAGGGACTTTCGGCCCCTTGGGGGCTGCCCCTCGGATGCGCACAGTTGTACTCGTGCATTCTTCCGAGGCCGTGGGCCGTGAGCCGCGCGACCTTCTCCCCTGGTTTCGGTCGCTCCCAGAGCTCACCGTCCTGGTGATCGTGGCGCTATTCGCCGGGGTGTTCGTGCTCCGGATCACCACGGGCACGGCCATGGATGCGACGAACATGCTCTACACCCTGCCGATCGCGCTGGCCGCGCTGTCGTTCGGCCGCCGGGCCGGGCTGCTCGCCGGCCTCGGCGCAGTGGCGCTCGTGCTGGCGTGGGTGCTGATCGACTCCGTCGACCTGACCGTGTTCGGCTGGTTCTCCCGGGTGGTGCCGATGCTGCTGCTCGGCCTGCTGCTCGGCGACGCCTCCGACCGGCTACGGCGGGCCAACGAGCGGGGGCGCAGGCTCGAGGCAGCCGCCCAGCGCCATCGGGACGCGGTCGAGATCAACGACACCCTGGTGCAGGGCATGGTGGCGGCCCGCTGGTCCTTCGAGGCCGGACGGCACGCCGCCGGGCTGCAGACCCTCGACCAGACGATTGCGCTCGGCCAGGACCTGGTCACCAAGCTGATGCGCGAGTCGGACATGGGCATCAACGGCCATCGGGGCCGGTCCACCGAGCAGCAGGCCCGCGCCTGAGCGGCGAGTGGCGGAGGCGGACGGGAATCGAACCCGCCTG
>DASSKA010000059.1:0-13159 GCA_035690905.1 Nocardioidaceae bacterium | reverse complement strand
ACCAGCGCGATGTCCTCCTCACGGATCAGCCCAGCCACGGGCGAGAGTCTACGGGCCGTCCCCGACGGGCCGACGGGAACTTCCACGCGTCGCCACGGCGCCAATCAGTGTGCATACTGTGTGTATGGCGCGCCTCAACGTCTACGTACCCGACGACCTGGCCGCGCGCGCCCGTGAGGCCGGGCTCAACGTCTCTGCCATCACGCAGAGTGCGATTGCCGCCGAGCTCGAACGCCACTCGGTCGACGCATGGTTGGACGGCCTGCCAAGGCCCCGGTCGAAGGTCACGCACGAGGCGGTGCTCGCCGCCCTCGACGAGGCCCGCGCCGAGCTCGACGGCGCGCGCCGGTGAACCCCCCGCGAGAGGTCATCCTCGACGCCTCGGTGCTGGTCGACATCCTGGTCGGTTCGGACTTGGCCGAGACCGCCAGGACGCGCCTGCGCGGCACGACCCTCCATGTCCCTGCCCACTTCGACACCGAGGTGCTTGCCGCGCTCGGCCGGCTGCATCGTGCCGGAGCGCTCACGGTCACGCAGGTCACCGCCGCGCTGAAGCACCTGGCTCAGCTGCCGTTGACGCGTCACCTGCTGAACGGCCTCGTCAACGGTGCATGGGAACGACGCGCGGACCTGCGACTTGTCGATGCGCTCTATGTGGAGCTCGCCGAGAGCCTCGATCTACCGCTGCTCACCACGGACCTGCGGCTGGCGCGGGCCTGTCCCCGAGCCAAGGCGATCGACTGACCCGTCCCCCGCGCCACCCTCACACCGCACCTCTGTCCCAGACCAGCCACCCGTCCGCGACCCGGGCACCCGCGGCCGGCTCATGCTCGCGCAGCCGACCGTCGTGCATCAGGTGAAGGACCGGTACGTCGTACCGCAGCACGGCCACGTCGGCGATCAGCCGCCGGTGGCACCGCCACCACAACGACTCGCTGCACATCACCGCCACCGTCCCGGTGTCCTCCAGCAGCTCTTCCACGGCGCCGGCGAACTCCGCAGTCCGGGTGTGCGCGGCGTACGCCCGGAACTGCTCGACCCGCCACCAGGGGTCCGAGGAATCCTGGTCGACGCGCCGCCGCCCACCGAGCCGCTCCTCCCACCGGTAGCCGATGCCCAGCTCGGGCAGCCACTCTGCGAGCGCTTCCCGCTTCACGTCCGGGTTGGTGCGGCTACCGGGATAGCGGCGTACGTCGACCAGCCGCTCCACGCCGGCCGAGGCGAGCAGCGGCCCCAGCCCGTCACGGTCCAGCCGACCGTGCCCGACCGTCAGCAGCGCCATGCCCCGAGGCTACGCAGTGGTTTCGAGACGCTCGCTCCTCAGCCACCGGAGTCAGGTCGACAGTGGAGCGGCATGGGCACTATGTGGCAACCACGCTCCACTGTCCGGCTCCCGGGCGGTCTCGGCGTGCTGGAGAGAGCTCAGGGGCCGAACGGGCCGCGGCACAGCCGGGCGTGCCACCCCAGTGCGGAGGAGTCGGTGAGCGAGGCGACCTGGTCGATGATCACCCGGAGCCGGCCGGCATCGGAAGCGGCGGCCTCGTGGTCGGCGCGGAACACCGGCTCGAGCAGGTGCGGCCCACCGCCGGCCAGCGCGTGCACCAGCTCGGCGAGCACCTCCCGCTGCCGGTCCAGCAGCGCGACCCGGTCGTCGGCGCGCATCACGTAGTGCGCCGCGATGCCCTTCAGCACCGCGATCGCCAGCGCCGTGTCCCGGGGCAGCACCAGGTCTGCCGCGTGCCGGGTCAGCGGCCCCGCGCCGTACCCCTGCTGCGTGGCCTCCTGCACGCTGGTGCAGAACCGGCCGATCAGGTCGCTGGTCAGGTTCTTAAGCGCCGCCTGGGCCGCTCGGCTGCCGTCGTACGACGCGGTGGGCCACGAGCTGAGGGCGGCCAGCCCCGCGAACGCCGCGTCGAGCGCGGCCGGCTCCACCTCGGGCAAGTACCAGTCCCGGACCGTCGCCCAGACCTCGGCGCGCCGGGACGGGTCGCGCAGCAGCGACAGGTCGATGCGCCCGGCGACGATGCCGTCCTCCAGGTCGTGCACGGAGTAGGCGATGTCGTCGGCGAGGTCCATCACCTGGGCCTCGACGCAGCGCCGGTCCCCGGACACGCCCTCGCGGATCCAGCAGAACACCGGCAGGTCGTCCTCGTAGACACCGAACTTGCGCGCCACCCGGGGCGATCCGTCCGCGTGGCTGCCCTGCGGAGCCGGGGCGTCCCTCCGCAGCCACGGGTACTTGCTGCTCGCGTCCAGGGTGGCCCGGGTCAGGTTCAGCCCCACCGGGCGACCGGACGCGTCCAGGGTCTTGGGCTCGAGCCGGGTCAGCAGCCGCAGCGTCTGGGCATTGCCCTCGAAGCCGCCGCACGACGCGGCGAGCTCGTCGAGCACCCGTTCCCCGTTGTGCCCGAACGGCGGGTGGCCGATGTCGTGGGCGAGCGCCGCGGTCTCGGCGATGTCCGGGTCGCAGCCGAGGGTGCGCGCGAGGTCGCGGGCCACCTGTGCCACCTCGAGGGTGTGGGTGAGCCGGTTTCGCACGAAATCGTCCGACTGCGGGCCGACCACCTGGGTCTTCGCGGCCAGCCGGCGCAGTGCCGAGGAGTGCACGAGCCGGGCCCGGTCCCGCTCGAAGGGCGTGCGCTCCGGGCGTTTCGGGGGCTCGGGCACCCAGCGCTCGCGGGCCGCCTCGTCGTACGACCTGTCGACCGCACCGGCGGCCGCATCCCTGGTCGACCCCATGGCCCCAGACCCTAGCGCCGCCCACCCACGCGCCTTGCCCGTTGTGACTACTCTCGGTGAGCATGGGCGTTGTGGCGCGCGACACAACCACCGACGAGCGTCTCGAGAACGCTCAGGTCACCGACCGCGCCGCCGTGCACGGGTACGTCAAGCGGGTGTGCTTCAAGACCGGCCCACCGGCACTGGTGGGCGCGGAGGTGGAGTGGCTGGCCGGCTACGCCGAGGATCCGACCCGTCCGGTGTCCCTGCCTCAGCTCCGCGCGCTGCTCGGCGGCATCCCGCCGCCGCCCCACGGCTCCACGATCACCTTCGAGCCCGGCGGCCAGCTCGAGCTGAGCTCGGCCCCGGCTGCTGACGCGAGCGCCTGCTGGCGGGCGCTCGCCGCGGACATCGAGCACGTCCGCCGCCCGCTGGAAGAGCATGGGATGGTTCTCGTCCCCTCCGGCATCGACCCGCACCGGCTCCCCCGTCGCCAGCTCGACACCCCTCGCTACCGCGCGATGGCCGGCTACTTCGGCCGGCTCGGCGGGCTCGGCGGGCTCGGCAGCCAGATGATGAACAGCACCGCGGCGGTGCAGGTCAACCTCCCGCTCGGCACCGATGCTTCCGACGCCGTACGACGGTGGCGGCTGCTGCACGCGCTGGGACCCGTGATGGTGGCCGCCTTCGCGAACTCCCCGGTGCACGCCGGTCGGGCGACCGGCTGGAAGTCGGCTCGGCAGCGGGTCTGGATGAACCTGGAACCGCGGCGCACCGGACCGCCGGCGGGCGTCGACCCGGTGGCCGGCTGGGCGGAGTACGCGCTGGCCGCGCCGCTGATGCTGTGGCGGCGCAGCGACTCGGACTGGACGGCACCGGCCGGGCTGCGGTTCGCCGAGTGGGTCGACGGCGCGGTCGAGGTGCCGCCGGACCCGCCCACCGTGGCCGACCTGGACTGCCACCTGTCCACGCTGTTCCCACCGGTGCGGCCGCGCGGGTGGTACGAGGTGCGCTACCTGGACGCCCAGCACCCGCGGTTCTGGCCGGTGCCGATGGCAGTGCTCGGCGCGCTGCTCGACGAGCCGGAGGCCGGTGCCCGCGCCGCCGGCCTCGCCACCGGGGCGGGCACCTGGACGGCGGCGGCTCGGGAGGGGCTCGGCCTGCCGAGGCTCGCCGAGGCCGCCCGCGGCTGCTTCCGGGTCGCGCTCGACGCGCTGCGGAGCGACGGCGTCGATCCCGCGCTGGTCGACCTGGTCGCCGAGTTCGCCGAACGGTACGTCGACCGCGGCCGTTGCCCTGCCGACGAGGCACCCGTCCCCCTGGAGGAGCCATGACGTCCACGCTGCTGCCCGGCGCCGCGACGGCCGGTGCCGACGAGGACACCCTCAAGCAGTTCGTAGCCGATGAGCTGGAGCGGGTCCGGGACCGCAGCCTCGGGCTGACCACGCGGGTGCTCGAGGAGCCCGAGCTGCTGGCCCAGCACTCACGGCTGATGTCACCGCTGGTCTGGGACCTGGCGCACGTCGGCAACTACGAGGAGCAGTGGCTGCTGCGTGCGGCCGCCGGCAAGGACGCGCTGCGTCCGGAACTGGACTCGATCTACGACGCGTTCGAGCATCCCCGCGTGGAGCGGCCGTCCCTGCCGCTGCTGCACACCGCCGAGGCCGGTTCCTACATCGGAAAGGTGCGCCGCCGGGTGCTCGACGCGCTCTTTGACCTGCGGCTCGACGGCCACCGGCCACTGCTGAAGGGCGGACTGGTGTTCGGGATGGTCGTCCAGCACGAGCACCAGCACGACGAGACCATGCTGGCCACCCACCAGCTGCGCCGCGGACGGCCCGCGCTGCCGGCCACCGACGAGCTTCCGGCGCCGCAGGCACTGGTCGCCACCGCGGAGGTGCTGGTCCCGGAGGGCCCGTTCACGATGGGCTGCTCCGACGACCCGTGGGCCTACGACAACGAGCGGCCGGCCCACGAGGTGCAGCTTCCGTCGTACTGGATCGACACCGTGCCGGTCTCGAACACCGACTACCTGCGGTTCGTCGAGGACGGCGGCTACGAGCAGCCGCGCTGGTGGACCGAGGCCGGCTGGGAGTGGCGCAACCGATCCGGCAAGCGCACCCCGGCGTTCTGGTTCCACGAGGACGGCGGCTGGCTGCGGCGCCGCTTCGGCCGGGTCGAGCCGCTGCCCGGCGACGAGCCGGTGCAGCACGTGTGCTGGCACGAGGCCACGGCGTACGCCCGCTGGGCCGGCCGCCGGCTGCCCACCGAGGCGGAGTGGGAGAAGGCGGCTTCGTGGGACCCGGCCACCGCGTCCAAGCGGCGGTTCCCGTGGGGGCCAGAGGCGCCGGCCTCGGAGCACGCGAACCTGGGGCAGGTCCGCTACCGGCCGACCGCGCGCGGCTCGTTCCCGGCCGGCGCGTCGGCGTACGGCGTGTTGCAGCTGCTCGGCGACGTGTGGGAGTGGACGTCCACGGAGTTCACCGGCTATCCCGGGTTCTCCTCGTTCCCCTACCGGGAGTACTCCGAAGTGTTCTTCGGCGGCGGCTACCGGGTGCTCCGCGGCGGCTCGTGGGCCACCGACCCGTCGTCCTGCCGGGCCACGTTCCGCAACTGGGACCTGCCGATCCGCCGGCAGAGCGTCGCCGGCTTCCGCACCGCCCGGGACGCGTGACATGTGCCGCCACCTCGCCTGGCTGGGCCACCAGCGGTCGCTGCACGACGTGGTGGTCGCCGCGCCGTACTCCCTGTTCCGGCAGTCCTGGGCACCGCGCCGCCAGCGGCACGGCACCATCAATGCCGACGGGTTCGGGGTCGGCTGGTACGTCGACGGGCGGGCCGAGCCGGTCCGGTACCGGCGCGCCCAGCCGATCTGGACCGACGCCTCCTTCGCGAGCCTGGCACCGACGGTCGCCTCCGGCTGCGTGCTGGCGTCGGTGCGGTCCGCGACGCCCGGCCTGACGTACGGCGAGGCGGCCGCGGCGCCGTTCCTGCACGGCCGGTGGATGTTCAGCCACAACGGCAGGCTGGCCGACCTGGACCGGGCCCGGAAGGTGCTGTGGCCTCAGGCCGCCGAGGTGCCGGAGGCGCAGGTCGGGGTGGACTCGGCCTGGCTGTTCGGAGCGGCTGTCGGCCACTGGACGGCGGGGTCGTCGCTCGCCGACGGGCTGGTCGCGGTGACCCGGCTCGCCCAGGACGCGGGCGGAGGACGGGTCAGCCTGCTGGCCACCGACGGGTCCTCCGTGGCGGCCACGGTGCTCGGCGAACCGATGTACGTGCGGGAGCTCCCCTCCGGGGTGCTGGTGGCCTCCGAGCCGTCCGACGACGAGGACGGCTGGGTGGAGATCCCCTACGGGCACCGCGCCGACATCCGGGACGGACAGGTCAGCCAAGAGCCGATGGATCTGTGAGCCTCGATCCCCCGATGAACCGTGAGGAGAGCCTGTGTCGACCACGAACGCCGTCGAGGTGCGGCTGAGCCCGGACGACCTGAACGCCACCATGCGTGAGGACGTGCGACGCGGGCTGACCGCGACGCCGAAGGTGCTGCCGCCGAAGTACTTCTACGACGCCCGGGGAAGCGAGCTGTTCGAGGCGATCACCCGGCTGCCGGAGTACTACCCGACCGGCGCCGAACGGCGGCTACTGTCCGCGCACGCCTCCGACATCGCCCGGCTCACGTCAGCGCGGACCCTGGTCGAGCTGGGTTCCGGGTCGTCGGAGAAGACCCGGCTGCTGCTCCGGGCGCTCGCCGGCTCCCTGCACAGCTACGTCCCCGTCGACGTCAGCGAGAGCGCGCTGGCCGCCGCCGTGCACGCGCTGGGCGACGAGTTCCCCTCGTTGCCCGTCCGCGGAGTCGTTGCCGACTTCCAGGACCTCAGCCGGCTGCCCGGGGAGCATCCGCGGCTGACCGCCTTCCTGGGCGGCACGATCGGCAACCTCGAGCCCGCCGAGCGGGTCGGGTTCCTGGCCGGGGTCGCGGAGGACATGCGGCCCGGTGACGCGCTGCTGCTGGGCACCGACCTGGTCAAGGACCCGGCCCGGCTGGTGGCCGCCTACGACGACTCCGCCGGGGTGACCGCGGCGTTCAACCTGAACGTGCTGTCGGTGATGAACCGCGAGCTGGGTGCCGACTTCGACCCGACCGGCTTCGCGCACGTGGCGCTCTGGGACGCCGAGCGGGAGTGGATCGAGATGCGGCTGCGCTCGTTGCGCGAGCAGCGGGTGCACGTGCCCGAGCTGGACCTGGTGGTGTCCTTCGACAAGGGCCAGGAGATGCGTACCGAGATCTCCGCGAAGTTCCGCCGGGACGGGGTAGCCGATGAGCTCGCCGCCGCCGGGCTGTTCCTGGCGCAGTGGTGGACCGACTCTGCCGGGGACTTCGCGCTCTCCCTCGCCACACCCGCCTGACCCCCCGCCGAGTTGTCAGGCGAGCCGGTCGGCGAGCTCCTCCAGCGAGGCGACGGTGTGCGTGGGCGGCGTGAACACCGCCGGGTAGTGCGCCTCGCTCCGGTTCACCCAGGCGGTCTGCATCCCGGCCCGGGCGGCGCCGTCCAGGTCCCACGGGTGCACCGCCACGAGCAGCATCTCTTCCAGCGGTACGTCGCACGTGCGGGCGGCGTACTCGTAGGCTCGCCGGTCCGGCTTCCACACGCCGACGTCCTCCACCGACAGCAGCTGCTCGAACCGGTCCGCGATGCCGGCGTCGGCGACCAGCTTCTCGGCCACCGAGGCGGCGCCGTTGCTCAAGGTCACCAACCGCAGTCCCGCATCCTGCAGCTGGTGCACCCCGGGGGCAATGTCCGGGTGCACCACCAGCTCGGCGAACCCGGCCATGATGTGCGCGACCGCGTCGTCGACCGTCCGGTTCGGCTGGGCCGGCGGCAGCAGGACGCGCAGCGCCTCCTCGCCGATCTCGCTGAACGACCGGGCCGACCCGGCCACCGAGAGCGCGAACCCGTCCCGGAGCACCGAGGCGAACCACAGCTGGGCCATGCTGGCCGGCGCCCCGACGTCGATGAACCGGGACGCCATGGGCGACATGTCCGACATGGTCTCGTTCACGTCGAAGGCCACGACGGATGGCGCAACACTCATGGGTCCTCCTTGCCCGCCACCCGGGCGATCATGCGGTCAGCCACCCGAGGCTTCGGCGGTGTCCTCGCGCTGCACCAGGTCTGTGCCGTCGGTGTCGTCCAGCCACCGTTCCGGGAGTACGACGCGGCGCGGACTGCCCTGCCGGCCCCGCGGCCTGCCCAGCTCGCCGATCGGGAACGGCTCCTCCGGGTCCAGGTGGGACAGCAGCTCGTCCAACGAGGCCAGCGAGGTGACCAGGGCCAGGGAGTTGCGCAGCTCGCCGCCGGCGCGGAATCCCTTGAGGTACCACGCGATGTGCTTCCGGAGCTCCTTGCAGCCACGCTCCTCGCCCATGTACTCGCACAGCAGCTCGCCGTGCCGGCGCATCATCGCGGTCACCTCGCCGAGGGTCGGGAGGGCCCTTCGAGACGGCTGCGCGCCCTGCTCAGGGACGGGGTCCCCGGCGAACGCGGCCGCCAGGTCCCGGAACAGCCACGGCCGGCCCAGGCAGCCGCGACCGACCACCACGCCGGCCGCGCCGGTCTCCCGGACCATCCGCAGCGCGTCCTCGGCCTCCCAGACGTCCCCGTTGCCGAGCACCGGGATGTCCACGTGCGCGGCCAGCGCCGCGATGGCGGACCAGTCCGCGGTGCCGGAGTAGGCCTGGCTGACCGTGCGCCCGTGCAGCGCGATGGCCACCGCCCCGGACTCCTGCGCGATCCGGCCGGCGTCGAGGTAGGTGAGGTGGTCGTCGTCGATGCCCTTGCGGGTCTTGACGGTCACCGGCACGCCGTACTGCTCCCCCGCCTTGACCGCGGCGGTCACGATCTCGCCGAACAGCCGCCGCTTCCATGGCAGCGCGCCACCGCCGCCCTTGCGGGTCACCTTCGGGACCGGGCAGCCGAAGTTCAGGTCGACGTGCGTCACGCCGTACTCCGCACACAGGATCTCGGTCGCCTTGCCCATGTAGACCGGGTCGGTGCCGTACAGCTGCACCGAGCGCACCGTCTCCAGCGGGTCGAAGGCGAGCATCGAGTGCGTGGTCTCGTCCCGCTCCACCACGCCGCGCGAGGTGATCATCTCGCAGACGTACAACCCCGGCGTCCCGGCGGACGGTCCGGCCCCGAGCGCGCCCTGCTCCCGGCACAGCCGCCGGTACGCCGCGTTGGTCACCCCGGCCATCGGGGCGAGCACGACGGGCGCGTCCACGCGCACCGGGCCGAGCCTCAGCTCCCCGGGCAGGCTCTGGGGCGCGCCGAGCAGGTCGTCGGCCTCGCCTGGCAGGTCGCGTGCCTCACCGGGCAGGTCGCGGGCTTCGGTGGTGGCGGGCATGCCGCCATTGTCCCAAGCCCGCGCCGCTACCCCAAAGGGCAGTACGACGGACGGGCCCGCACCGACTTGCCGGGCCACCGGCGGCGCATCGCCCCAGATAATTTCCAAACTGCTGTTCCGCGGCCCGAGAACAGCAGTTTGGAAATTATCTAGCGAGGCTGGTCCGTCCGCCCAGGCCGCGGCCTGTGGACAACCTGCGCGTCGACGAGCTCACGTGCGCCAGGGTGGGGCATGCCTCGTGCCAGACATCGCTGGAGTCCGGTCTGCGATCCGCCGCGCGGCCTGGTCCGTCCGGTGCGAATCGATCCTGCAGGGAGGACCGGGCCAACCCCCGGTCAAGCGCGCGGCCGTAGATGGCGGCAGGTCTCGCACGGCTGGTACGTGCCCTCGTCCGTGCCGCGGACCCCCGAGCAGCGGATCCTCGAGACGTCCGTGCTGCTGCCCGAGGGCGGTGCCGTCACCGGCTGGGCCAGCCTGCGACTCCACCTGGCGAACTTCTTCGACGGCCTGGCACCGGACGGGGTGACCGAGCTGCCGGTGCCCCTGGTGGTCGGACCGGGACGGGGCCGGCGGCAGCGCGACGGGGTGCGATGGCTGGAGGACCGCCTCGACCCCGACGAGGTCACCGTCATCCACGGCATTCCGGCGACGACGGTACGACGGGCGGCCCTCGATGCGATGCGGCTCGCGCCCGATGTGCGCGAGGCCACCGTCGCGATGGACATGACCGCGGCCGCCGGGCTGATGTCCATCGCGCGCATGCGCGCCTACCTGCTCACCCGAGACGGTTGGGTCGGGGTGCCGCAGGTCCGCGCCGCGCTCGACCTCGCCGACGAGAACAGCCGCTCGCCCAACGAGACCCGCATGCGACTGATCTGGGTGCTCGACGCCGGACTGCCTCCACCGATGGTGAACAAGCCCGTCTTCGACCTGTCCGGGCGGCTGATCGGGATCATCGACCTGCTGGACTTCGAGGCAGGGGTGGCCGGCGAGTTCGACGGAGCCGACCACCGTGCGGCCATGCGGCACAGCCGCGACGTGTTCCGCGAGGAGGACTGCCGGCGGCACGGACTGGAGTACTTCAAGGTCACCGGCCCCGACCTTGGCTCTGTCCCCCTGATCGTCGACCGGATGATCTCCACGCGCTCCCGAGCCCTCTGGCTCCCGCCGTCACGGTGCCGCTGGACGATCGTGCCGCCCCCAGGCTGGCAGCCCGACCCACCGCTGGACTACCTGCTCGACATGCACGAGGAGGCCGAGCGCTGGGAACGCGAAGGGCCGCCGAACCTCCGGGACATCATCGAGGGATGACCACACGCTGGCGTGCAAGGCAACGGCCCGGCTGGCCCATCAAGGCCAGGGGGCTGGGCTCAGATAATTTCCAAACCGCTGTTCCGCGGCCCGAAAACAGCAGTTTGGAAATTAGCTGGCTCCTGAGCCGATCCGGCCCGCGGCGAGAGAAGGTCAGTGCTTCTTCTCGGTGGCGATCTGCCCGGTCCAGGTGATCGGGTCGAACGCCTGGTCCGGACGGTAGCTGACGGCGGTGAGGGTGCCGTGGCTCGGCGCCAGGAAGACCAGGCAGGTGCGGACCGAGTCGCCCGGGCCGAAGTTCTTGGGCAGCGGCTGTGACCGGCAGGGCTTGAACGGCGAGGTGAAGCTGGCCGGCGGCAGCAGGGTGTTGTCCGCGTCCACGCCGTACAGCGGGACCGGCCCGCCGCCGACGTCGCCCTGCCCGACGTTGCTGACCGAGACGTGCACGTAGTACGGCGTGGAGCGGCGGGTGGCGTCATCGAGCACGAAACCGGACAGGTCGCTGATCCGGCCCTTGGTGGCGTTCTTCGCGGTCAGCTTCAGCACCGTCCCGCGGTCCTGGTCGGCCTCGAAGATCACCGTCGCGCTGTCCCCGAAGGAGAGCTTGCTGCCCTGGTCGGTCAGCGAGACGCCGGCCGGCACGCTGACCGTCGAGGTGGGGGACGGAGAGGGCGGGGGTGTCTTCTTCGCGGCGTGAGGCTGGCTGCCTGAGCTGCAGCCGGCCAGCATCAGTGCGGCCGCGGCGAGCAGCGCGGCGCACGGGACGGACAGGGAAGGGGTACGACGCAGGAACGGCACCCCGACATTGTGCCTGCCGCGGGTCAGCAGCCGAGGAGGCGCTCCGCGAAGTACCCCTTGACCTGGTCGATGGCGATCCGCTCCTGCTTCATGGTGTCCCGCTCGCGGACGGTGACCGCGTGGTCGTCGAGGGTGTCGAAGTCGACGGTCACGCAGTACGGCGTACCCACCTCGTCCTGGCGCCGGTAGCGCCGCCCGATCGCCCCCGCGTCGTCGAAGTCGACGTTCCACGCGGTCCGCAGGTCCGCGGCGAGGTCGCGGGCCTTCGGCGACAGGTCGGCGTTGCGGGACAGCGGCAGCACGGCGACCTTCACCGGCGCCAGCCGCGGGTCCAGCCGTAGCAGGGTGCGCTTGTCCACGCCGCCCTTGGCGTTCGGCGCCTCGTCCTCGGCGTAGGCGTCGATGAGGAAGGCCATCATCGACCGGTTCACTCCGGCCGCGGGCTCGATGACGTACGGCGTCCACCGTTCGCCGGTGTTCTGGTCGAAGTAGGACAGGTCCGCCCCCGAGTGCTTGCTGTGCGTGGTGAGGTCGTAGTCGGTGCGGTTGGCGATGCCCTCGAGCTCGCCCCACTCCGAGCCCTGGAACCGGAACCGGTACTCGATGTCGACGGTGCGGGTGGAGTAGTGGCTGCGCTTCTCCGCGGGGTGCTCGTAGAGCCGCAGGTTCTCCCGCCGGATGCCCAGGTCGACGTACCACTCGGTGCGGAGGTCGATCCAGCGCTGGTGCCACTCTTCGTCCTCGCCCGGCTTGACGAAGTACTCCATCTCCATCTGCTCGAACTCGCGGGTCCGGAAGATGAAGTTGCCCGGCGTGATCTCGTTGCGGAAGCTCTTGCCGATCTGGCCGATGCCGAACGGCGGCTTCTTGCGCGACGTGGTGAGCACCTGGGCGAAGTTCACGAAGATGCCCTGCGCGGTCTCCGGGCGCAGGTAGTGCAGGCCCTCCTCGGACTCGATGGGCCCGAGGTAGGTCTTGAGCATCATGTTGAAATCGCGCGGTTCGGTCCACTTGCCGACCGTGCCGCAGTCCGGGCAGCCGACCAGATCCATGGACACGCTGTCCGGATCGTCGATCTTGTGCTTCTCGGCGTACGCCTCCTGCAGATGGTCCTGTCGGTGCCGCTTGTGGCAGTTCAGGCATTCGACCAGCGGGTCGTTGAAGACGCTGACGTGTCCGGAGGCCACCCACACCGGCCGCGGCAGGATGATCGCGGAGTCCAGGCCGACCACATCGTCGCGGCTGGTGACCATGGCCCGCCACCACTGCTTCTTGATGTTCTCCTTGAGCTCCACACCCAGCGGACCGTAATCCCACGCCGACCGGGTCCCTCCGTAGATCTCGCCGCTGGGGTACACCAGACCCCGGCGCTTGGCGAGATTCGCGACGGTGTCGATCTTCGACTTGGGTGCCACGGTACGAGCTCTCCCTCTGGATGATGGGTGGAACGATTCGCCCCAGCCTAGCGACACCCCCGGGCGCACCGCGAAGCAGTATCGACGGCCCGCCTCCTTGACATGCGCACTTATGCATATCAATAATGGCATCGGTTTCCAATAAGGAGTTGGTTCGATGACCGCCGACAGCGGTGTCCCCGCGCGTCGAAGCCGCGTCGCCGTCGAGGCGCCCGCGCCGATCCCGCACGACCCGTATCCCTATCGCGCCCCGACGGCCCCCGCGGTCCCCGCCCGCACCACCCTCGACAACGCGGGTGAACTGCTGCGCGCGCTGGCCGCGCCGGTGCGGATCGCGATCGTGTTGGAACTGCGGGAGTCGTCGCGCTGCGTTCACGAACTCGTCGACGCGCTCGGCGTGCCGCAGCCGCTGGTGAGCCAGCACCTGCGCATCCTCAAGGCTGCAGGTGTCGTGGCCGGCGAGCGGTCCGGCCGTGAGGTGCTGTACCGCCTCGTCGACCATCACCTCG
>DASSKA010000058.1:0-50446 GCA_035690905.1 Nocardioidaceae bacterium | reverse complement strand
GACATCGACGGCAGCGGGAAGTCCAGCCGCCCCTTGCCGGGCTCCATGTTGCCGCCGGTGACCGCCACCTGGTGGTCGGCCCACATCACCCCGCACAGGATGTGCAGCGCGGTGTGCGTGCGCATGGTCAGGTGCCGCCGGGCCCAGTCAAGCTCGCCCTGCACCTCGGTGCCCGCGTCGGGCAGCTCGTCGTCCAGCCAGTGCCAGATCCGTCCCTGGTCGCGCTTCACCCGGGTGACGGCCGCCTGCCCGCCGTCCCAGCGCAGCAGGCCGAGGTCGTGGGGCTGGCCGCCGCCTCCCGGGAAGAACGCGGTACGACGCAGCGACACCCGCCCGTTGTCGCGGTCCACCTGGTCCACCGCCGTGTCGAAGCTGTTCAGGTACGCATCGACGGAGTACAGCTCGGTCGCGGCGAGCTCGGGTGGGGCCCCTTCCGGGACGGGTCGGCCGGGCACGGCCATCGACGTACCTCCTCGTCCACAGATGCACGGTTCTCCGCCATCCAAGCACGGCGGTGTCCTACAGTCGCGGGGGAAGGGGGACGACATGCGCCCGCGCAGATCCATGCCGCTCGCGGTCGGCGCGCTGCTGCTCGCCGTCTCGCTGAGCGGCTGCAACCACGACCAGCCGTCCGGCACCGAGGCGCTGGACGCGCCGCAGAGCGCCGCCGCGCCCGGCCCGGCCGGCTCCACGGACGCGCCGCCGAGCAGCCCGACCGACCCGGCGAGCGATGCGGCGAGCAGCTCCGCCGACGCGGCGAGCAGCCCGACATCGTCGTCGGTCCCCGCAACCGACCCCCACGACCTGGACGTGCACCAGCTCGCCGACGCGATCCAGCAGGCCATCTCGACCTACCACTCCGCGCACGTGTCCGTGCGGATGTCCGGGGGGAGCACCGACCTGCGCGCGCAGGGCGACGTGAAGTACACCTCCCACGGGCCGCTGATGCGGATGCGGATGCACATGCCGACCCTGGGCGTGCGGGCGGTGAAGGTGCTGATGGCGCACCGGATGGTGTACCTCGCCATGCCGCCGATGACCCCGCGTGGTCGCTGGGTGGCCATCGACCCGACCGACCCGAACAGCCCGCTGGGCCCGTCGGCGGGCGCGGTGTCGAAGATCGATCCGATGCAGTCCTTCCAGGTCGTGGAGAAGGGTGTGCGGAAGGTGCGCTACCTCGGGCCTGACTCGGTGCAGGGCGACCCGGCCTACCACTACAAGGTCACCGTGGACACCCGGGCCGCCGCGAAGGCGACCGGGCAGCCGGTCAACCCGATGGCGCCGCGGATGGTCAGCTACGACATCTGGCTCGATGGCCAGAACCGGATGCGCCGGATGAAGCTGAGCGAGCTCGGCATCCGGATCGTCAGCGACGTGAGCGACTGGGGAGTGCCGGTGCACGTGCAGGCGCCGCCACCGTCACGGGTGCTCACCATGGGCAACGGCGCCTGACAACTCGGGTCAGCGGCCGCGCAGGTTCTGCCGTGCGCCCTTCATGCTGGTCGGCACCGGCCCCTTCGGGATCGGCACGTTGGACCGGTTCGCGTCCAGCGCCCGCAGCCGGGACAGCACGTCGGTCATCTCCGCCGGCTTCTGGGTCTTCTTGAGCTTGCCGACGTGCTTGGCCAGCCGGGGGATCGGTACCGCGCCCTCGGCGTCGCCGGCGATCACCTCGTGGATGGTGGTCTCCGAGGCGACCCGTTCATGCTTGCGGCGCTCCCCGGCCAGCAGGCTGCGCAGCCGGTTAGGGTTGCCCTCCCCGATCAGCACGATCCCGGGCGGCCCGACGACCCGGTGCACGATGTCCTGGTTGCGGTTGAACGCGATGGCCGGGTCGACCTTCCAGCCGCGGCGGAGCATGCCGAGCGCCGCAGCGGCGGCGCCCGGCCGGCCCTCGATCTGGGCGTACATCGCCTTCTGCGCCCGCCGCCCGAAGTAGATGACGGCCAGCAGGATGCCGAACAGGACGGCGACCACCAGGTCGTACGCCCACGGCCCGGGCAGCACGCTGAGGATCCCGAACACGACGCCGGCGGAGACCACGAAGATCGCCGCCAGGGTGATCCCGATCCGCGGGTCGTACTCCCGGGTCATCGAGTAGGTCGCGGCGACTTGCTTGAGCCGGCCCTCCTTCTTCGCCTTGGCCGGCTTGTCGGTCTTCGCCATCGGGTGGTGCCTTCGCTGTGGTCGGTTCGGTCTGGTGATTGTGGCAGACGCCGCTCAGGCGGTCTCGGCGTCGTCCTCGCGGGCGGCGATCGCCTGCTGGTAGAGGCGTCCGGCGCGGTACGACGAGCGGACCAGCGGTCCGGACATCACGCCGGCGAAGCCGATCTCCTTGGCCTCCTCGGCGAGCTCGACGAACTCCTCCGGCTTCACCCAGCGCTCGACGGGGTGGTGCCGGACGGAGGGGCGGAGGTACTGGGTGATGGTGATCAGCTCGCACCCCGCGTCGTACAGGTCCTGCAGCGCCGTGGAGATCTCCTCGCGGGTCTCGCCCATGCCCAGGATCAGGTTCGACTTGGTGACCAGCCCGAACTCGCGGGCGGCGGTGAGCACGTCCAGGGAGCGCTGGTAGCGGAAGCCCGGCCGGATCCGCTTGAAGATTCGCGGCACGGTCTCCACGTTGTGGGCGAGCACCTCCGGGCGGGCCTCGAACACCTCACGCAGCAGCTCCGGCTTGCCGCTGAAGTCGGGGATCAGGTTCTCCACGCCGGTGCCCGGGTTGAGCGCGTGGATCTGCTTGACGGTCTCGGCGTACAGCCAGGCGCCCTCGTCGGGCAGGTCGTCGCGGGTGACGCCGGTGATGGTGGCGTAGCGCAGCCCCATCTTCTGCACGCTCTCGGCGACCCGGCGCGGCTCGTCGCGGTCGAGCGGCTCGGGCTTGCCGGTGGCGATCTGGCAGAAGTCGCACCGCCGGGTGCACTGGTCGCCGCCGATCAGGAAGGTGGCCTCGCGGTCCTCCCAGCACTCGAAGATGTTGGGGCAGCCGGCCTCCTGGCAGACCGTGTGCAGCTCCTCGGACTTCACCAGCTGCTGCAGCTCGCGGTACTGCGGGCCCATCCTTGCCTTGGTCTTGATCCACTCCGGCTTCTTCTCGATCGGGGTCGCCGAGTTGCGGACCTCCAGACGGAGCAGCCGGCGGCCTTCCGGAGCGGGGTGCGTGGGCGCTTGGGTCACGTTCGCCACTTTACGCCGCCGGCAAGCGTGCGCCCCAACTCGGTCAGCGGGCGGCGGCCGGGTCGATCAGCCGCGGCTTGCGGCCCGGCTCCGGCTTGGCTGGGTAGTCGGGGGTCCGGTCGTACGGCGCCCAGGCGAGCAGCTCGGTCAGGTGCTTGCGTACGACGGGGGCGGCCTCCTCGACCCCGACCCGGCGGCCGAGCTCCCACGACAGGCTGGTCGTCCCGGCGTCGGAGATGCCGCAGGGCACGAACCGGTCGTACCAGCCGAGGTCCACGTCACAGTTCAGCGCGAACCCGTGCATGGTCACGCCCCGGCTGACCCGGATCCCGATCGCGGCCATCTTCCGCTCGGGACCCCGGTCGTCCTCGGCCACCCACACGCCGCTGCGTCCCGGGACCCGGGCGGTGGTCACGCCGAGGTCGGTGCAGGCGTGGATCAGCGCCTCCTCGAGCCGGCGCACGTAGTCCACGACGTAGACGTGGTCGGGCAGCCGCACGATCGGGTAGCCGACCAGCTGGCCGGGGCCGTGGAAGGTGATCTTGCCGCCCCGGTCCACGTCCACGACCGGGGTGCCGTCGAAGGGCCGCTCGTGCGGCTCGGTGCGCTTGCCGGCGGTGAACACCGGCGGGTGCTCCAGGAAGAGCACCTTCTCCGGTCCGCCGTTCACGACCTGCGCGTGCACCTCGCGCTGCAGGTCCCAGGCCTGGGTGTACTCCACCGCGGCCTCGCCGTACCCGACGGTCTCGAAGATCAGTTCCCTCACCTTCCCAACCTAACCCACCCCGTTGAGTGGTCATTCCTGGTGTGTTGAGTGGTCCCCCGTGCTGTGTTGAGTGGTCGCTCGTGCTGTGTTGAGTGGTCGCTCGTGACGCATCTGGGGGTCGTTGGGTGGCGTCCCGGGAGGTGGTGTAGTTTCCGCCGTTTTCGTCGTGTCGACGTAGACGTAGGCGGCCACCGTGCGACGGTCAGTGAGACCTAGCGATGGTTCTCACAGAAAGACACGAAGCACGATGGCCTTGGACAATGCTGCACTACTCGAGGTGTTGGAAGCCATGCAGGCCGGCGGCGTGGACGATCGGGTCCGGCTGGCGGCGCAGACGATCTACCAGGCGCTGATCGACGCGGAGCTGACCGCGGTGATCGGCGCCGGCCCGTGGGAACGCTCCGCGGAGCGGACCACTCAGCGCAACGGGTCCCGGCCGCGGACGGTGACCACCACGGCGGGGGATCTGGAGCTGCGGATCCCGAAGCTGCGGGTCGGGTCGTTCTTCCCCAGTCTGTTGGAGCGGCGCCGACGGGTGGACCAGGCGTTGTTCGCGGTGGTGATGGAGGCCTACTTGCACGGGGTGTCGACCCGCAAGGTCGACGACCTGGTCAAGGCACTGGGGGCCGATTCGGGGATCTCCAAGTCGGAGGTATCGCGGATCTGCGCGGACCTTGATGAGGAGGTCGGCGCGTTCCGGGACCGGTCGCTGGCCGACCAGCAGTTCCCGTATGTGTTCCTCGATGCGACCTACTGCAAGGCCAGGGTGAACCGGCGGGTGGTGTCCCAGGCGGTGGTGATCGCCACCGGGGTCAGCGCCGACGGCCGCCGGGAGGTGCTCGGCTTCGACGTCGGTGACAGCGAGGACGGCGCGTTTTGGACCGCGTTCCTGCGCTCGTTGAAGGCCCGCGGGCTGGGTGGGGTTCAGCTGGTCATCTCCGACGCGCACACCGGCCTGAAGGCCGCGATCTCCTCGGTGCTGCTCGGCGCCGCCTGGCAGCGCTGCCGGGTGCACTTCATGCGCAACGTGCTCGCCGTGGTGCCCAAGGGCAACGCCGAGATGGTCGCCGCGGCGATCCGCACCATCTTCGCCCAACCCGACGCCGAGCACGTGCACGAACAGTTCGAGGTGATCGCCGTCATGCTCGGCAAACAGCTGCCCAAGGTCGAGCAGATGCTGCGCGAGGCCAAAGACGACCTACTCGCCTTCACCGGCTTCCCGGTCAGCCACTGGAAGAAGATCTGGTCCACCAACCCCCTCGAGCGGCTCAACAAGGAGGTCAAACGCCGCACCGACGTGGTCGGCGTCTTCCCCAACCCCGCCGCCCTGCTCCGACTCGCCGGCGCGGTGCTGGTCGAGGCCCACGACGAATGGCAGGTCACCGCCGAACGCCGCTACCTCTCCGAACACTCCATGGCCCAGCTCGCCGAGAAGAAACCCGAGGAGGTAGCCAAACCCGAACTCATGACGGCATGATCAACCCACTGACCCCGCACGGTGTCGAGAAACTCCACCACTCAGCGGGACGTCACCGGTCGTTGCTGCCCGACCCTGTGGACAACGCCGACGGGAGTCGACCCAACTGCGCCAGAGTGTGGGCATGAAGGGCGCAGCGGTAGGGATCCTCGTCGTACTGCTGGTTGCCGGCTGCTCGTCGTACGACGGAGGGGCCGCGCGGCGCGCTGGGAACCTCCACCGCCCCGGGCAGACGCCTGCCACCACCGTGGCGGCCGCCGTGGAACCGCCGGACGCGCCGGATGGGTCCGGGACACCGCTCCCGGCAGCGGCGGTGCTGCACGCATGGGATCGCCGACGTGCACACGCCTGGGCGACCGGAGACGAGCAGGCGCTCGCCGACCTGTACACCGCCGGCTCGGCAGCCGGCCGCGCCGACGTCGCCATGCTGAGGGCCTACCTGAACCGGGGGCTGCGCGTGACCGGTCTGCGCATGCAGGTGTTCGCCGTGCGCGTGCTCGACCACCGGCCAGGACTGTGGAGGCTAAGGGTGACCGACCGTCTGGCCCGGGCGGTCGCCGTCGGCGCCGGGGGAACGGTGCGGCTGCCCCGAGACGGCGCCGCGACCCGGGTGATCAGCCTGGTGCGCGGACGCGACGGTCAATGGCGGGTGTCCGTCGTGCGGGCGGTCCGGCGGTGACCTCAGCCGAGCGCGGCCACCAGTCGGTCGTGCAGCGTGGGATGGTCGAACTCGAACCCAGCGGCCAGCAGCTGGGCCGGCTCGACCCGCGTGGAGCTGAGCAGCTCGCTGGAGATGTCGGCCAGCGCCGCCCGGATCGGCCACGCGGGCACCCGGAGCACGGCGGGGCGGTGCAGGATCCGCGCCAGCTCCTGGCCGAACTCCGCATTCGTGGTCGGGTTCGGGCCGCTCACGTTGATCGGTCCGGAGCAGTCGTCCCGACCGGCCAGGAAGATCACGGCGCGCACCCAGTCTTGCGCGGAGATCGTCGAGAAGTACTGGTCCCCTGACCCCAACGGCCCACCGGCTCCGGCCTGGAACACCAGCCTGAGTGGCTTGAGCGCGCCGCCGCGCCGGTCGAGGACCACCGAAGAACGGAGTACGACGACGCGGGCACCGGCCTCAGCGGCAGGCCGGGTCGCCTCCTCCCACTGACGTGTGACGCCACCCATGAAGGTGGGTGCGTCGGTGTCCGACTCCTCGGTCAGCACGGTGTCACCACGGTCGCCGTACCCTGCGATCCCGTTCTGGGCCAGCAGCACGGGCTTGCGCGGTGACGCCGCCACTGCCTCCGCAAGCGTGCGCGTGGTGCGCACGCGGCTGTCGGTGAACGTCTTCTTGTACGACTCGGTCCACGGCCAGTGGGCCAGCGGAGCTCCGGACAGGCAGACGACCACGTCGGCCCCGTCGATGACCGATTGGTCGAGCCGGCCGGCGTACGGGTCCCAGGACGACTCGCTGGCCGTCTCCTGCCGACCGCGGACCAGGCGCACGACCTCGTGTCCCTCGCCGGCGAGTCGGTCACGAAGGGCGGTACCGAGGAGGCCGGACGCGCCGGCGATCACGAAACGCATGTCGCCACTCTGCCATCCGGCTCAAGCATCGGCTGCAGCTGAGCCGAGCCGCGCGCGAGTGACCACTCGACGGGGCGCGAGTGACCACTCGACGGGGCGCGAGTGACCACTCGACGGGGCGCGAGTGACCACTCGACGGGGCGCGAGTGACCACTCGACGGGTCAGACCTCGAACTGGCCGGCCTCCAGGCGCTGCTTCACGTCGTTGAGGAACCGGGCGGCGTCCGCGCCATCGACCAGCCGGTGGTCGTAGGTGAGCGCGAGGTACACCATGTTCCGCACCGCGATGGTCTCGCCGAGGTTCGGGTCGTCGATCACCACCGGCCGCTTGACGACCGTGCCGGTGCCCAGGATGGCCACCTGCGGCTGGTTGATGATCGGGGTGTCGAACAGCGCGCCCCGGCTGCCGGTGTTGGTCAGCGTGAAGGTGCCGCCGGCGAGCTCGTCGGGACCGATCTTGTTGTTGCGGGTGCGGTCGGCGACGTCGGCGATCTTGCGGGCCAGCCCGGCCACGGACAGGTCGCCGGCCTCCTTGATCACCGGGGTGAGCAGGCCCTTCTCGGTGTCCACCGCGACCGAGAGGTTCTCGTGGTCGTAGTAGGTGACCTCGCCCTTCTCGGTGTCGATGGAGGCGTTCAGGGTCGGGTGCGCCTTCAGCGCGTCGATCGCCGCCTTGGCGAAGAACGGCAGGAAGGACAGCTTGACGCCCTCGCGCTCGAGGAACTCCGCCTTGACCGAGTCCCGCAGCCGGGCGATCGCGGTGACGTCGACCTCGACCACGGTGGTCAGCTGCGCGGACGTCTGCAGCGACTCGACCATGCGCGCGGCGATCACCTTGCGCAGCCGGCTCATCTTCTCGGTCTTGCCGCGCAGCGGGCTGGGCGCGGCGCTCGGTGCCGCCTGCGCCGCCGGCTGCCGCTCGGCGGCCGGCGCGGGCTGCTGCGCGGCCTGCTGCTGGGACTTGGCGGCGTCCAGCACGTCCTGCTTGCGGATCCGGCCACCGACTCCGGTGCCGTTGACCTGGGACAGGTCGACGCCGTGCTCGGCCGCCATCTTGCGCACCAGCGGGGTGACGTACGGGCCGGATGCCTCGCCGTTGCTCCCGCCCGGCTGCGTGGGAGTCGCCTGCTGGGACTGCTGGGCAGCCGGCTGCTGCGGGGCGGTCGGCTGCGGTGCCGGCGCGGGGGCGGCCTGCCGCGGGGCCTGCTGCGGGGCCTGCTGGGGCGCCGCCTGCCCGGCCGGAGCCGGGGCGGGGGACGGCGCGGACGGGGTGGGCTGCTGGGTGGCCGCCTGCGGCGCACCGTCGCCGGTGGCCGCGTCCTGGGCGGACGCCTCCACCGACTCCACGTCACCACTACTCGAGGGGGCGGTGGCGGCCTCGCTGGGCTGCCCGGAGCCGACGACGGCGAGCTCCGCACCGACCTCGACGGTCTCGTCCTCGCTGACCTTGATCTCCAGCAGGGTGCCCGCGACGGGGGAAGGGATCTCGGTGTCGACCTTGTCGGTGGAAACCTCGAGCAGCGGCTCGTCGACGGCTACCTCGTCGCCGACCTGCTTCAGCCACCGGGTCACGGTGCCCTCGGTGACCGACTCACCGAGCGCGGGCAGGGTCACCGGCGTGCCGGAGGCGCCGCCACCGGACCCGCCACCGGAGGCCTGCGGCGCCGGCTCCGGCTCGGCCTGCTGCGCGGGCGCCTCCTGAGGCGCCGCGGCCTGCTGCTGGGGCTGCTCGGCCTGGGGGGCCTGCTCCTGCTGCGGCGCCTCGGCCTGCTCCTGCTGCGCGCCACCGCCCTGGCCACCCTGACCGGCGGACTCGCCCTCGTCGCCGATCACGGCCAGCTCGGCGCCGACCTCGACGGTCTCGTCCTCGGCGGCCTTGATCTCCAGCAGAGTGCCTGCGACCGGCGAGGGGATCTCGGTGTCGACCTTGTCGGTGGACACCTCGAGCAGCGGCTCGTCGACGGCTACCTGGTCGCCGGGCTGCTTGAGCCAGCGGGTGACGGTGCCTTCGGTGACCGACTCACCGAGTGCGGGAAGGGTGACTGAGGTAGCCATGTGCGTTCCTTCGCTCCTTTGCGTTCTGCCGCTGGTTCACCGGGGTCGTCGCCGGCCCCGGAAAGTCTAGGTGTGGGCGTGCAACGGCTTCCCGGCGAGCGCGAGGTGCGCCTCGCCGAGGGCCTCGTTCTGGGTCGGGTGGGCGTGGATGTACGACGCCACGTCTTCTGGGTACCCCTCCCAGTTGCAGATCAGCTGTGCCTCGCCGATCAGCTCACCGGCGCGGGCGCCGACGATGTGCACGCCGACCACCGGACCGTCCTTCTGCCGGACCAGCTTCACGAAGCCCTGGGTCTTGAGGATCTGGCTCTTGCCGTTGCCGCCCAGGTCGTAGGTCAGCGACTCGACCTGTCCCGCGCCGTACTTCTTCTCCGCGGCCGCCTCGCTGAGCCCGACCGAGGCCACCTCCGGGTCGCAGTAGGTGACCCGCGGGATGCCGGCCTCCTCGACCGGCACCGGGTCCAGGCCGGCGATCTCCTCGGCGACGAAGATGCCCTGGGCGAAGCCGCGGTGGGCGAGCTGCAGGCCGGGGACGATGTCACCGACGGCGTACACCCCGTCGACATTGGTGCGCAGCCGCTCGTCGGTGAGCACGAAGCCGCGCTCCATGGCGATGCCCTGCTCGTCGTACCCAAGGCCCTCGGTGCTCGGCCCTCGGCCGACGGCGACCAGCAGCAGCTCGGCCTCCAGCACCTCGCCGCCCTCGACCTCGACGCGCACGCCGGAGCCGGTGGACTGCACCGACTTGAACGGGGTGCCGATCTTGAAGCCGATCTTGCGTTTGCGGAACGCGCGCTCCAGCTGCTTGGAGACCGCCTCGTCCTCCAGCGGCACCAGGTGCGGCAGCGCCTCGACGATGGTCACCTCGGCGCCGAAGGACTTCCAGACGCTGGCGAACTCGCAGCCGATCACCCCGCCGCCGAGCACGATCACCGAGCTCGGCACCCGGTCCAGCGTCAGCGCGTGCTCGGAGGTGAGCACCCGCTCGCCGTCGATCTGCAGGCCGGGCAGGGTCTTGGGGTAGGAGCCGGAGGCGAGTACGACGTTGCGGCCGACGTAGCGGGTGCCGTTCACCTCGACCGCGTGGGGTGCAACCAGCCTGCCCTCGCCCTCGACCACGGTGATCCCGCGGCCGTTGACCAGGCCGGCGAGGCCCTTGTAGAGGCGGCTGACGACGCCGTCCTTGTACTTGTTGACGCCGCCCATGTCGATGCCCTCGAGAGTGGCGTTGACGCCGAACTGCTCCGACTCCCGGGTGGCGTCGGCGACCTCGGCGGCGTGCAGCAGCGCCTTGGTCGGGATGCAGCCGACGTGCAGGCAGGTGCCGCCGAGCTTGCCCTTCTCCACCAGCGCCACCGACAGCCCGAGCTCGGCCGCGCGCAGCGCGCAGGCGTAGCCGCCGCTGCCGGCACCGAGGATCACCAGATCGAACTCGCCCGCCGGGTCCTGGGTCGCCAACATTCCTCCGGTCGTGCCTGGACAGCCCTCCGAGGGCCGCTTGTCGTGGGTTCGCCTGTCGAGGCCATCTTTGCACCAATGGCCGGGGCGTCCACACCGGGCCCGGGCGGGGTGCGGGCGCCGCTCGGGGGACGGCTTTGGCCGACGTTCAGGAAAACCGCAGCCCGGTGCGCCACACTGGAGCCCATGGGTTGGCTTGCCTGGCTCCGCGGCGGCGGGGCCGTCCGTCGAGGGCGCCCCGGGGGTCGGGGCGCTGCCGTGCGCCGGGCGGATCTGGCCGGGGAGCAGCACCTCGCCGAGTGGGCGCGGACGCGCCGCGGTGTGGAGGGCTTCGTGGAGCCGCGCACCGCGGTCACCGACGTGACCCTGATGCTGGTCGCGCACGACGGGGAGTGGACCCGCCGGCGGGTCCGGTCGGTGGAGTGGGCGCACCGGTTCGCGAACGAGCACGGCATCCCGTCGTACGACGCGGCGGTGGTCGGCTACCCGCAGCGGATGCGCGAGTACAACCGCCGCAGGAAGCTGGCCGACGGGCCCGCGTAGCTCAGCCGGCCAGCTCCCGGGCCAGCTCGACCAGGGTCGGCACGGCGAACCCGGTGCCCCCGGCGGTGGTGTACCCGTGCGCGCTCTTCTCGTTGAACGCCGGCCCGGCGATGTCCAGGTGCGCCCACCGGTGCTCGCCGACGAACTCCTGCAGGAACGCGGCCGCGAACAGCGTGCCGCCCCACCGGTCCGGGTTGTGCTGCATCAGGTCGGCGACCTTGCTGGCGGTGCGGACCTTGTCGGTCATCTCCTCGGTGATCGGCAGCGGCCACATCGCCTCGCCGGCGCGGGCGCCCGCGGAGGTGACCTGGTCCACCAGCGCGTCGTCGTTGCCGAGCACGCCGCCGACCCGGTCGCCGAGCGCGATCACGCAGGCGCCGGTGAGCGTCGCGACGTCCACGACCACGTCCGGCTTCTGCTCGGTCGCGGTGACCAGCGCGTCGGCGAGCACCAGCCGCCCCTCGGCGTCGGTGTTGAGCACCTCGACGGTCTTGCCGCCGTACATGGTCAGCACGTCGCCGGGCCGGGTCGCCGACCCGGAGGGCATGTTCTCCGCCATCGGGGCGTACGTCGTCACCGCGATGTCCAGGCCGAGCCGGGCGATCGCGAACGTGGCGGCCAGCACCGCGGCCGCCCCGGACATGTCGCACTTCATGGTGGTCATCCCGGTCGCGGGCTTGATGGACAGGCCACCGGAGTCGTAGGTGATGCCCTTGCCGACCAGCGCCAGGTGCTTCTTCGCGCCGCGCGGCTTGTAGGTGAGCCGCACCAGCCGCGGCGGGTTCGCCGAGCCGCGGCCGACGCCGAGGATGCCGCCGTAGCCGGCCGCCTCCAGCGCGGTCTCGTCGAGCACCTTCATGCTCACCTTGCCGCCCTGGTGGTTCTTGCGCGCGGCGGCCACCGCGTCGGCGAACTTGGCCGGGGTCAGGTCGCCGGCCGGGGTGTTCACCCAGTCGCGGGCCAGCGTCGTCGCGGCGGCGACCACCTCGGCCGCCTCCAGCGCGGCCCGGGCCCGCCCGTTGCGCGCGGCCTCGGTGAGAATCACCACCTCAGCGGGGCCGGCCGGGGAGGAGCCGTTGCTCTTGAAGGCGGTGAACGTGTACGAGCCGAGCAGGTAGCCCTCGGCGACCGCGCGGATGTGCTCGGGGTCGTGGGCGGGGAGCGCGAGCGCGACGGAGGCGGCGTTGGTCAGGGAACGGGCGGCCGCGCCGGCGCCGCGTCGTACCCCTTCATGGGTGAGCTTCTCCCGCGGGCCGAGCCCGACCAGCACCAGCAGCGGGGAGCGCAGCCTGCCGGCGGTGGGCACCTTGGCGACCTCGCCCGGCTTGCCGGCGAAGCCGATGGAGGACAGCAGTGGGCCGAGGCTGCCGTACGCCGCGGCGACCGCCTCCGCGCCGGGCGCGGCCGCGAGGCTGCCGCCGGACTGCACCACCCCGACCACTACCGCGTCGGCGCGGACCTTGTCCGCGGCTGCCTTGCGCAGGTTGTACGTCGTCACCCTTGCTCCTCTGTCGTGGTCGGACCCGTCGCATGCTAGCCGCACGGCCCGCGCGAACCGGGCCCGGCCGGGCATCGGCGCTGCGATAGGTTCGCGGGCATGAGCACGCCGACCCGATCACCGCTGCAGTCTCCGCTGCACGACCGGCACGTCGCGCTGGGCGCGAAGTTCGCCCCCTTCGGCGGCTGGCAGATGCCGCTGGAGTACCCGACCGGCGTGGTCAAGGAGCACACCGCGGTCCGGGAGGGCGTGGGCCTGTTCGACGTCAGCCACCTGGGCAAGGCTTCCGTGCAGGGGCCCGGCGCCGCGGCGTACGTCAACGCCTGCCTTTCCAACGACCTGGGCAAGATCGCGCCGGGCAAGGCGCAGTACACGTTGTGCTGCGACGAGAGTGGCGGGATCGTCGACGACCTGATCGTCTACCTGTTCGGCGAGGAGCAGGTGTTCCTGGTGCCGAACGCCGCGAACACGGCGGAGGTCGTGCGCCGGCTGGCCGAGTCGGCTCCCTCGGGGGTCTCGGTCCTGGACCAGCACACCGGCAGCGCGATCCTGGCGGTGCAGGGGCCGCGGTCCGCGTCCGTGCTTTCGGCGGTCGGGCTGCCCACCGAGCACGAGTACATGTCCTTCGTGCAGGCGTCGCTGGAGGGGGCGTCGCTGACCGTGTGCCGGACCGGGTACACCGGCGAGCACGGCTACGAGCTGGTGGTGCCGTGGGACGCCGCCGGGGCGGTGTGGGACGCGATTCTCGGTGCGGGCGAGGTGACGCCGTGCGGGCTCGGGGCCCGGGACACGCTGCGCACCGAGATGGGCTACCCGTTGCACGGCCAGGACATCAGCCTCGACGTGACCCCGAACCAGGCCCGGCTCGGGTGGGCGGTGGGGTGGAAGAAGGAGGTGTTCTGGGGACGCGCGGCGCTCCTCGCGGAGAAGGAGGCCGGTGTCTCGCGGATCCTGCGGGGGATCGTCGCGGCCGGCCGGGGGATCCCGCGCCCCGGGATGGGCGTGGCCGCCGGCTCCGGCGCGGCGCTCGGCTCGGTCACCTCGGGCACGTTCTCGCCGACCCTGCGCAAGGGGGTCGGCCTGGCGCTGCTGGACCGGTCGGTCAGTGACGAGGACGAGGTGTACGTCGACGTACGCGGACGCCGGGAGGCTTTCACGGTCACCAAACCGCCGTTCGTGACCCCGTCCGTGTCCTCCTGAGCCGGGTCCGCCAGGGGAGGCAGCTCTCCCGGTCCTGGGTCATACCCCACGGCGGTCGGGAGGCGGCTCGAACTCCACGGGTACGTCGAACGCGGCCCGCCGCGAGGCCCTGCGGAGGGCTCGGACCAGGGCCGGGCCGGCCACCGCCAGCACCGCCCCGTTGAGCACCGCCCGGCCCACGTCCCAGAGCAGGGAGGTGGTGGCGTCGAAGATCAGGTACCGGTGCAGGTTGGCCAGCAGCGGCGCCCCGGCCACGTAGCTGACCTCGGGCCCGTAGGACGCGAACGGCCAGAACCACAGGTTGATCACCAGCCCGTAGCCGAGGCTGGCGACCACGGCGTAGCCGACCAGCCAGAACCGGCCGCCGCGGGGCAGGCAGCCGGCGAAGAACCCCACCCAGGCGGCGGCCAGCATCTGGAACGGCAGCCACGGGCCCACCCCGCCGGTGAGCAGCGCCCCGACGAACAGGGTGATCGCACCGAGCACGAACCCGAAGCCGCGGCCGAACACCCGCCCGCCGAGGATGATCACCGCGAAGCTGGGCTCCAGGCCGGCCACCCCGGGGCCGAGGGCGCGCAGCGCGCCGCCGACCGCGGCCAGCATGCCCAGCATGGCCACCGCCTTGGCGTCCATGCCGCCGGAGGTCAGCTCCGCCAGCACCACCGCGGCCAGCAGCGGCAGCAGCACCACGAACACCAGAGGCGCGTCCCCGGAGTGCGAGGAGTCGAGTGCCGAGCCCGGGTTGGTGAACAGCGGCCAGCCGAACGCGACCAGCCCGACCGCGGAGACCACGGCCAACGCCAGCCCGGAGCGCAGCCGGAGCGGCACCAGGGTGCTCATCCGCCCACGGCCGCGGCGTCGTCGGCGAGCGCGGCGGCCACCGCGGATGGGGTCAGCCAGCGCTGCGGGGCGAGCACCTTCGCCACCTGCGGCGCGAACGCGGGGGAGGAGACCACGGCCTCGCTGGTCGGCGCGTCGGTGACCAGCTCCCCGTCGGCGAGCATCAGCACCCGGGTGGCCACCTCGGCGACCAGCTCCACGTCGTGGGTGGCCAGCAGCACGGTGTGGCCCTCCGCGGCGAGCCCGCGCAGGATCGCCACCAGCCGCCGCTTCGCGGTGTAGTCCAGACCACGGGTCGGCTCGTCGAGCAGCAGCACCGGCGGGCGGGCGGCCAGCACCACGGCGAGCGCCACGGTCAGCCGCTGCCCCTCGGACAGGTCCCGCGGGTGCATGTCGGCGGGCACGCCCGGGGCGAGCCGCTGGAACGTGGCCCAGGTGGTCCCCGGATCGGCGTGCCCGTCCGCGTCGGCGTTCGCGCACTCGTCTGCCACCGTGGCGGCGTACAGCAGGTCGGCCGGCACCTGCGGGACCAGCCCGACGTGGTGCAGCAGCCGCTCCGGCGGCAGCTCGGCCGGCCGCGCCCCGGCCACCCGCACCGAGCCGGAGTCCGGGCGGCGCAGCCCGACCAGCGTCTTGAGCAGCGTGGACTTGCCGGCCCCGTTGCGGCCCATCAGCGCGACCACCTCGCCGCGGCGCAGGTCGAGGGAGATGCCGCGCAGCGCGACCACCCGGCCGTAGCGCACCACCAGGTCAGCCACCGTGGCGACCGGCTCCGGTGAGGGCTCCGGGTCGCCGGGTGCCGGCAGCCCGGCGAGCCGCTCGCGCAGGCCGCCGGCCCGCCGCCGCGCGTCGCGCACCGACAGCGGCAGTGGCTCCCAGCCGGCCAGCCGGCCCAGCTCCACCACCGGCGGCGCCACCGGGGAGTCCCGGAGCAGCTGCTCCGGCGGCCCGGCCTGCACGGTGCCGCCCTCGAGGAGCACCACTCGGTCGGCGTACTGCACCACCCGCTCCAGCCGGTGCTCGGCGAGCAGCACGGTCAGCCCGAGATCGTGGACCAGCCGCTGCAGGGTCGCCAGCACCTCCTCGGCGGCCAGCGGGTCCAGCGCCGAGGTCGGTTCGTCGAGCACCAGCACCCGCGGGTGCGTGGTCAGCACCGAGCCGATGGCCACCCGCTGCTGCTGCCCGGCGGACAGGTCGGTCAGCGGCCGGCCGCGCACCGCGGCCAGCCCGAGCAGGTCCAGGGTCTCCTCGACCCGGCGGCGCATCACGTCGGCAGGCAGGCCGAGGGACTCCATGCCGTAGGCGAGCTCGTCCTCGACGGTGTCGGTGACGAAGCCGGACAGCGGGTCCTGGCCGACGAAGCCGACCACGTCGGCGAGGTCGCGGGGCCGGTGGGTGCGGGTGTCCCGGCCGGCCACCCGGACCCGGCCGGTCAAGGTGCCGCCGGAGAAGTGCGGCACCAGGCCGTTGACGGTGCGCAGCAGCGTGGTCTTGCCCGACCCGGTGTGCCCGATCACCAGGGTCAGCTCGCCCTCCGGGACGCTCAGGTCCACGTCGCGCAGCACCGGCGCCGGCGCGTCGGCGTAGCGCACCGACACCTGCTCCAGCTCGATCATGCGGCCGCCCCGATCCGGGCCGGCTCGCTCGCCGGCGCGTCGGCCGCCGCCGGCGGAGGAGGAGCGAGTACGACGGGCAGCGCACCGATCAGGATGCCGACCACGGCCAGCAACGGCACCGGAGGCAGCTCGGTGACCGAGGCGAGCACCAACGAGGTGGGGTCCAGTCGTATCTGCACCAGCATGGCCAGCGCGGCGAGCACCCCGCAGCCGGCCACCAGCCACTCCGGCAGCGCCCACGGGTCCGGCCGGTAGCGGCTGCGGCCGGTGCGCCGGCCACCCAGGCCGATCCCGGCCCCGGCCAGCACGGCCCCGCCGGCCAGGGTCGGCAGGCCGAGCCAGTGCGAGGCGGTCCCGTCGAGCAGTCCGTACACCCCGACGCACACCCCGAGCAGTCCGCCGAAGACCAGCCCGGCGGTCAGCCTCCGGGACACGCGGGCCACGTCCGTCGTACGCCCGTAGCCGCGCGAGTCCATCGCCGCGGCCAGCTCCACCGACCGCTCCAGGGCACCTTCGACGACGGGCATCGCCAGTCGCGCCCAGGCCCGCAGCCCCCGGCGCCGCCGGCCGCGCAGCCGGTGCGCCTCGCGCACCCGGCGCGCGTCGGTGACCAGCTGCGGGGCGAAGGTGAGCGCGATGACGCAGGACACGCCGACCTCGTAGAGCGCGCCGGGCACCGAGCGCAGCAGCCGGCGGGCGCTGCCCAGCGCGTTCGCGGCGCCCACGCAGACCAGGATGGTGGCCAGCTGCAGGCCCTGGTACAGCGCCGCCAGCACCGCCTCCAGGCTGATCGGGCCGCCGAGCTGGAGGCCGGTGCCGGACGGCAGCGGCACCCGGGGCAGGGTGAGCAGCACGGTGGGTCCTTGGGAGTCGGCGGACAGCAGCGCCTGCAGTACGACGCGGATGACGATCACCAGCAGCGCGAGCCGCAGGAACGCGCCGTACGACGCGGACCACGGGGCGTCGCTGCGCCTCCCGGCGACCACCAGCGCGGTGACCGCCACGATGAGCAGCAGCGGAGCCGGGTTCTCGGTGCGGCTGGCGGCTGCGGCGAGCCCGATCGCCCACACCCACCAGGCCCCCGGGTGCAGGGTCCGGGGGAGGGTGGGCAGGTTCGCGGCGCGCACGGCTGGCCTAGCGGGAACGGCGCTTGTTCATGGCGTAGGCGCCCCAGGCCAGCGCCAGGCAGATCACCGCGAGCGCGACCCACGGCCACGGGCCGGTGCCGGACCCGCCCGCCGCGCGGCCGGTGCTGTGGCTTCCTGAGGACTGGGCGGCCTGCGGCAGCGCGAAGGACACCGGCTGGCCGGTGGACTCGGCGGCGTTCTTGACCGTCACCGAGCAGCCGGTGGCCGGGTAGCCGTCGATCCCGCAGGTGTAAGGGTGCTGCCGCACCTGGGCGACCGCGTCGAGGACCTGCTGACCGGTCGCGTCGCTGGGCACCGCCGCGCAGGCGGTCCGCGGGGCGGGCGGGCTCTGGCCGGAGGGGGCGTCGGCCTTGGTGCCGTAGTCGATGATCACCGCGACCCGCTTCTGCCCGGACGCGGCCGTGGTGCCCTTGCAGATGGTGCCGAAGTCGTACTTCGAGAGGTCCGCGCGTGGCGGGATGCCCTTGCTCGTGGTGGAGGTGCCGTAGCGGTAGGCCTCCACGGCGCCGTCCTTCGGGGTGTAGTCGCCGGCGCCGGTCTTGGCGAAGGCGTACTGCCCGTTCTGGACGTGGAAGTAGTTCCAGTACCGGTAGCCGGTGGTGGCGTTCGCCGTGCCGGCGCTGAGGCCGACCAGCAAGGCGGCCAGCACAGCGACGAACAACGGAGCGAGCAGGCGCCGGCCCGAGGGGTGAGAGGTGACGGCCATCAGGGCCCTTTCTGGTGCGGCGGTTCACAGACGAGACCGGACCGTGAAAGGGCCACCAGCGATCGGGAGGGCCGAGGCGATCCGGCTCCGTCCCGTAGACCTCGACGGATGGTGGAGCCGCTGTCCCTCCGCGGTGCTCCGGCTCACCGAGCCTCGGGCTCGGCCTACGGTTGCGGGTCAGCGCCGGATTTCGACCGGCTTCCCCGACGAGGGACAGGTGTATCTACCGCCCACGCTCCCACGTGGTGGGCGCTCCGGTCAAAGCCCCCCGGTTACCCTCGGGGCATGACGAACTCGCTCGAATCCTCGAACCTGCGCGATCCCGGGGGACGTCCGGCGTGGCACTGGCGCTTCGAGGACTCCGCCGGCGGCGAGGTCTCCGTGGGTGGCCTGGACGAGCAGCAGTTCCCGTCCCAGGGCGACGCGGAGTCCTGGGTCGGTGAGTCCTGGCGCGAGCTGCTGGAGCAGGGCGTGGACGCGGTGACCCTGTTCGAGGGTGACCGGTTGGTGTACGGGCCGATGAGCCTGCACAGCGCCTAAGTTTTCCATACGCTTTCGTATGGTCACAGGAATACGCTAGCCTGCTCGGATGAGCACCTCGCTGCGGCCGTTCCCGTTCGAGACCCCGATCGCGCCGGACGCGCTGATCGACCGGCGCGCCGAGCTGGCGGCGCTGCACCAGGCCGCCGCCGAGCGGGTGCACGTGCGGCTGGCCGGGCCGCGCCGGTTCGGCAAGACGTCGCTGCTGCTCGCGCATGCGGCCGCGCTGTCCGAGACGGGGTGGCGCACCGTGCACGTGGACATGTACGGGGTGACCTCGCTGGCCGAGGTGTGCGTGCGGATCGCCGCGTCGTACTCCCGGCTGAAGGACTCCTGGCTGCGCGCCCACCTGGACTCGCTCGGTGCGCGGCTCGGCCTGTCGCTGACACCGGCCGGACCGGGCGTCACGCTCGGGCCGCGGCAGGCGACGCCGGCGCCGGAGGCCACCCAGACCGCGGCCGCCGAGCTGCTGGACCTGCCGCGGACGCTGTTCGAGCGGGACAAGATCCCCACCCTGGTGGTCCTCGACGAGTTCCAGGACCTGCTCAGCGCCGGCTCGTCGCTGGACGGGCTGCTGCGCTCGCACGTGCAGTACCACGGCGAGGCGGCGGTCTACGTCTACGCCGGGTCCCAGCCGTCGCTGATGCGGCGGCTGTTCGAGGACCGGGAGCGGCCGCTGTACGGGCAGGCCGAGCCGCTCACCCTCGGCACCCTGCCGGTGCCTGAGGTGGTCGAGGAGCTGGGGGAGCGGTTCGCGTCGCTCGGCGAGGACCCGGCCGGCGCGTTGGCGCCGTTGGTGGGGGTGGGCGCCGGGCATCCGCAGCGCACCATGCTGCTGGCCCACCTGCTGCACCGGGAGCTGTCCGCCCGGGCGCTCGGCTCCACCACGCTGCCCGAGGGTGGGGAGGTGGACGGCATCGCGCTGGCCGACTCCGTCGTACGACGGGCGCTGGCGATGACCACCGAGGCGCACCAGGCCGTCTGGGACAACATGTCCGCCGGCAAGAAGGCAGTGCTCGCCGCGCTCGCGGACGGGGACTCCCCGACCGGGACCACCACGGCCCGGCGCTACGACACCTCCCGGGCCACCCTGCAGAGCGCGCTGCGGGACCTGGCGCGGGAGGGGCAGCACGTCACCCGGGACGGGGCCGGGCCGTGGCGGTACGTCGACCCGCTGCTGGCGCTGTGGGTGCGCGGCCGCGGACGGGCTTTCTGAAGCCGGCTCTTGCGGGCCTCGATAGCGTCGGGGCATGGTGCGCGTTATCGAGTACTCCACGACCGGGGATCCCGATGTCCTGAGGCTGGTCGAGCGACCGGCCGGCGAGCCCGGCCCCGGCGAGGTCCGGGTCCGGGTGCACCGCTCGGGTGTGAACCCGACGGACTGGAAGTCGCGGAGGGGTGTCACGGCCGGTGCCGCCGTCGACCAGCCCCAGGTGCCCAACCAGGACGGCGCCGGTGTCGTCGACGCGGTCGGCGAGGGCGTGGAGTCCGCGCTGCGCGGCCTGCGGGTGTGGATCTGGGAGGCAGCCCACGGCCGGCCGTCCGGGGGCACGGCCCAGGACTGCACCGTCGTGCCGGCGCGCAACGTCGTACTGCTCCCGGCCACCGCGTCCTTCGACCTGGGCGCCAGCCTGGGCGTGCCGTTCCTCACCGCGCACCGCTGCCTGACCGTCAACGAGGACGGGCCGACCCGCCTCGAGCCCGGCGCGCTCGAGGGGCGGACGGTGCTGGTCTCCGGGGGAGCAGGCGCGGTGGGCAACGCGGCCATCCAGCTGGCCCGCTGGTGCGACGCGCGGGTGATCACCACGGTGAGCAGCCCGGAGAAGGCCAACCTCGCCGCGCAGGCCGGCGCGGACCACGTCATCGACTACCGCCGCCAGGACGTGGTCGCGGAGATCAAGGCCATCGCCCCGCACGGTGTGCACACCATCGTGGAGGTGGCCGCCGCCGCCAACAGCGGGATCGACGTCCCGGTGCTGGCCCGTTTCGGGGCGGTGGCGGTGTACGCCGACGACGGCCGGCAGCCCCTGGAGGTGCCGGTGCGACCGTTGATGCAGCCCAACGCCCGGTTCCAGTTCGTCCTGCTGTACACCGCCCCCGACCCCTGGCGCGCTCGCGCGCTCGACGACATCTCGGCGGCTGTGATGGATGGTGCGGTGCGCGTCGGCGAGGAGGCCGGGCTGCCGCTGCACCACTACTCGCTGGAGCAGACCGCCGACGCGCACGCCGCCGTGGAGGGCGGCGCCGTGGGCAAGGTGCTCATCGACGTCGCCCCCTGAGCCAGCCGGCTCGCACCCCCCGAGCCGAGCGGCCGGCCCCCGTCGTACTGCTCAGTCTCAGCCGAAGTCGCGGCTCTCGGGCGACTTGGTCAGCGCCGGGTCACGCTCGATGATGCCCTCGAGCACCTCGTCGATCGCCTTCATCGCGGCGGGCTCCAGCGTCACGCCGGCGGCCTTGACGTTCTCGGTGACCTGCTCGGGACGGCTGGCGCCGATGATCGCCGCGGAGACATTGTCGTTCTGCAGCACCCAGGCGACCGCGAGCTGGGCCAGCGAGAGGCCGGCCTCGTCGGCGATCGGCTGCAGGCGCTGCACCCGCTCGAGGACGTCGTCGTTGAGGTAGCGCTTGATGAAGCTCGCGCCGCCCTTGTCGTCGGTGGCCCGGGAGCCGGCCGGCGGGGCCTGGCCGGGCTTGTACTTGCCGGTCAGCACGCCCTGCCCGATCGGGGACCAGACGATCTGGCCGACGCCGAGCTCCTCGCAGGTGGGCACCACCTCGGACTCGATGACCCGCCAGATCATGTTGTACTGCGGCTGGTTCGACACCAGCGGGATGTGCAGCTCGCGGGCCAGCGTGTGCGCCGCGCGGATCTCCTCCGCGCGCCACTCCGAGACGCCGATGTAGTGCGCCTTGCCGGCCTTCACCACGTCGGCGAAGGCCTCCATGGTCTCCTCGAGCGGGGTCTCGTAGTCGTAGCGGTGCGCCTGGTACAGGTCGACGTAGTCCGTGCCGAGCCGGCGCAGCGAGCCGTCGATGGACTCCATGATGTGCTTGCGGGACAGCCCGTGGTCGTTGTGCTTCTTCGGGCCGGTCGGCCAGTACACCTTGGTGAAGACCTCCAGGCCCTCGCGACGCTCGCCCTTCAGGGCCTTGCCGAGCACGGACTCAGCCGCGGTGTTGGCGTACACGTCGGCGGTGTCGAAGGTGGTGATGCCCTCCTCGAGCGCCTGCCGCACGCACGCGAGCGCGGCGTCCTCCTCGACCTGCGAGCCGTGGGTGAGCCAGTTGCCGTAGGCGATCTCCGAGATCTTGAGACCGCTGCTGCCAAGATTGCGGGTTTTCATGCCTTCCAACCTAGTCCGTCCGCCCTAGTCACCTTCCTGCCGTCCCAGCCGCCCGCCCGGAGCTCGCCGGCTGCGGGGCCCTTTACCAGGGCACCATGGTTTTGTGCCGCTTCCCATGGTGAATTCACCGTGGGAGGCGGGACCTTTCCATGGGGAGCTCAGGAGAGGTATGACGCGGCAGCCGCCACGCCTGTCGTACGCGAGCGACGCTCAACGGACCGGGGGCGACCACTCAACCGGTCGGTCAGGGGCGCTGGCCGAGCTTGACCTGGGGCTTCGGTTGGCGCAGGAAACGGATCTGCATGGCTCGCAGGATCGCGTAGTAGGTCGTCCCTCGCGGCGACTCGTCGGGGAACCGCTTGCGCAGCGTCCGCCGCAACGTGAACACCAGGTACGCCGTGTCCACACCGACCAGCACGATGGTCGCGATCCACAGCCCGTTCGCCAGCTGCACCTGGCCGGCGCCCTGGGCGATCATGATCACCACCAGCAGCGGCAGCAGGAACTCGGCCATGCTCAGCCGGGAGTCGATGTAGTCGCGGATGAACCGGCGCACCTTGCCCTTGTCCCGGGCGGGGAGGTACCGCTCGTCGCCGGTGCGCATCGCCTCCCGCATCCGGCGGCCGTGCTCGGCGCGCTTGGCGCGCACCTCCTGCTTCGAGGTCGCCGCACCCTTGGCCCGCGCCCGGGCGGCAGCCTCGGCCTCCTTGCGGGTCGGGGTCGGGCGGCCCTTCCCGGCGGTCTTCAGCTCGGTGTCGGCAGTGGTGGCCGGGACGGTCTCTTCGGACTTCGTACGACGGAACAACGCGGGCCTTCAGCTCAGGAGTTCGACAAGGTGACGGGCTCCACCCTACCGGGGAGGCCGGAGGGAACCTCCTACTCAGCCCGCCCGTTCCCCCGTAGGCTAGAGCCGACGACAACACGGACAACATGAAGGGGGCCCCTGCTTCCATGAGCCTCATGAAGCGCATCAGCCTGATCTTCCGATCCAAGGCGAACAAGGCGCTCGACCGCGCCGAGGACCCCCGCGAGACGCTCGACTACAGCTACGCAAAGCAGATCGAGCTGCTGACGAAGGTGCGCAAGGGCGTGGCCGACGTGGCCACCAGCCGCAAGCGGGTCGAGCTGCAGGCCACCCAGCTGCAGCGGCAGTCCGACAAGCTCACCGAGCAGGCCCAGAAGGCGCTCTCCCTCGGCCGGGAGGACCTGGCCCGCGAGGCGCTGACCCGCAAGTCCGGGCTCACCTCCCAGCTGCAGGGACTGCAGGAGCAACAGGCCCAGCTGCAGGGCGAGGAGGAGAAGCTGACGCTGGCCTCGCAGCGGCTGCAGGCCAAGGTCGAGGCCTTCCGGACCCGCAAGGAGACCATCAAGGCCACCTACACCGCCGCCGAGGCGCAGACCCGGATCAACGAGGCGTTCTCCGGGATCTCCGAGGAGATGGGCGACGTCGGGATGGCCGTGCAGCGCGCGGAGGACAAGACGGCACAGATGCAGGCCCGCGCCGGCGCCATCGACGAGCTGATCTCCTCCGGCGCGCTCGACGACGCCTCCCAGCTCAGCGGCGGCGACGACATCGCCCGCGAGCTCCAGGCGATGTCCTCCCAGGGCGACGTCGAGGCCGAGCTCGCCGCGCTCAAGGCCGGCAGCTCCGGCCAGCAGGGCGCCCTCGAGTCCGGCGAGGCGACCCCGGGCGCGGAGGAGACCACCAAGCAGACCCACGAGGAGGGGTCCGCGTGATCGTCCGGATCCTCGCGGAGGGCCAGTGGGAGGTGTCCGACGACCAGCTGGACGCCCTGAACCGGCTCGACGACGAGGTGGAGGCGGCTGTCGAGTCCGGTGACGAGGCGACCTTCGCACGCAGCATGGCGGCGCTGCTCGACGCCGTACGCTCCGGGGGAACACCCCTGCCCGCCGACGCGTTGAAGGATTCAGACCTGATTCTCCCGCCCGCGGACGCGACACTCGAGGAGGTGCGGGATCTGCTCACCGACGAGGGGCTGATCCCGGGCTGATGGCCAAGACCCGTTTCGTCAACGACACCGGACTCACCGCCCGGATGACGCTGGTGATGTTCATGCTGGGCGCGCTGTTCGTGGCGCTGATCGTCGGGCTGATGTACGTCGCCGGGAACGCCGGCTACGGAGGCTTGGTGCCGGTCATCGGCCTCGTCGGCATCGGCATCGCCTGGTACCAGTGGTACAACTCCGACAAGATGGCGCTGCGGGCGATGCGTGCTCGCGACGTGTCCCCGGAGGAGGCTCCGGAGCTGCACGGGGTGATCGACCGGCTGTGTGCGACCGCGGACATGCCCAAGCCGCGGGTGGCGATCTCCTACACCGACATGCCCAACGCGTTCGCCACCGGCCGGTCGCCGAACCGGTCGGCGGTCTGCGTGACCACCGGCATCCTCGACCGGCTCACTGTCGAGGAGCTCGAGGGCGTGCTCGCCCACGAGCTGTCCCACGTCGCGCACCGCGACGTGCTGGTGATGACCCTGGCGTCCTCGGCCGGCATCATCGCCGGGATGGCGACCCGCGGCGCGCAGTACGGCCTCTGGTTCGGCGGCGGTCGCGACGACGATGACGACAACGGCGGCGGCGCGGTCATGCTGCTGTTCGCCCTGCTGATCAGCCTGGTCGTCTACGCGATCAGCTTCCTGCTCACCCGGCTGCTGTCCCGCTACCGCGAGCTGTGCGCGGACCGCTCCGGCGCGATCCTGACCCAGAAGCCGTCGGCGCTGGCCAGCGCGCTGACCAAGATCACCGGCGAGATCGCGGCCATCCCGAACCGGGACCTGCGCGCCGCGCAGACCATGAACGCGTTCTTCATCGCTCCGGCGATCAGCGGGGCCGGCCTCCGCACGCTGACCTCCACCCACCCGTCCCTCGAGCAGCGGCTGGAGCAGCTGGCCAAGATCGCCGCCGACCTGGGCAAGCCGATGGACGGCGGCCCGATGGGCGGCGGGTTCACCACCCCAGGCCTCGGCCAGTGACCCCGGCCGATCCAGGCACCGGCGGCGCCCGGTGAGGCTCTGGGACGTGCTGACCGGGCGGAGCAAACCGGTCAAGGCCAACCTGGACGCGCTGTTCGCGCTGCCCACCGCCTCGCTGACCCTGCAGGCCGCCGCCGGGTTCCAGCCCACTGGCCTCGGCTCGGTGTGCTACCGGGAGGCGGAGGGCGCCGCGTTCGCGCAGACCGAGACCGACATCGTCGCGCTGCTCGACGCCGACGAGGGCCCCGCGGTGGAGAAGAGCACCGACTCCTTCGGGTTCACCTGGCTGCTCGCCCGCCACGACCCCAGCGACGTGGCCGGGCTGGTCACCGACCTGCACGCGGTGAACACCAGCCTGGAGGGGCAGGGCTTCGGGCCGGGACTGCTGTGCTCGCTGGTCGGGTTCGCCGATGCCTCCGGGCGCCGGCTGAGCCTGGTCTACCTGTACAAGCAGGGCACCTTCTACCCGTTCGCGCCGCAACCCGGAGACGGGCAGCGGCGCGACAACCTGCTGGAGATCCAGGTCCGTGACCTGGTCAAGAACGACCTGCCGATCGAGTCGCAGCTGAACCGCTGGATGCCCGTGTGGGGCGCGCCCGGACTGTGAGCGAGTCGGGGGAGAGCCCGGCGGCCGCGCGGGTCGCGGAGCTGGAGGCGTACGACGCGGTGGGGGCTCCGCCCCGCCCACAGCTGCTCGCGCTGGTCGAGCTCGCCGCGCACGCCTGCCATGTGCCCTGCGCGGCGGTGAACCTGATCACCGCCTCGGAGCAGGTGCCGGTGGCCAGCTACGGGTGGGAGGCCGCGGTGTGCTCGATCGAGGACTCGATGTGCGCGGCCATCCTCGACGACGACGAGCCGGTGTTCGTCTCCGACGCCAGCCGTGATCCCCGGCTGTCCGGGAACCCGTTCGTGGACGGCCGGCGGGACACCATCCGGTTCTATGCCGCCAGCCGGCTCATCACCCCCGCCGGGGTCGCCATCGGCACCCTGTCTCTCTTCGACCGGCAGCCGCGGGTGCTGTCGGGGGAGCAGCGCAGCGCGCTGGCCACCCTCGCCGACCGGGTGCTCGACGTACTCGAGCTCGGCCGCCGGACCGCACAGCTGGAGGCGTCCCGGCTGCGGCTGCATGACGCCCGCGAGGAGCTGCGGCGCTCCCACGAGCAGCTCGCCGCGTTCGCCGGCCAGGCCGCGCATGACCTGCGCAACCCGCTCACGTCGGTGTCCATGTCGCTGCAGATGCTGACCGAGCAGCCCTCGGTGGTCGAGGACGACGAGGCCCGGTGGATGGTGGAACGAGCGCTGGCCGGGACGGCGCGGCTGGACTTCCTGATCGGCGAGCTGCTCGGCTACGCGCAGCTCGGCGGGCGGCTGCGCACCGAGCCCGTCGACCTCGCCGCGCTGGTCGACCAGGTGCGGGCGGATCTCGACGGCGCCCTTGTCGGCGTGAAGCTGCGCGTCGGCGGGACGCTGCCGGTGGTGCCCGCCGACCGCACCCAGCTGGCCGCGGTGCTGGCCCACCTGGTCGGCAACGCGGTGAAGTTCACCCGCCCGGTGCGCGACCCGGTGGTGACGGTGAGCGCGCGCCCGGTGGCGCGGGGCTGGCGGGTCGAGGTCGCCGACAACGGTCCCGGGGTGCCGGCCGAGGACCGGGAGCGGATCTTCGAACCGCTGGTGCGCCGGAACCGGTCCACCGAGGACACCGGGCTCGGCCTGTCCATCTGCCGGCGGATCGTCCGCGCCCACGGCGGGTCCATCGGGATGGCCGACGGACCCGCCGGGGGAGCGCTGGTCTGGCTGGAGCTGCCCGCCGACGTGTCAGACGGGTGACCGGTGATAGCCGGTCAGGCGCCTGACAGGTCGGTCACTGCCAGCCGGGCTGGATGACCACGAAATCCTTCCAGGTGACACAGCCCTTCAGCTCGTCCCGGCTCAGCGTGCCGTGCCACACATGGTGCGAGGGCGTCTCCTGTTCGGCCTTCAGCCCGGTGGTGGAGCCGGAGTTGTCGCCGAGGTAGCCGCCGTAGTCCTGCAGCGTCCGGGCGATGGCCAGCGCCTGCGGGCTGCAGCTGCGGCGGGACAGGTGCACCGAGGGGGAGATGGCGATCCGGGTGCCCTCGGTGCCCCAGCCGGTGTGCCGGTGCTCGCAGCCCACCATCGGGCTGGTGTAGCAGGGATTGCCGGAGCCGTCGGTCTCGACGAAGAACACCTCGAGGACCTGGCCCAGGTCGGTGTGGTGGGCGACGGCGTACCTCATCTGGTCCTTGCGGATCATCATGGAGTCGGGGATCACCCCGCGGCTGCGGAAGTTCTGGTTGTTGTTGGACGCGGGGTTGCGCTCGTCGAGCCCGTTGGAGTGGTGGTGGAACGCTCCGAAGGTGGACACGTCGATCACGTGGTGGCGTCGGGCGACCGCGTTCGCGCCGTAGACCGTGATGTGGTCGCACCGGTCGATGACCACGAACGGTGAGTCGTTGTTGCCGGTGAACCGGGACGCCAGGTTGGCGGGCGCGTGGAAACCGGTCCGCCTCAGTCGGCGCCACTGGCTAGGGGAGTGGCCGGAGACCGACCCGATCTTCCACACCGGCTGCCTGCAGTGCCCCATGGCGTAGGGCATGCCCCACTTGTTGCCGTCGACGCCGTGGATGGTCGGGTAGTCGGTGCCCGCCTGCTCCGGCTCGCTGGCCATGTAGCGCCGGAACTGCCGGGTCAGCGTCGCGTTCACGGGGGCGCCGGTGACCTTGGACTTCAGGAACGAGCCTCCGCTGTAGGCGATGAACGGACGGTGGCTGCCCGTCGCCGCGGACCGCGCAGACGTGGACGCGGACCCCGACGCGGACGCCTTCTGATTGCCCGGCTCGGTGTGCCCGGAGGACAGCGTGGCGCCGTGCCCGAACAGGACGGTGATCGGGATCAGCAGCCCAGCGAGCATGGAAGATGCAACTATGCGCATGGAGTCGGCCTTCCGGAACGTCGTGCGCAGGGAGCGGGCTCGTGCCCGGTGGACGGGGCTCGTGCCCGGTGGACGGGGCTCCCCGTCGCCGAGGACGGGGAGCCCCTGGGACGGTCAGGGCAGTCGCAGGACCTGACCGACGTAGATGTAGCCCGGGTTGCTGATCCGGCCGGAGTTGAGCCGGTACAGCCGGTGCCAGCCACCGCGGACGCCGTGCTGGCGGGCGATCGAGGACAAGGTGTCCCCGGACCGGACCCGGTAGTGGTGTCCGGCGTGCCGGGCGGTGTGACCCGCACGGGCATGGTGGGCATGGTGGGCGTGGTGGGCGTGGTGCCCGACCCGCGCGTTGCTGCTGGGGCTGCCGGCCGCGTCGGCGGCGCTCAGGCCCAGCTGGCTGGAGCAGGCCGGCCAGGCGCCCCAGCCCTGGGCGTGCAGCACCCGCTGGGCGATGGCGATCTGCTCGGCCTTGGTGGCCAGGTCGGCGCGCGGGGCGAAACGGCCGCCGCCGAAGCCGGTCCAGGTCGACTCGGTGAACTGCAGGCCGCCGTAGAAACCGTTACCGGTGTTGATGTGCCAGTTCCCGGACGACTCGCACTGGGCGAGCCGGTTCCAGGTGGCGACGCTGGCGGCGTTGGCGGGGGCGGTTCCGGCGATGACCGCGGAGCCGCCCACGGCCACTGCGGCCATCGAGGTTGCGGTGCGGCGGAGCCGGCGTCGGGTGGTGGTCTCCGCGCGATGGCGCGGGACAGGGCGATGTGCCATGCGGCTGTTCCTTCTCCAACGCCTGCGGAGTTAGCTGTCGGGTTCGGGCGGAGACTGCCCGGCCGTACGTCGTACGGCTTCACCCCAAGCGCCGGCCACCTGCACCTGGGCAGGCGTGTAGGCGAGACGCTGATGTCTGGGTCCCCCGCTCCCACCTCGTGGATCTGCTCAACGGTTCACCGGCGGGAGATGGGATTCGGCGTCCGCCGGTGTCTTTACTTTCCGGATTGAAGGTAGATGGACCGATCGACCGAACTCAACCCGTAGGCCCCGATTGATCCAGCGGTCTAGCGCTGTCTGAACGCTGGAAATACCCGGCTTTGGTGGTGTTTGAAGGGGCCCTGGGCCTGCGACCATTCGGGCGAAGCGGACGTCCGTGGGTGTGCGACCTCACAGCGGGCCCGTCGAGACTCGTGGCCGCACCGGTCGGTCACTGCCAGCCGGGCTTGATCACCACGAAGTCCTGCCAGCTGATGCAGCCCTTCAGCTCGTCCCTGCTCAGCACCCCGTGCCACACCGGGCGGGCGGGGGTGGACTGCTGGGCCTTCAGCCCCGTCGCGCCGCCGGAGTTGTCGCCGAGGTAGCCGCCGTAGTGCTTCAGGGTCCGGGCGATCACGAGTGCCTGCGGGCTGCAACGCCGGGTGGTCAGGTCGACCCGCGGGCCGACGGCGATCCGAAGGCCCTCGCGTCCCCAGCCGTTCCGCTGGCGCTCGCAGGCGACCATCGGGTTGGTGAAGCAAGGATCGCCCCCGCCGTTGGTCTCGACGAAGAAGAACTCCAGCACCTGCCCGAGATCGGTGTGGTGGACCACCGCGTAGTGCATCTCGTCCTTGCGGATCAGCATCGAGTCCGGGATGACGCCCCGGCTGCGGAAGTTCTTCCGGCTGTCCGAGCGTGGGTTGCGCCGGTCCAGCCCGTTGGAGGCGTGCTCGAAGGCGCCGAACGACTTCACGTCCATGAGGTGGTGACCGGCCACCCGCGCGTTGGACGCCCACACCGTGATGTGGTCGCAGCGGTCGATGACCACCAACGGCGAGTCGTTGGTACCGGTGAGCTGGGCGCCCATGCCGGCCGGCGCGTGGAAGCCGGTGGTCTTCAGCTGCCTCCACCGCCGCGGTGCACTGCCGGAGGCAGAGCCGATCCGCCACCGCGGGTCCGAACACCCGGCCATCGCGAACGGCATGCCCCACCTGTTGCCTTCGACCCCGTGGATGGTCGGGTACCGGGTGCCCGCCTGGTCGGGGAAGGTGGCCATGAACCGGTGGAAGTCCCGGGTCAGGGTCCGGTTGACCGGCGCCCCGGTCAGCCGCGACTTCAGGAACGAGTGCGGGCCGTAGGCGATGAACGGCCGCTGCGGGCGACCGGACGTCGAGGACCCGGCGGGCACCTGGTGCGGCGGTGCAGCCGGGAAAGCCAGGGGCTCCGCGCCGGCCAGCGCGGTGAGTGGCAGCAACAGGCCGGCGAGCAAGGACGCGGCGAGCAGGCGCATGGAGTCTCCGAAGGCCAGGGCCCCCAGTTCGACAGGATACGGGGGGTTCCGACTTACAGGAAGTGGCCGCTGGGCAGGTACGGCATGGGTGGCTTCATGTGCCGCAGCGCGAGGTAGCCGCTGGTGTACAGGCTCATCCCGGCCGTCATCCCCACGTCGACCGCCCACTCGTTGGCCGCCGACACGTGCGAGATCGAGCAGGGTGCCTCGGGCGTGGAGGCGGCCAGCGCCTCCCAGAGCAGGTCCGCGGCGGTGCGCCGGTTGGTCGCGGCGAGCAGGTAGGGCCCGCCGTGCGGCTCGACGTACGCGTAGCCGGAGCCGGTGGTCCGGTCCGCCACCACCAGCCGGTACGTCGAGGTGAGGATCTCGTGGTCGACGCCGTGCGCGGCGCCACGGACCTGCCGATCCACGGAGTTCAGCAGGTCGATGTCCCCGGCGCTGCCGTCGCGGATCCGGTCCACCACCGGCAGCCGGTCGCGCGCCACCGGCCCGGTCAGCGCCATCCACGGGTGCAGGGTGAAGCCGGCCAGCCGGTAGCGGCGGGCCGCCTTGGGGTCGCCCGAGGCGGCGAGCATGCCGCGCAGACAGCCGGTGCCGTAGGACAGCGCGGCGTCCAGCAGGGCCCGGCCGACACCGCGGCCCTGCAGTCCGGGTCGCACCACGAAGGTGGCCAGGATCCAGACCAGGTCCCGGCGCATCGCCGCGGCCACCCCGACCAGCCCGGACTCGTCCTCCGCGACCCAGCAGCCGCCCCGGTCGTGGCGCAGGATGTGCGCCATCCGGCGCCGCCAGGCCTCCGCCTTGGCCTCCGACCGGGGGGTCGGCTCGGGCCAGTCGCGGGGATTCGTGCGCACGTCGAGCTCGTGGAAGCCCTCCGCGGTGAGCCGCTCGACCGCGGGCACGTCCTGCTCGGCCATCGGTCTGATCCAGAAGTCGGCCGCCACGAGACGCAACCTACCGGCCTCGTCGACCCGGCGGGGGCCACCCGGGGGGCCGGGGTGAGGCCCGCCCCGGCAGGATTGGCGCCATGCGAGTGCTCATCGCCCCGGACAAGTTCGCCGGCACGTTGACCGCCGTGGAGGCTGCCGCGGCGATCGCCGAGGGCTGGCGGAGGCGGCGTCCCGACGACGACCTCGAACTGGTGCCGATGGCCGACGGCGGCCCCGGGTTCGTCGACGTGCTGCGGGCCAGCCTCGGGGGCGACCTGCTCGCGACCACCGTCTCCGGGCCGTACGGCGATCCGGTGCCGGCCTCCGTGCTGGTGGTGGAGGGAACGGCGTACGTCGAGTGCGCCCAGGCCTGCGGCCTGCACCTGACCCCGGCCGACCAGCGGGACCCGGAGCGGGCCACCAGCCGGGGGGTCGGAGAGCTGGTCGCCGCGGCGATCGACGCCGGCGCCCGGCGGGTAGTGGTCGGGCTGGGCGGGTCGGCGACCAACGACGGCGGCGCCGGCCTGCTGGCGGCGCTGGGCGCGGTCGCGGAACCGTCCGACGCCCTGGACCGGGGGCCGACCGGCCTGACCACCCTGCGCAGCATCGACCTGACCAAGGCCAGCGAGCGCGTCCAGGGCGTGGAGCTGGTGGCCGCCTCCGACGTGGACAACCCGCTGCTCGGGCTGATCGGCGCGACCAACGTGTACGGCCCCCAGAAGGGGGTCGCCGAGGAGCGGCTGCAGGCCCTGGACGCCATGCTGGAGACTCTGGCGGAGGCCACCGACAAGAAGGTCGCGCGCGCCAAGGGCGCCGGAGCGGCCGGCGGGCTCGGGTTCGCCCTGCTGCTGCTCGGAGCGACCCGGCAGCCCGGCCTCGGACTGGTGGCCGACGCGGTCGGGCTGGCCGCCCGAGCGCGGCGGGCCGACCTGGTGATCACCGGGGAGGGGGCCTTCGACTTCTCCTCGCGGTCCGGGAAGGTGCCGGCCGGGGTGGCAGCCGTGGCCGCCGAGGCGCTGCAGCCGTGCATCGCGCTGGCCGGCCGGGTGCTGGTCGGCGCCCGCGAGATGCGGGCCACCGGGATCGAGTCGGCGTACGCGATGGTCGACCTGGTGGGGGAGGAGGCCTCCTTCGGCGACCCGGCGGGCAGCCTGGCCGCCCTGGCCGAGCGGGTCGCCCGCACCTGGGGCGCCGGCTGACCGGTTTCTCAGGTGCACATGAGGAACCGTCACAGAACACGGTTCGCGCATCGTGCGAGGCGGCAGTTTCCCAGGTGATGTGGGGCTGGCGAGGCTGATGTGCTTGCTCCCTGGTGCTCGATGATCGCGGCGGGGCCGCTGCGGCTCACGTGCGACGTTGTGGCCCCTGCTCCAACCGGTCGAGCCCGTCCGTCGTACAGCTGCTCGAGCGGGGACGCCGAGACAGGGCACATCCCACGGGAAACCTGCACCTAACACGGTTCGTACGCCGTGTGAGGTGACGGTGTTTCATGTGAACATGGGAAACCTGGGGCCGGAGGGGACCGCCGCGGGGGCGACGCACGCGTGGGGGTTGGGCTTGGGAATATCGGGAACTGTGGGACCATTGGACGAGAGCAAGGACCCAGCAACTGCACTACCGGGAGCGACACCATGACCCAGCCGGTCGAGACCACCGAGCAGCGCGCCGACGGCATCAGCGTCTCCGACGCCGCCGCCTCCAAGGTGAAGAGCCTTCTGGAGCAGGAGGGTCGTGACGACCTCCAGCTGCGGATCGCCGTGCAGCCGGGTGGCTGCTCCGGGCTGCGCTACCAGCTGTTCTTCGACGAGCGGAACCTCGACGGCGACCTCGTCTCCGACTTCAACGGCGTGCACGTGGTCGTGGACCGGATGAGCGCGCCGTACCTCAACGGTGCCGTGATCGACTTCGTCGACAGCATCGAGAAGCAGGGCTTCACGATCGACAACCCGAACGCCACCGGCTCCTGCGCCTGTGGCGACTCGTTCCACTGATCCTTCGCCAAGACCCCCGACCGGAGCATCGGTCGGGGGTCTTGTCATGTCCGTCGCCTCGTCGTCGAAAGGGCGACAGGGTGGAACTGTCTGCACGCCGAAACGGCGTGTCGCATGCGGGTCGTTCCACTCTGTGCTTGTTCGCGGGCCAACCGGCGCCCGAGGCGAGGGAGTGGCGGTGACCTCGACTCCCCTGTGGCCGAGGTCAACCACTCGCTCAGCCGGTGCGTCGTACCAACGGCAGCCGGGTCGGGGTGACCACCCAGCCGGCCGCGGCCCCGAGCAGGGGTACGACGAGCAGGGCGGCCGCGATCACCAACCAGGGGACCGCGATGCCCGGCAGGCCGTCGACCTGCAGGAGCGAGGCTGCGGAGGGCAGCCCGACCAGCACGCCCAGTAGACCGCCGACCACCCCCAGGAACAGGCCGTGCATCGCTCCGAGGCCACGTCGGCGCCACGGGCCGGCCCCGATCGCGGCCATCGTGGCGGTGTCGGCGCGACCCTCCGCCGCGGCCAGCGCCACCGCGATCCCGGCCACCAGCAGGGTCAGCAGCCCGGCGAGGCCGAGCACCCCGAGCCGAAGCCAGGTCACCGTGCCCAGCTGCGGGTCCTGGGACCAGGCGTTGATGCCGTCCACGGCCAACCGGGTCAGGTCGTCGTTGGTCACCAGGTGGTCGGTGTGCACCTGGATGTCCATCGGTGCGGTGGACAGCCCGAGGTCGTGAGCGGTGGCCAGGCTGATCCACGCTCCCGCGAGACCGCGGTGCTCCCCCGCGAGCCGCGCCACGGAGACGCCAGGGAGCGTCCAGCGCTTGACCGGGCGCCGCGGATCGGTGAAGTCGGCAAGGGTCACGGACCCGTCGCGCACCGTCCTCGCGCCGTGCGCCACCACCCCTCCCGCGTCGAACGCCTGCACCGCGGCGTCATGTCCGGGTCCGAGGATCCTGCGCAGGGTGCTGGTGTCGACCGCACTGACGTTCATGTAGTCGTTGCGCCCCAGCGAGATGCCCACCTCGCCTGCGCCGCCGGGTCCGGAGCCGGATGGGAAGACCGCCCAGATGACGGTGGTGCGCACCGGCCCCAGCACCTCGCGCAGCGTGTCCTCCACCCTGCGCAGCCGAGTCCGGGCGGATCCGTCTCCCGGCTCCACGGGGAGATAGACGCTCACCGTCTGCGGCGGGATCGCCGTCCTCACAGCCGCGTCCACCACGACGGATTGCAGAATGAACCCGACGAAGACCGCGCCGGCCACCGTGATGGTCAGCGCGACAGCGGCGGCCGCGGTCCGGAACCGGTGCCGGGCGGCGTCCCGGAACGCGAACCGGGCCGACAGCGGGAGGTACCGGCCGACGGCGGCGAGCCGGCGTACGACGTACGGCGCGGACCACACCACGCCGGCCAGCAGCATCAGCAGCCCGAGGCAGCCGAGCAGCACCGGGGAGGTCGACGGCTGGTGGTACGCCCGGCCGGGGCGCGGGGCGTACTCCGCGCTGATCCAGAAGCCGGTCCACGCCAGCACTGCCGCCCCGAGGCCCGCGAGCAGGAACGCCGGCAGGTGCGCCCGGGACTCGCCGGGCCGGATCGGGAAGCGCCCTGACAGCGCGGTCACCGGGGCCAGCCGGCCCAGGCTCCGCGACGGCAGCACGGCCGCGGTCAGGCCGGTGGCCGAGCCGAGCACGCCGATGCCGACCAGCCAGCGCCAGGCGATCGCGTGCGTCCAGATCCGCTCGCGGACCACGGCGCTCCACAGTGCGTCGCCGGCGGCGAGGAACAGCGCGACGCCTGCGGCCAGGCCGACCGCGGTGGCGCCGATGCCGAGCAGCACGCCCTGCGCCAGCACCACCCGGCGTACGTCGGACGGCGCGCCGCCGGACGCAGCGAGCAGCCCGAGGTCGCGGACCTGGCGGCGCGCCCCGACCGCGAACGCCGAGCCGACCAGCAGGGCCACCTCGGCCACCGCGAGCACGAACAGCATCATCCCGACGGCCACCTGGCGCGGGTCGACCGGCGGGCCCATCACCGGGACGGCGTGCCAGGCCCGCGGGTGGAACACCACGTCGCGTGGCTCCATGGCGACACCGTGCTGAGCGAGACCGCGAACGAGGCCCGGCGTGGCCGGACCGGGCAGATCGACCAGGAACCGGTGCGGTGCCTGCCGGCGCAGCGAGCTGTCCGTCGGCGCGATCAGACGGGCGCCCGCGCTGCCCGCGCCCCACTCGGTGGCGAACCCCAGACCCACCACGGAGAGGGCTCGGCCGTCGGCGAGTCGCAGCGTCGCGTCGGGTCGGAGGACGCCCGAGTCGTCGAGCATGCCCAACTCGTCGGCCATGGCGCGGGGGAGCGCCACCTCGTCGGGCGCCGCGGGGGCGCGCCCCTGGTCCACCCAGGCGATGCCCTCGGACATGGGATCGGCGGTGTCGAGGAACAGGGCCATGGCCTGCCCGCCGCTGGCCAGCTGCACAGCCTGGAACGCCGGTGCCGGCGTGACCCGGCTGCCCGCCGGCAGCAGCGGGGGCAGCGACACCGCTGATCGTGGCCGGCGCACCGACACCCGCCGGCCGTTCTCGTTGCGGGTGAACTCGACCGGGTGGGTGCTCATCGCGCTGCCGTCGTCGTGGTAGCGCACTCCCACCGCGGAGAAGCCGGTGACCTCGACCAGGGCATCGGCGCCACCCATGAGCCGGTGCGCCAGCTGCTCACCGCCTCCGCTGGTGGCGCTGTACAGCTGCGCACCGAACGTCGCGACCAACACCGGGATCACCACCATCAGGCCGGTCAGCGCGGTGCGCAACGGGTGTCGGCGCATGTCCCGGCGGGCCATCCGCAGCGCGGGAAGCCATCGTGCGAGCATCCCGGTCACCCGTTGGAGAGGAGTACGTCGGGGGTGGCGGAGACCGTCTGGTCGACGATGGTGCCGTCGCGCAGGAACACCACCCGGTCGGCCCAGCCGGCGTGCCGGGCCTCGTGGGTGACCAGCAGCGCCGCGGCGCCCGCCTCGCAGCGGCTGCGCAGCAGGGCGAGCACCTGCTCGCCGGTCTCGGAGTCGAGAGCCCCGGTCGGTTCGTCGGCGAGCACCAGGCACCGGTCGCCCACGACCGCACGGGCAATGGCCACCCGCTGCTGCTGGCCGCCCGACAGGTTGTCGGGGAACCGGTCGTAGAGTCCCTCGAGCCCGACCTCGTCCAGCGCCGCCCGGGCCGTCGCCGCGGCGCGGCGGCCGCGGACCCGGTCCAGCTCCAGCGGGAGCGCGACGTTCTCCACGGCGGTCAGCGACGGGATCAGGTTGTAGTCCTGGAACACGTAGCCGACCCTTCGGCGGCGCAACGCTGCCAGCGCCACCTTGGACAGCGAGCCGAGCTCCTCGCCCTGCACACGGACCCGGCCGGCCGTTGCCTGGTCGAGCCCGCCGGCCAGGTTCAGCAGCGTGGACTTGCCGGAGCCCGAAGGCCCCATCACGGCGACCAGCTCGCCCGGCTGCACGGTCAGGGACAGGTTGCGCAGCGCGTGCACCGCCGCGTCGCCGCGGCCGTGGATCCGGCTGACGTCGTCGAGGACGAGCGCGGGGGTGGTCATCGGCGGGCCCCCTCGCGGCTGGCCGGGCGGCCGGCCCCGTCCGTCGTACCGCCGGAGCCCTCCGTCGTACCGCTGTGCCGGTGGCGGGCGGCCCGGGCCAGCGCGCCCTCGCAATGGTCCAGCCAGCGGACCTCGGCCTCGGCCTGGAACCGCATCGCCTCCAGCACCAGCGACCAGGACAGGTCGTCCTCGCCGCCGTCGCGCTTGAGCCGGGTCAGGTCCTGCAGCGAGGCGACCGTGGCGGTGCGCTGCCGCTGGATCACCGCGGCGACGTCCACGCCGGGCACGGTCACCGCGAGCGCCAGCTTGATCGCGAGCTCGTCGCGGGGCCGGTCCCGGCTGGTGACCGGCGAGGTGAACCACTGGCGGAGCTCCGCGCGGCCGGCCGCGGTGATCGCGTAGCGGACCCGGCCGGCGGTGTCGTCCTCGGGATCCTCGCCGCAGGACTCGACGAGGCCGTCCCGCTCCAGCCGGGAGAGCGTGGTGTAGACCTGCCCGACGTTCAGCGGCCAGGTGGACCCGGTGGTGGACTCGAACTCGGCGCGCAGATGGTAGCCGTGCATGGGCTCGCGCTCGAGGAGGGCGAGCAGACCGTGGCGTATCGACATACCTACGGAGTATGCATACCGAGTATGCCGTTGTCCACGGACACGCCGGGAGTCACGGTGGCGGGCGCGGGCCTTCGGGCACCGGGGTGCCGCCGGTGGCGCCGTCCCTGACGACCCGCTTCCCGAGCGGCGCGGACAGGGTCACGTGCACCGCCTCCATCAGGGTGATGCTCGGACAGGACCCGTCCGACGTCTTCGCCGGCTTGCGGGTCAGGGTCACGGTCACCGCGGTCCAGGACTCCTGGACCAGGGGCTGGTCGATGACCCCGTAGCAGCTGCTCACCCCGATCGTGTAGCTGATCAGCAGGTGGGTCGGGTCCAGCAGGGTGTACCCGTCGATGGCCACCCCGCGCGACACCGTCACCGGCGGGTGGCTGCTCGCGCCGGCCGGGGTCCGCGGCGGCCCGCCGATGAACCCGCCGGCCGTCAGCGAGGGCAGCGGGCTCGGGGTGCTCGAGACCGGGCGCGGCGACTGGTCGGGGCCGGCCAGCGTCCAGGTCCCCACCACCACGGCGAGCACCGCCAGCGAGGCGGCGGCCGGCGCCCACCGCCGACGTGTCTCCACCTGTCCGAGCATGCCAGCACCGGCGCCGCGGCGCACCTGGGAAAACAGCGGTGGCGCACCCTGCAAGCACCTGCCCCACCCGGAGGCGGCTGTATCCGGCAGACTGTCAGCAGCGGATCCCCCACCCGACAGGACCTGTTGTGCCGATGCTTGTGACCGGCTCCATCGCCACCGACCACCTGATGACGTTCGACGGCAAGTTCGCCGACTCGCTGGTGGTGGACCAGCTGGACAAGATCTCCCTGTCGTTCCTGGTCGACGACCTGGAGGTACGGCGCGGCGGCGTCGCAGCCAACATCTGCTTCGGGATGGGCTGCCTCGGGCTGCGCCCCGTCCTCGTGGGCGCGGTGGGGGAGGACTTCGTCGAGTACCGCGCGTGGCTGGAGCGGCACAACGTGGACTGCGACTCGGTCCATGTCTCCGAGACCAAGCACACCGCCCGGTTCGTGTGCACCAACGACTCGTCGATGGCCCAGATCGCGTCCTTCTACGCCGGCGCGATGAGCGAGGCGAGGAAGATCGAGCTGGCCCCGATCGCGGGCCGGGTCGGCGGCACGCCGAACGTCCTCATCGGCCCGAACGACCCGGAGGCGATGCTGCGGCACACCGCCGAGTGCCGCGAGCGCGGCTACCCGTTCGTCGCCGACCCCTCCCAGCAGCTCGCCTTCGGCGACGGGGAGATGATCCGCGAGCTGATCGATGGGGCGGCGATCCTGTTCTCCAACGAGTACGAGTCCGCGCTCATCGAGAAGAAGACCGGCTGGTCCGGTGACGAGGTGCTTTCCCGGGTCGGGACGCGCGTGGTCACGCTCGGGGCGGACGGCGTACGCGTGGAGCGCAAGGGGGAGGACCCCGTCGAGGTGCCGGCGGTCCCGGAGATCGAGAAGGTGGAGCCGACCGGGGTCGGGGACGCCTTCCGGGCCGGGTTCCTGGCGGCGCTGGAGTGGGAGCTGTCCCTCGAGCGCGCGGCGCAGCTCGGGTGCCTGCTCGCGGTGTACGTCGTGGAGCAGGTCGGCACCCAGGAGTACACCTTGCACCAGGCCGATTTCGTGCGCCGCTTCGCGCAGACGTACGGCGAGCCGGCGGCCGCCGAGATCGCCGAGCACGTGCGCACACGCCACCCGTGAAAACGACCGACCTAGCGGAGGTCGGCGGAGGCCTCAGTAGTAGTGTTCGGTGCTGACCGTGGAAGATGCGAGAGAGAGGGCTCGTTCGTGAGTCTGCAGCTCCCCAAGCGCGTGCGCAGAGTCGCCCTGTTCGTCGTACTGGCTGCGAGCGCGCTGGCCCTGAGCTCGTGCTCTGCCGTCGCCGACCAGCACATCACGCGGCTTGGCATGCCGGAGGGAGCCACCGACCGGGCTCCGCTGATCTACCACCTGTGGATCGGCGCCTGGATCGCCGCGATCCTGGTCGGAGTCCTGGTGTGGGGACTGATCTTCTACGCCGCCATCCACTTCCGGCGGCGCAACGACGACGAGGTCCCCGTCCAGATCCGCTACCACCTGCCGATCGAGATCCTCTACACGGTCGCGCCGATCATCATGGTCGTGGTGTTCTTCTTCTTCACGGTCAAGACCCAGGACGCGGTGCTCGCGACCGTGAAGCAGCCCGACCACACCATCGACGTCGTGGGCCAGCAGTGGGCCTGGACGTTCAACTACGTCAAGGACGACGCGCTGGGCGGGCAGACCACGGTCTACAGCACCGGCACGCCGGCCCAGCCGACGACGCTGGTGCTGCCGGTCAACGAGACCGTGCGGGTCAACCTGTCCTCGCCGGACGTCATCCACTCGTTCTGGGTGCCGGCGTTCCTGTTCAAGATGGACGTCATCCCCGGCAGGCACAACCACTTCTCGTTCACGCCGACCCGGGTCGGCACCTACGACGGCCGCTGCGCCGAGCTGTGCGGCGTCTACCACTCACGGATGTTGTTCAACCTCAAGATCGTCAGCCACGACAAGTACGCGGCCTACCTGCAGCACCTCCAGGCCATGGGCAACACCGGCCTGTCGCTCGGGGGATCGCAGGCCAGGCACGAGGCGGGCCTCCTGCCCGTCACCAGGGAAACGGAGTAGGCAGTGAGCGGCGCTACCCTTCGGGCGACCGGCACCATCAGCATCGGCCGGGAGAAGACCCTCGGCCAGAAGATCATCTCGGTGATCACCACCACCGACCACAAGGTGATCGGCCGGCTCTACCTCACCACGTCGTTCTGCTTCTTCCTGGCCGGCGGCGTCATGGCGCTGATCATGCGCTCGGAGCTGGCGTTCCCCGGGCAGCAGGTGGTCAGCGACCACATGTACAACGAGCTGTTCACGATGCACGGCACGATCATGCTGCTGCTGTTCGCGACGCCGTTGTTCTTCGGTTTCGGCAACGCGATCATGCCTCTGCAGATCGGCGCGCCCGACGTCGCGTTCCCGCGGCTGAACATGTTCAGCTACTGGCTGTTCCTGATGGGCGGCCTGATCGCCTTCTCCGGGTTCCTCGCTCCGGGCGGTGCCGCCGACTTCGGCTGGTTCGCCTACACGCCGCTGTCCAGCGCCCAGTACAGCCCCGGCGTCGGTGGTGACCTGTGGGTGATGGGTCTGTGGATGGCCGGCCTCGGCACCATCCTCGGCGGCGTCAACTTCATCACCACGATCTTCTGCATGCGGGCGCCGGGCATGACCATGTTCCGGATGCCGATCTTCTGCTGGAACACGCTGATCACCTCGCTGCTGGTGCTGATCGCGTTCCCGGTGCTGGCTGGCGCGCTGCTGATGCTGGAGGCGGACCGCAAGTTCGGCGCGCACGTGTTCGACGCCGCCAGCGGGGGACCGGTGCTGTGGCAGCACCTGTTCTGGTTCTTCGGCCATCCCGAGGTCTATATCATCGCGTTGCCGTTCTTCGGCATCATCACCGAGATCCTGCCGGTGTTCAGCCGCAAGCCGGTGTTCGGCTACGTCGGCCTGGTCGCGGCCACCGTCTCCATCGCCGCCCTGTCGGTGGCGGTGTGGGCGCACCACATGTTCGTCACCGGCGCGGTCTCGCTGCCGTTCTTCTCGGGCATGACGTTCCTGATCGCGGTGCCCACCGGGGTGAAGTTCTTCAACTGGATAGGCACGATGTGGGGGGGATCTGTGTCCTTGGACACCCCGATGCTGTGGAGCATCGGGTTCCTCACCACGTTCCTGTTCGGTGGCCTGACCGGCGTGATCCTGGCCAGCCCGCCGCTGGACTTCCACGTGTCCGACTCCTACTTCGTGGTGGCGCACTTCCACTACGTGGTGTTCGGCACCGTGGTGTTCGCGATGTTCGGCGGGTTCTACTACTGGTGGCCGAAGATGACCGGCCGGATGCTCGACGAACGGCTCGGGAAGGTGCACTTCTGGCTGCTGTTCGTCGGCTTCCACACCACGTTCCTGATCCAGCACTGGCTGGGTGTGATCGGCATGCCGCGTCGGTACGCCGACTACCTGGCCTCCGACGGGTTCACGATCTACAACCAGATCTCGACGATCGGGGCGTTCCTGCTCGGCGCGTCGACCCTGCCGTTCCTCTACAACGTGTACAAGACCCGTCGTACGCCTCTGGTCGGTGTCGACGACCCGTGGGGCTGGGGCCGCGCCCTGGAGTGGGCGACCTCCTGCCCGCCGCCGCGGCACAACTTCACCTCGATCCCGCGGATCCGCTCGGAGTCGCCGGCCTTCGACCTGCACCATCCGGAGGTGGCGGCGCTGGAGATGACCGAGACCGGTGCCCTGCGGGACGAGAGTCCGCTGGACGCGCCCAACGTCGAGGGCCGGGTCGGGCACGTCGAGGGCCAGATGGGCAGAAGCGTCGAGGAGGTCGGCGAGACGATGCGCGACCAGGACAAGGGTGACCGCTGATGAGGTCCGAGACGCTGATCTTCGGCTGCAACGCGATCTTCTTCGGGATCGTCACTCCGGTGTACTGGTTCATGTCCTACGACCCGACCGGCACCGCCGCGCTGACGATGACGTTCCTGCTGACCTCGCTGGTCACGTTCTACCTGGGCTTCCATGCCACGCACATGGACCCGCGTCCGGAGGACCGGAAGCAGGCCGAGATCGCCGACGGCGCGGGGGAGCTGGGCTTCTTCCCGCCCTACAGTTGGTGGCCGCTGTGGTGCGCCGCGACCCTGGGGGCATGCGTGCTGGGCATCGTGTACGGCTGGTGGCTGTTCATCATCGGGGTGGCGTTCGGTTCCCTGGCGGTGTCGGGCTGGATCTACGAGTACTACCGCGGGGACTACGCGCACTGACCCGCTCTCGCGCACTGACCGCCGCATCGTGCCGCTGGGCACCCACGGGCGGCTGCGCGGTGGTTCGGCGGCGCCTGGTAAACGTTGTCCAGACGTGATATTGCGTACGCCCCTCGGATGCGGGTGCACAGCGCAACGGTTGTTACGCTAGAGGTGCACGATCTTTGCCTACGAGGGGATTCCATGTCGTTTCGTCCCATGAGCCGCGCCTTGGCTCAGCGACGCGGCGTCGCGATGACCGCGGGACTGCTGCTGGTCTCGGCTGGCGCTGCCGGCTGCTCGGTGAACAGCAGCGGCGCGCAGACCCCGAACTCGATGGTGACCAGGGCGAGCCCGTCTCGCTCGCCCTCTCCGAGCCCGGTGGTGTCGAAGGCGGAGATCACTTCGAACCTGCCGTCGTCGCCGGATGAGACCGTGCCGGTGGACACCCAGGTCAAGCTGGACGTCGCCCAGGGCACCTTCGACCACGTGCGCGTGCGCATCGGGCACGGCAAGCACCGGCTGGGCGGCACCCTGTCGGCCGACAAGACCACCTGGACGGCCAACCGGCGCCTGGAACCGGGGAAGGCCTACCACGTGCGCGCGGTCGCCTCGGACGCGCAGGGCGTGCAGGCCCGGGACCGGATGACGTTCCACAGCGACGACCTGACCCTGGACCAGCAGACCTTCCCGAGCTTCGAGCCGCTCGGCGGGGAGACCGTCGGGGTCGGCATGCCGGTGATCATCCGGTTCGACGTACCCGTCACGGACAAGAAGTCCATCGAGCGGCACCTGTCGGTGGAGACCAGCCCGCACCAGCGGGGTGCCTGGCACTGGATCAGCGACAACGAGGTGCATTGGCGGCCGAAGGACTACTGGGAGCCGGGCACCACGGTCACCGTGAACGCGGACATCAACAGCATTCCCGCCGGCAACGGCATCTACGGCCAGCTGGACCGCAGCGAGACCTTCACCGTCGGCGACGCGATCATCATGAAGGTCAACGTCGCCAGCCACGAGATGAAGGTCTACGACAACGGCGCCCTGCTGCGCACCATCCCGATCAGCGCCGGCAAGCCCGGGTTCATCACGCGCAGCGGGATCAAGGTGATCATCTCGAAGTCGCCGAAGGTCCAGATGGACGCGGCCACGGTCGGGATCCCGAAGAGCTCCCCGGAGTACTACAACCTGACGGTGTACTGGGACATGCGGGTCACCTACTCCGGTGAGTTCCTGCACGCGGCACCGTGGTCGGACTCCGCCCAGGGCGTGGCGAACACCAGCCACGGCTGCGTCGGCATGACGACCGACAACGCGAAGTGGCTGTACAACCTGACCCACGGTCGTGGGGATGTGGTCATCGTGCACGGCAGCGACCGGCACATGACACTGACCAACGGGTACGGCGACTGGAACCTGTCGTTCAAGGACTGGAAGGCCGGGTCGGCTCTCCACTGACCTGACCCTCCCTCCCGTTGAGTGGTCAGCCCCGGTGCGTCGAGTGGTCATCCGCGGTGCATCGAGGCCGTACGGCGCCGGTTCGCCCCGGCCAACTGCCGGCGCGACGGGCAGGGAGTGACCACTCGACGGGAAAGGGCCGGCCCCGCTACAGCGGGACCGGCCCTTCGAAGCCGGGGGAGCGGCTCAGTGGCCGCGGAGCTCCTCGTCGTCGACGTAGTGCCGACCGTCGAACTGGTGCCCGTCGGCGGCGGTGCCGTCGAGCTCGTAGTCGCCGGTGTAGTCACCACCGTGCAGGTGCTGGTGCCCGTCAGAGGCCTTCTCCAGCTCGTGAGCCGCGTGCTCGTGCGCCTCCTCGAGCTCCTCCGCGGTCGGCTTCTGGATGTTGTTGCCGAAGTAGAACTGGGAGAGCCGGGCGCGCAGCCGCTCGGCGCGGGAGCGCGGTGCACGGACCCCGTTCTCGTCGTACTCCGGCGGCAGCTCCACGACCGGGTCGCGGTCGCGCGCGGTGAGCTCGTAGGCCTCGTTGACGCCGATCGGCACGTGCCGCTCGGCGTACGCGCCCTCGGGGGAGCGCATGATGATGCCGGACTCGTACCCGTGCAGCAGCCGGTTCTGGTCCTGCCGCTGCAACGAGATGCACCAGCGCCGGGCGATGATGAACGCCACCACCGGCAGGATGAACACCGCACCGCGCGCGGTGTAGGTGATGTAGTTCAGGTTCCAGTGGAACACCAGCGCCAGGATGTCGTTGCCGCCCTCGGCCCACAGCACGCCGTACAGCGTGATCATGGCGACCATGAACGCGGTGCGCGTCGGCGCGTTGCGGGGCCGCTGCAGCAGGTGGTGCTCCCGCTTGTCCCCAGTGATCCACGCCTCGATGAACGGGTAGAGCAGCATCACCGTGAACAGCACCCCGGGCACCACCACGCCCGGGATCAGGACGTTCCAGCTGATCGTGAACCCGGCGAGGTGCGTCTCCCAGTTGGGCATGGCGCGCAGCAGACCCTCGGCGATACCCATGTACCAGTCGGGCTGGGAGCCGGCGGTCACCTGGTTGGGCGTGTAGGGCCCGTACATCCAGATCGGGTTGATGGTCAGCAGGCCACCCATCAGCGCGGTCACGCCGAAGACGGTGAAGAAGAACCCGCCGGCCTTCGCGGCGTACACCGGCAGCATCGGGAAGCCGACCACGTTGTCGTTGGTCCGGCCGGGCCCGGGCCACTGGGTGTGCTTTTGGTAGACCAGCAGCAGCATGTGCGCGCCGATCAGCGCGAGCAGCAGCCCGGGGATCAGCAGGATGTGTACGGCGTAGAGCCGGGAGATGATCTGGTCACCGGGGAACTCCCCGCCGAACAGGAAGAACGAGAGATAGGACCCGACCACCGGGATCGCCTCGATCAGCCCGTCCGCGATCCGCAGACCGGTGCCGGACAGCAGGTCGTCGGGCAGCGAGTAGCCCGCGAAGCCCTCCAGGATGCCCAGCATGAGCAGCAGCAGGCCGATCATGTAGTTCATCTCGCGCGGCTTGCGGAACGCGCCGGTGAAGAACACCCGCATCATGTGCACGAACATCGCGGCGATGAACAGCATCGCCGACCAGTGGTGCATCTGCCGCATCAGCAGACCACCGCGCACGTCGAAGGAGATGTTCAGCGTCGAGGCGTAGGCGTCCGACATCGGGATGCCCTTGAGGTTGGCGTAGGAGCCGTCGTAGACGGTCTCGCCCATGCTCGGCTTGAACCAGAGCGTGAGGAACACGCCCGTGAGCAGGAGTACGACGAAGGACCACAGCGCGATCTCGCCGAGCATGAACGACCAGTGATCCGGGAACACCTTGCGGATCTGGGACTTGGCCGCTGTCGCGATCCCGGTGCGGTCGTCGACCCAGGTGGCGACGCCGGCCACCTTCGGGGTCTTCTCGACCTTGGCGGCGCGCCGCGTGTTGCTGCTGATTCCGGCAACCATCGCTGATCAGCCTCGTTCCCAGAAGCTCGGGCCCACCGGCTCGTGGAAGTCGCTCTGGGCCACCAGGTAGCCCTCGGAGTCGACCTGCAGCGGGAGCTGGGGGAGCGGACGTGCGGCAGGGCCGAAGATCACCTTGCCGTTGTTCGCGAGATCGAAAGTGGACTGGTGGCAGGGGCACAGCAGGTGGTGCGTCTGCTGCTCCCACAGCGAGATCGGGCACCCGACGTGGGTGCAGATCTTGGAGTAGCACAAGATGCCCTCGACGCCCCAGTTCTCGCGCCCCTTGGCGGGGTGGATGTCCTGCGGGCGCATCCGGACCAGGATGACCGCGGCCTTCGCCTTGGCCTGCAGCAGCTCGGTGCCCTCGAACTTCGGCTCGCCGTCCGGCTTGTTCTCGAAGAACACCTCCGGCTCGCCGTTGACCAGCTGGCCGATCTGCAGGTCGTCGGGGGTGATCGGGGTGCCGGCCACGTCGTTGACCACCCGCATGCCCTGACGCCACACCGTGTGCGACAACTTGCTGCCGGGCAGCGGGCCGAGGTCGCGCAGCGCCACGATCACCGGCAGGCCGAGCATGCCGACCGCGCCGATCAGCGTGTTGCGGACCAGCGGCCGCCGGCCGATGCCGGAGTCGGAGATGCCCTGGGAGAGGGCGGCGACCGCCTCGGTGCGGCTCTCCTCGTTGGAGGCGATCGGGTGCCGGTGCTCGACGATCTCCACGTCGCTCATCAGCTTGCGGGCCCACTGGATGGCGCCGACCCCGATGGACAGCAGGGCCAGCCCGAGGCTGAGGCCCAGGATCACATTCGAGGCGCCGTAGCCCAGCCACACCGTCGGGTTGTCACCGATCTCCAGGGTGAAGTAGGCGACGCAGAACCCGATGGCGCACACCATCGAGAACCCGAACAGCGCGGCGACCTGACGCTCGGCGCGCTTCTCGCTGCGCTCGTCGACGTCGGTGGGGCGCGGCACGTGCGGCGGCAGGCCCGGGTCGGCGATCGGGTCCGCCTCGGTCTGCGCCTTGATGACCGTGTCACCCTCCCGCGGCACGGCGACGTCGGTGCCGGTGGGCACCGGGTGCGGCCTGTCTACATCCGGCCTGTCAGCCACGGCCTAGGCCCCCTTCTTCTTGCTGCGGGCGGTGTGCGAGGCGATCCAGACGGCGAAGGCGACCAGGGAGCCGATGCCGACCACCCAGGCCCACAGGCCCTCGCTGACCGGCCCGAGCGAGCCGAGCGTCGAGCCGCCGTACTTCGGCATGTCCCGGATGCTGTTGAGGTAGGCGATGATGTCGCGCTTCTCCTGCGGCTTGATCACCTGGTTGGAGAACACCGGCATCTGCTGCGGGCCGATGATCAGGGCCTCGTAGATGTGCTTGTTGCTGACCTGGGTCAGCGCTGGCGCGTGCTTGCCCTCCGGCAGCGCGCCGCCGGCGCCGGCGAAGTTGTGGCAGGCCGTGCAGTTGGTGCGGAAGAAGTCGCCACCCTTGACGATCTGCTCGGTGGTGGCGTTCTGGGTGTCGTAGGCCGACTTCGGCGGGATGGCCGGGCCGGGGCCCAGCGTGGCGACGAACGCCGCCAGGTCCCGGATCTCCTGGGGCGTGAACGTCACCGGGTGCGCCGCGGCCTGCTGGCCGGGCGTGGCCAGCGGCATCCGGCCGGTGCCGACCTGGAAGTCGACGTCGGCGGCGCCCACGCCGATCAGCGGCGGACCGTAGTTGGTCTTCCCGTCCTGCTCGACGATGCCCTCGCCGTGCTGGCCGTGGCAGGACGAGCAGCTCACCAGGAACAGCTGCCGGCCGTGCTCGATGGCCGACTGGGACGTCGTACTCGTGTCGGCGCTGGCCGGGGCGAGCGCGGCGTACGCACCGCCGGAGACCAGCAGCCCGAGCAGCAGTACGACGAACCCGGCGAACGGGCTACGGCGCTTGGCCGACAGTCGAGCCCCTAGAGAACGTGGTCGCACAATGTCCTTCTTCGTCACTGAATGAGGTAGATGGTCGCGAACAGGCCGATCCACACGACATCGACGAAGTGCCAGTAGTAGGACACGACGATGGCGCTGACCGCCTGCTCGTGGGTGAATCTCCGGGCCATGAAGGTGCGGCCCAGCAGGAGGAGGAATGCGATCAGACCGCCGGTGACGTGCAGCGCGTGGAAGCCGGTGGTCAGGTAGAACATCGAGCCGTACGCCGAGGCGCTCAGCGTGATCCCGTCGTGGACCATGCTGGTGTACTCGGTGCCCTGGCCGGCCACGAAGACCGCGCCCATGATGTAGGTCAGCACGAACCACTCGCGCAGACCCCATCCCTTGACGTTGAAGACGCTGCCGGTGCGGCCCACCTGGCCACGCTCGGCGGCGAACACCCCGAGCTGGCAGGTCAGCGACGACAGCACCAGGATCGTGGTGTTGACCGAGGCGAAGGGCACCTCGAGGTGCGGGGTGTTCTGGGCCCACAGCTCGGGGGACACCGCCCGGATGGAGTAGTAGGCCGCGAACAGTGCCGCGAAGAACATCAGCTCGCTGGAGAGCCAGACGATCGTGCCTACGCTGACCATGCTGGGCCGGTCGCTGTGTCCGTGCAGACGAGACGCGGGAATCGATGAGGTTGCTGTCGCCACCCGGCCATTATGTCGGTAACCATTCGGGTGTGCACCCCGACCCCCTGGTTGTTCGCATGCCGTGTCGCGACTGCTTCGCGGGCCGCGTCCCGACGGCCGAAAGGCCCCTGCTCACCGCCGCCCGGTAGCATTCCCGGCGTGACCGAACCGCACTCCCAGACCCAGCAGGAACAGGCCCTTCGGGTGCTCGTCTACAGCGACGACGCGAACACCCGCCAAGATGTGATGCTGGCGCTCGGCAAGCGCCCGCACCCGGACCTGCCCAAGCTGGAGTACGTCGAGGTGGCGACCGAGCCGATCGTCATCGAGCAGATGGACAGCGGCACCATCGACCTGGCCATCCTGGACGGGGAGGCGGTGCCCGCCGGCGGGATGGGTATCGCGAAGCAGCTCAAGGACGAGATCTACGCCTGCCCGCCGATCCTGGTGCTCACCGGCCGGCCGCAGGACGCCTGGCTGGCCACCTGGTCGCGGGCGGAGGCCGCGGTCCCGCTGCCCATCGACCCGGTCCGGCTCGCCGAGACCACCACCGCGCTGCTGCGCACCCGGCTGCCCGGCAGCGCGGTGCAGCGCACCGCCGGCTGAGCCTGTCATGATCGCGCACTCGTGGCCCGAGGTGCTGGCCGCGCTGATCGCGCGCACCGACCTGACCGCCGACCAGACCGCCTGGGCGATGGGGGAGATCCTCGCCGGCGAGGCGAGCCCGGTGCAGATCGCCGGGTTCGCGGTGGCGCTGCGCGCCAAGGGCGAGACGGTCGAGGAGATCGAGGGGCTCATCGAGGCGATGTACGCCCATGCCACCCCGATCAGCATCCCCGGCCGGCTGCTGGACGTGGTGGGCACCGGCGGGGACCGCTCGATGTCGGTGAACATCTCGACGATGTCCGCGATCGTGGCGGCCGGCGCCGGCGCGCCCGTGGTCAAGCACGGCAACCGGTCCGCGTCGTCGAAGTCGGGATCCGCCGACGTGCTGGAGGCGCTCGGCATCCGGCTCGACCTGCCGGCGGGCGCGGTGGCCCAGCTGGCCGGCGACGTCGGCATCACGTTCTGCTTCGCGGCCGCCTTCCACCCCGCGCTGCGGCATGCGGCGGTGGCCCGCCGCGAGCTCGGGGTGGGCACCACGTTCAACCTGCTCGGCCCGCTGACCAACCCGGCGCACCCGCAGGCGCACGCGGTCGGCTGCGCCGACGAGGCGAAGGCCCCGCTGATGGCCGGGGTGTTCGCGCGCCGCGGCGTGGACGCCTGGGTGTTCCGCGGCGACGACGGCCTCGACGAGCTGACCACCACGACCACCTCCTCGGTGTGGGCGGTCCGCGACGGGGCGGTGGAGAGGTTCACCGTGGACCCGTCCGCGTTCGACCTGCCGCGTGGCCGCGCGGAGGACCTCCGGGGCGACGATCCGGCCTTCAATGCCTCCGTCGTACGCCGGCTGCTCGGGGGCGAGGCCGGCCCGGTTCGCGACGCCGTACTCCTCAACGCAGGCGCGGCGCTGGCCGTCCATGCGGCCGAGGAGGGGGAGTACGCCGCGCGGCTGGCCGCCGGGATCGACCGGGCCCGGGAGGCGATCGACTCCGGCAAGGCGCAGGCGCTGCTGGACCGGTGGGTCGAGGTCAGCGCGTCCCTGTGACCCGCGGTCAGCTCAGCTGGCCGTGCTCGGCCCGCAGCTCTGCTTCCACCTGCTCCCGTTCGAGCTCCCAGCGCTCGTTGAGAGCGCGTACGGCGTCGCGCTCGTCGAGCAGCGCGTCGAGGGTCTGGATCGGCTCCCATCCCGCTGGCGGTGTCGTGGTCCAGGACCGGCTGCCCTGCGGAAGCCACTTGGCGCGTGACCGGGCGGCGCGCATGCGGCCCACCACCTTGGCGCGGTCCGGCAGATCCGGGCCGGTCACCCGGAACAGCTCCAGCAGGTGACGCCGGAAGCCCTCGGCGCGGTCCTCGTCCTTGCTGTGCTGCCGGGCACGGCGGTGGTCGGCGCCGTCGAACTCGCCGACAACACCCGCCTCTTCGTCGAGCAGGTCCGCGATCCCGAGCAGGTGCCCGGAGAGATCCCAGACGTGCTTGTTCACCAGCGGCCGGGGCAGCTTGGCGTCCAGCACCCAGATCTGCCGCATCCGGGTCTCGTTCGGCGAACGGCTGTCCTCGTCCGCGAGGTCCAGAGCCGCACGCGCCGTCGCGACACCTTCCCAGCCGGGCCGTGCGTCGACGTACCTTCGCAAGCGCCGGATGGACGTCAGCAGTGCGGCCATCATCATGTCCACGCTGACGGTCGCCTCCCGCACGTCAGGCGCGGTGCGCATCGCATCGAACGCGGCCCGCTCGGGGATGGTGCACGGCACGCCCCGGAGGATCACGATCTC
>DASSKA010000057.1:0-9959 GCA_035690905.1 Nocardioidaceae bacterium | reverse complement strand
GTGCAGCTGGATGGCCATGTCGATGACCTGCTGGGCCATCGCGGGCACGGCGACCTTGATCTCGGCGACCTCCTTGCGGGCCCCCCGGCCCCCGACGGTGTCCAGCTTCCAGGCGCAGTGCAGCACCAGCAGCCGGGCCTGGTCGATCGCGATCCGGGCCTGCGCGATGCGCTCCTTGTTGCCGCCCAGCTCGGCCAGCGGCTTGCCGAACGCGACCCGCTCGGTGGCCCGCCGGCAGGCGCGCTCGAGGGCCATCTCCGCGAGCCCGACCAGCCGCATGCAGTGGTGCACCCGCCCCGGACCCAGCCGGCCCTGGGCGATCTCGAAGGCCCGGCCGGGCCCGGCGATCACGTTCGACAGCGGCAGGCGTACGTCGGTGAACGAGACCTCGCCGTGCCCGAACGGCTCGTCGTACATCCCGGCCACCGGGAGCAGCCGCTCCACCTTCACCCCGGCGGCGTCGCGGGGCACCAGCACCATCGAGTGCCGGTGGTGCTTGTCGGCCTCGGGGTCGGTGAGCCCCATGAAGATCAGGATCTTGCAGTCAGGGTGGCCGATGCCGGTGGACCACCACTTGCGGCCGTTGACCACCACCTCGTCGCCGTCGACGACCGCGGTGGCCTTCATGTTGGTGGCGTCGGAGGAGGCCACGTCCGGCTCGGTCATGCTGAACGCGCTGCGGATCCGCCCGTCCAGCAGCGGCTCCAGCCACTGCTCGCGCTGCGCGTCGGTGCCGTAGCGGAGCAGCACCTCCATGTTGCCGGTGTCCGGGGCGTTGCAGTTGAAGACGTACGGCGCGATGGCCGATCGGCCCATCAGCTCGGCCAGCGGAGCGTAGTCCACGTTCGACAGCCCCTGCCCGCCGTGGACCCTGTCCGCGTACCCGCCGGCGTGCTCCATGGGCAGGAAGAGGTTCCACAATCCCTGGGCGCGCGCCTTCGCGCGCAGGTCGTCGAGCACCGGAAGGGGCTGCCACGGATCGCCTTCCGCCCGGAGCCGGGCAAGCTCGGCGTGGTAGGAAGGCTCGACGGGCTCGATCTCCTTGGCGAGGAACTCGGCGACCAGGTCGGTGAGCTCGGCGGCACGGGCGGAGGGTGCGAAGTCCATGGACAGACCCTAGGAGCCCCGGCGCCGATGTCCAGAGGGTGGTGACGCATTCTGAGTGATCCGGACGCCGTCGTGGTCGGCGGAGGACCCAACGGCCTGGTGGCCGCGAACCTGCTCGCCGAGGCCGGCTGGGACGTGCTGGTGCTGGAGGCGCAGGACACCGTGGGCGGCGCGGTGCGCAGCGCACGCGACGTGCACCCGGACTACCTGCACGACACGTTCAGCTCCTTCCACCCGCTGGCGGTCGCCTCACCGGCCCTCCAGGCGCTCGACCTGGGGCGGTTCGGGCTGGAGTGGACGCATGCGCCTGCGGTGGCCGGCACGCCGTTCCAGGACGGCGGCTGGGCGCTGCTGCACCGGGACCGGCTGGACACCGCCGCCGCGCTCGCCGTGGACGCGCCCGGCGACGGGGATGCCTGGCTGCGGCTGTGCGCGCGCTGGGACGAGATCGGGTCGCAGGTCATCAACGCGCTGCTGTCTCCGTTTCCGCCGGTGCACGCCGGGCTCTCCGCGCTGGGCCGGCTGCCGGACGCCGGAGGTGTCGGCCTGGTACGCGACCTGCTGGCCCCAGCGCGCTCGCTGGCCCGTCGCTGGTTCACCGGGCGGTTCGGCCCCGCGCTGATCGCCGGCAACGCCGCGCACGCCGACATCCCGCTGCACCAGCCGGGGTCCGGGCTGTTCGGGCTGCTGCTGGCGATGCTCGGCCAACAGGTCGGCTTCCCGGCGCCGCGCGGTGGGGCGGGCCTGCTCACCGAGGCGTTGGCGCGGCGCCTCTCGTCGTACGGCGGACGCGTCCGCACCGGCGTCCGGGCCTGGGAGGTGCTCGTCTCCGACGGCCGGGCGGTCGGCGTGCGCACCTCTTCCGGAGAGGTGATCCGGGCCGGCCGGGCGGTGCTGGCCGACGTGCCGGCCACGGCCCTCTACGGCGGGCTGCTGCCCTGGTCCCGGCTGCCCCGCCGGGTCCGGCTGGGAATGCGGCGGTTCCGCTGGGACCCGGGGACGGTGAAGGTGGACTGGGCGCTGTCCGGCCCGGTGCCGTGGGCGTCGATGCCGTCGCGGCTGCCTGGGACGGTGCACCTCGGCGGGACCGTGCCGGAGGTGCAGAGGACGTCCGCGCAGATCGGCGCACACGCGGTGCCCGACCGGCCGTTCCTGCTGCTTGGCCAGATGGCCGCCACCGACCCGTCTCGTGCGCCGTCCGGTTGCGAGTCGGCGTGGGCGTACGCGCACGTTCCGCAGCGGGTCCGCTTCGACGCCGGGGACTCGGGGATCCGGGGGGACTGGGACGAGTCCGACCGAGAGCGGATGGCCGACCGGATGCAGGCGCTGGTCGAGGAGCAGGCGCCCGGGTTCTCCTCGCGGGTGGTGGCCCGGCGGGTGCTCGGGCCGCGCGAGCTGGAGGCCCGCGACGAGAACCTGGTCGGCGGGGCGATCAACGGCGGCACGGCGCGGCTGCGCCAGCAGCTGTTCCTGCGGCCGACCCCCGGACTCGCCCGCGCGCAGACCCCCGTGAAGGGGCTGTACCTCGCCTCCGCGTCCGCTCATCCCGGCGGCGGCGTGCACGGGGCCTGCGGCGCGAACGCGGCCCGCGCCGCCCTCCGTTGAGCCGGCCTGGCCGGTGACGTAGGACGCTGGACCCGGAAACGCGTTCTTGTCGGTACGGCGTGGCAGGGTCAGGGGATCCCCAAGCCCCAGGAACGGGATCCGCATCCGAGACACCACCGGAGCCCGCATGTACGACCACGTCCTGGCCCGCATCCGCAAGATCCTGGCCAAGGCCGAGAACCCGGCCGCGACCGCCGAGGAGGCAGAGGCCTACACCGCCAAGGCCGCCGAGCTCATCGCGAAGTACGGCATCGACCGTGCCCTGCTCGCCCAGCACGACCCGTCGTCGGACAGGATCGGGGACCGGGTGGTGGTCCTCGACCCGCCGTACGCTCTCGACAAGGCTCACCTGCTCCAGCAGGTCGCCATGCAGCTGCGCTGCGCGTCGATCCAGCGCACCCGGCACGTCGTGGGCGTCAAGCAGCTGTCCATCCACCTGTTCGGCTTCGCGTCCGACCTCGAACGCACCGAGCTGCTCTACACCAGCCTGCTGCTCCAGGCCGCCACCGGACTCACCCGCGCCGCGGCGCCGTTCGGGGAGAGCGTCGCCGCCTTCCGACGCTCCTGGCTCGCGGGGTTCACCTCGGCGGTGACCAACCGCCTGCGCGAGGCTGAGATCCGCGCGCAGCAGCGGGCGGCCCAGCAGACGGGGCATACGACGGAGGAAGGCGAACGATCCGTGGCCCTGGTGCTCGCCGACCGCACCAGGGAGGCCGCCTCGGCGATGCAGGATGCCTATCCGCTCCGGCGCCAGATCCCGCCCCGCAGCCTGTCCGGCAGCGGCCGTCCCTACGGCTACCGCGCCGGGCAGCGGGCCGACCTCGGTGGCACCCGCGTCGAGCGGGGTGGCCGACGCGGCATCGCCGGGTGAGTGGGCGGCCTAGTGCGGTCGAGCGGCAGTCTCGTCGGCGCACTGGCCCAATGGGGGCGCTCCGACACCCTGGTGAACCATTGACTGGCTCTCAGCCCGTTGCCAGGCTCGAAACGCCCAAGGAAGGAACCCGCGACGCGAATCGAGGCGGGTCACCATGCGACCAGCTGTTCCGCTCCGAACCTCCACCTTCGCGGCGTGCGTGTTGTTGTTGTCACTGGCGCCGACGCCCTCTGCTGGCGTCACCGACTCCCACGCCCACCGGCTGACCACACCCGGCACCAACGGCAAGATCGCCTTCCGGCGCTACTTCGACCCGAACCAGACCAAGAGCGCGGTGTTCACCTTGAACGCCGACGGCACGGACGTCCGGCAGATCACCCACCCGCCGACCGGCACCAACGACGACCAGGCCGACTGGTCGCCCAGCGGCGCGCGACTGGTCTTCTCGCGGAACCCCGTGGACGGCCCGTTGTGGCTGATGGTCGTCAACGCAGACGGCAGCGGCACACAGCGCGTGACACCCGTCTGTCAGAAGAAGCCGGCGCCGAACCGCGTTCCCGTCGGCTGCGAGGACGCCAGCGAGGCGTCGTTCGCGCCGGACGGCCGGCACGTCACCTACGCCCGCGCCACCGGCCGCATCCGGCACTTCCCGAAGCTCGGCTGGGACCAGATCGAGCACGCGGCCGTCGGGATCATCGGAGCCAACGGCGCCGGCGAGCGAGAGATCCTGCGCCTGCCCCGCTACGCCGGCGACATCCACTACCCGCAGCTGTCCCCTGACGGGAAGTGGATCGTCTTCGAACGGGTCAACTCACCGTTGGTCAAGCCCCGGCTGCAGCGCGCCCTGTTCGTGATGAAGGCGGACGGCACCCAGCTCCACCGGATCACACCGTGGAACCTGAACGCCGGCGACAACCCGGACTGGGCACCCGACGGCTCGCGCATCCTGTTCCGGTCCAACGTCGAGGTCAACGACGAGCGGTCGCAGTACTACACCGTGCGGCCCGACGGCACCGGCCTCACCCAGATCAGCCACTTCCCGGTCACGGGACGGCGGCTGTTCTCGGCGTCGTTCTCCCCCGACGGCAAGCTGATCGTCTTCGCCAAGGCCGACCGCCAGGGGCGAGGCGACATCTGGGTCATGAACGCCGACGGCAGCTCCCCGCACCCGGTCCTCACGGTCAAGCCTTGGGACAGCGCCCCGGACTGGGGCGCCGCCCCGAAGTAGCCGCTCAGGCTCAGGTGTCGTACGCCGGGTGGTGGCTGGCCACCATCCGTGCCTCGGTGAGGTGGCCTCCGAGGTAGGCACCGACACCCGCCACGGCCGCCCCGGCCAGGGCCAGCCGCGCGCCGGCTGAGTGCCGGCCGCGCCGACGGGCGAACCAGGATGCTGCGTAGAGGCCGATCGCGACGCCGTTGGTCGCGAAGTGCACGAGGCCGACCCGCTTGTCGCGGGCGCCAAGCCCCGCCCACTCCGCCCAGCCGGTCCACGCCGTCGGGGCGGCCGCGAGCAGGCCAGCACCGACGAGCCGCTGGGCCGCAGCGGACGCTCCGGCCCCTCCGAACAGGTCGAGCAGGCTCGCGGAGAGCCACGTGCCGACCGCGACATCGGTGAGCACCGGGTGGACAGCGTGCCCGAGCCAGTCGCCGCGGAGCACACGAGCCAACGGTCCGCTCCCGAACAAGGCATTCGTGGCCGGTTCCAGCGCGTGCACCGGCCGGTCCAGCGCCGTGGACTGCTCCAGCCGCAGGGTCCACCGCACGATCCCGGGCGCTTGGTCGACGTCGTTCATCTGCTGCTCCTCGGAAGTGAGCCCTCAGACCCAATCTAAAGCGGCCGGCGCCGCGACCATAGGGAGAATTCCAGATGTCTTGAGTGCGTCTTACCGGAAGTCTCGAGGGTGCAGACAGAAGGCCAACCGCGAGTCCCGGAGGACCACCCCATGTACCCCAGCGAGCACCCCACCACGGCCATGGTCCTTGCGCGTTACCGCATGCAGGAGGACATCGCCCGCGCCGAGGCGTACCGCGCAGCCAGGAACGCGCGCGCCAGCCGCGTCACGCCTGGCCGCCCACGCAAGTCCCGACCCCTCGCCCAGTCCCGAGCGCTGGTCGGCGCCCTGCGGGCCGCGCTGCGGACCTGAGCGACCTAGGCGTACGACGGGGCGCCGCGGCAGCGGCGGAGCCCACCTACGGCCGCAGCCAGTTGCCGAGGTCGGCGTCGACGAGGAGCTCTCTGGCCTCGTCCTCCTGCTCGTTCGGGACCAGGATCCGCATCTGGATCGCCCCGATGGAGCCCTCGAGGATGCTCATGTTGCGGTCGGTGACCTGGTAGGGGATGTCGGCGTCGATGAGGAGGCTCTCGATCACCGAGATCAGACCGAGGTCATTGGTGCGGACCAGCTCGGCCACGTCCTACTCGCCGACCTGGTGCAACAGCTGCTTGGCCCCGTCGTACCCGATGTGCAGCGTGTCGGAGACGGCGACGGACGTCAGCATCGTGGTCGCGAGCCGGGTGAGGCGGGGCGCGAACACCATGCCCGCGGTGAGCCCGGTCGCGGTCCACAGCCCGAGACAGAACGGACACGACACGAGCTCCCCGGCCGCGTGCTGGAGGCCGTCCCCGCGCACCGACTCCACCACCTCCGCCTCGCCCGCCGGTCCTTCGTAGCGGGTAAACGGCGCGCGGAGCGGACTGGTGATGGCGTCCATGGCCAGCAGCCGGCTGGCCTTGTGGGTGGCGACCGCCAGCAAGATGGTGTCTCCGAGCCCGAACCGTTCCGGGAGCCGCACGCCGGCCACCTTGCCCAGCCCGAACAGCCCGGAGACCAGACCGCCGTAGGTGCCCATGGCCACCAGATAACCCCGAAGGGGCCGCTGCTCGTCGCCCGCGTAGACATCAGCGATCCGCTTCAGCGCATCACGCACCCGGTTCACGTTCTGGACTCCTCGTGCTCGGCGACTACGACGACCGTAACGGCCATGGCCGCATCGGGTGCGGCCAGTGCGCCATCCACCGGTGCTGTGCCCTCGTCGCCGTGGGATATGCCGGTGGTCGGGTGGTCCCGCTCGGAGCACCGCCGAGCCACCCGAACGCCTCGTCAGCCGCGGGTCACCCGGAGGGTGGCGAGTGAGGAGTCGGCGGCGTAGGCGATCCGGACGCCGGCAGACGCGGCGTGATCGAGGGCGGACAGGGTGTCGGCGGTGATCAGCTCCCCGGGTGCGAGCACGGGGATGCCCGGCGGGTACGGCGCCACGAGCTCGGCGCTGATCCGGCCGAGGGCCTTGTCGATACGCACCGTGTCCGACTCGGCGAAGAAGGCCTGCCGGGGCGGGAGCGCGGTGACCGGATCGACGCGGTAGGCCGCCGGTCCCACCGTGGCGCGTGGGGCGCCGCGGTGCCGTTCGATCGAGTCGGCCATGGCGGCCGCGAGGGTGTCCAGCGTGTCCGGTGTGTCGGCCAGGGACACGACGGCGACGAGCACGTCGCGGTCGGCCGACTCGATCGGCAGACCGCCTCGTAGGAGGTCTCCTTCGACGGCATTGCCGTCGGCTCCGGTCCCGGGCAGCACCACGGTCAGCTTGAGCGGGTCGACCGTGGCACCGTCCAGAACAACGAGGCCGTCGACCTTCCGGAGTCGTTCGCGGGCGCCTCGGGTGGCCGCGATGGCGTCCTCGAGCAGCCGCGCACCGTCCCGCTCGAGCAGGGCACGGGCCGCGTCGGTGCTGGCCAGCACGGCGCCGGCGGGGCTGGTCGTCGCGGTCGCCTCCACGCCGGCGTCCAGCCGGGCCGCGTCCAACCGCTCGGTGCGGGCGAGGACGAGGGCGGCCTGGCTCCACGCGGGCAGCGTCTTGTGGGCGCTGGTCACCATCGCGTCCGCGCCGAGCTGGAGCGGATGACGCGGCAGGTCGGGGTGGAAGCCGAAGTGAGCCGCCCAGGCTGCGTCGACGACGAGCGGCACGCCGTGCTCGTGCGCCACCTCCGCGAGCCCCGCGACGTCGCCGACGGTGCCGACGTACGACGGGTCGCCGACGAGCACCGCCCGCACTCCGGGGTTCTGCTCCAGCGCGCTGCGCACCGTCTCGGGTGCGACGCCGAGGGGCAGACCAGTCGTCGGGTCGACCTCGGGGCGCACCCACACCGGGGTGAGACCCGCCAGCACCAGTCCGAGCAGCGACGAGCGGTGCAGGGTCCGGCTGACCACCACCCGGTCCCCCTCGCTGCCCAGGGCTAGCGCGACCGCCTGGTTGGCGTGGGTGGAGCCGCCGGTGGAGAAGCGGCAGAAGTCCGCGCCCCACAGCCGCGCGGCTCGCGCCTCGGCGTCCGTGAGCACGCCGGTGGAGAGCTTCATGGTGTCCAGGCCGGCGTACAGCGGGACGTCGCCGGCCACCACGTCGCCGACGAGGTCGGTGCGCTGCTTGTGGCCGGGGATGGTGAACGGCGTGGGCGCGCTCTCCTGGAACCGCAGCCACGCGTCCAGCAGCGGGGCGTCGCCGCGCAGTCCGCGAGGATCACTGGCCATCGGGCATCCCCTCGCCGAGGACGTCCACCAGGGCCGACGCGAACCTCCGGACCTGGCCCAGGTCGACCCACTCGTCAACGGCGTGCAGCCCGCCCCCGGACGGACCGCACACCACCGTGGGACAGACCCGCTGCCACAGCGGCGCCTCCATCCAGTACGGCGCGTCGAAGGTCGGCCCGGTGCCGAGCGCGCCGCCGAGCCGCGCCGCCAGATCGGCCGCCGGACCGGTGCCGTCGAGCCGCCAGCCGTCACGGTGCACGACCAGCTCAGCCTCGGCGTGCCAGTCCGGCTCCAGCAGGGTTCGGACCTCGTCCAGCGCCCCGGCGGCGGCCCGGTCCGGCGTCGTACGCAGCTCGACCAGGCACTCGGCGTGATCGGGTACGACGAACGGCGACCCGCCCCCGCGCGCCACGGTCACCATCAGGTCCCCACCGGTGGCCCTGACCGCCGGCGCCCGCCGGTCGACCGCGTGCAGCAGCCGGCCCAGGTGCGTCACCGCGTTGATGCCGAGCTCCGCCTGCGAGCTGTGCGCCGCCCGTCCCGCGAACCTCACCCGCACCACGCCGAAGCCACGCAGCGACCGGCTCAGCGCCAGGTCGGTGGGTTCGGCGATCAGGGACAGGTCGGGCCGGATCCCCAGGTCGGGGAGCGCCGCGACCACGGCCTCGCTGCCCAGGCTGGCGTCCTCCTCATCGGCCACCAGTGCGAGCACCGGGCGCACCGGCGCGGACGCCGCGACCAGCCGCTCCGCGGCGGCGACCATCGCGGCGACCCCACCCTTCATGTCGGCGGCGCCGCGGGCGTAGAGCCTGTCGCCGTCGACACGGGCGGTGAACGGATCCGCCATCCCGGCCACACCCACCGTGTCGAGGTGCCCGTTGAGGACGACCGTGGGGCCGTCGGGGGGCCGGGACGGCACGGCGACCAGGCTGGGTCGGTCCGCGTGGCCGGCCGCCGACACCACCGTGGTCGCGAAGCCGCAGCGCTGCAGACGCGCGCACAGGTGCTCGACGATGCGTCGCTCACCCGCGGCGCCGGCCACCAGCGCCGGGTTGACGCTGTCGATGCCGACGAGCTCGGACAGCAGCTCGACGGCGCGGGTCTCCACGTCCTGCACGCTGCGAGCCTAGAGGTCCCGCTCGGCCCTCTGGATCATCCGGCAGTGAGGGAGCCAGGAAAAATCCCGAGCCCGAGGAGCCGCTCGCAGCCGGACCGGGACAGCCTGGAGGTGTGGCGCGGGCTCGGGGTGCAGGTCGAGCTCACCTCGACCGAGAACTGGTGGTCCAACGGCCCGACCGGGCCGTGCGGTCCGGACAGCGAGATCTTCGTCTGGACCGGGCAGGACTCACCGACGGGCACGCCCAGCCCCGACGACCGAGCCGATCGAGCACACCCTGGAGGTGTTCGGCATCGACGCCGAGGTGCCCCGGCTGCGCGGCCTTCTGCTGGAGGAGCAGGAGCGGTTCCGTTCCCTGCTGGATCTCGTCGAACTGCTGCTCACCGATCGTCGAGGCCCCGGCCGCTCCCCCGGGCGGAAGGTGGTCTCCTAGGCTGATCGCATGCCTGCCGACCTGCCTCGCCGTGCCCGTGTCGTCGTGATCGGTGGCGGGGTGATCGGTACGTCGGTGGCCTACCATCTCGCGCACGCCGGCTGGACCGACGTACTCCTGCTCGAGCGCGACCGCCTCACCTCGGGGACCACGTGGCACGCGGCCGGGCTGATGACCTGCTTCGGGTCCACGTCGGAGACCAGCACCGCGATCCGGCTGTACTCGCGGGACCTCTACGCCCGCCTGGAGGCCGAGACCGGGCAGGCCACCGGGTTCCGTCCGGTGGGCCTGATCGAGGCA
>DASSKA010000056.1:0-19207 GCA_035690905.1 Nocardioidaceae bacterium | reverse complement strand
GGCGAGCTGCAGACCATCGGGGCGACCACCCTCGACGAGTACCGCAAGCACCTGGAGAAGGACGCCGCGCTGGAGCGCCGGTTCCAGCCGATCCAGGTCCAGGAGCCGTCGATCGCGCACACCATCGAGATCCTCAAGGGGTTGCGCGACCGCTACGAGGCGCACCACCGGGTGACCATCACCGACGAGGCGCTGGTCTCGGCGGCGACGCTCGCCGACCGGTACGTCTCCGACCGGTTCCTGCCCGACAAGGCGATCGACCTGATCGACGAGGCCGGCTCCGGCTGCGGATCCGCCGGATGACCGCGCCGCCGGACCTGCGCGACTTCGACGACAAGATCAGCGAGGTGCGCCGGCGCAAGGAAGGCGCCATCGACAGCCAGGACTTCGAGGCCGCCGCGTCGCTGCGCGACGAGGAGAAGAAGCTGATCCTCGCCAAGAGCGAGCGGGAGAAGCAGTGGAAGGCCGGCGACATGGACGTGGTCGCCGAGGTCGACGAGGAGCTGATCGCCGAGGTGCTCGCCGTGGCGACCGGCATCCCGATCGTGAAGCTGTCCGAGGAGGAGTCGACGCGACTGCTCAAGATGGAGGACGAGCTGCACAAGCGGGTGATCGGCCAGGAGGAGGCCGTCAAGGCACTCAGCCGGGCGATCCGTCGTACCCGCGCCGGCCTGAAGGACCCGAAGCGGCCCGGCGGCTCGTTCATCTTCGCCGGCCCGTCCGGCGTCGGGAAGACGTGGCTGTCCAAGTCGCTGGCCGAGTTCCTGTTCGGCGACGAGGACGCGCTGATCCAGCTCGACATGAGCGAGTTCAGCGAGAAGCACACGGTCTCGCGGCTGTTCGGTTCGCCTCCGGGCTACGTCGGCTACGAGGAGGGCGGCCAGCTGACGGAGAAGGTGCGCCGCAAGCCGTTCTCGGTGGTGCTGTTCGACGAGGTCGAGAAGGCCCACCCGGACATCTTCAACTCGCTGCTGCAGATCCTGGAGGAGGGCCGGCTCACCGACTCCCAGGGCCGGGTCGTGGACTTCAAGAACACGGTGATCATCATGACCACCAACCTGGGGACCCGCGACATCTCCAAGGGCGTCAACCTCGGCTTCCAGCAGGAGAAGGACGTCGCCGGCTCCTACGAGCGGATGAAGGCGAAGGTCTCCGAAGAGCTCAAGCAGCACTTCCGTCCGGAGTTCCTCAACCGTGTCGACGAGATCGTGGTGTTCCCGCCGCTCACGCAGGAGCAGATCATCGCGATGGTCGACAACATGATCGCCGGCGTCGAGCTGCGGCTGAAGGACCGCGACATGTCCATCGAGCTGACCCAGGCGTCCAAGGACCTGCTCGCCAGGCGCGGGTTCGACCCGGTGCTCGGTGCTCGGCCGCTGCGCCGGACCGTGCAGCGAGAGATCGAGGACACCCTCGCCGAGAAGATGCTGTACGGCGAGGTCGGGCCCGGCCAGATCGTGCTGGTCGACGTCGAGGGCGAAGGCGTGGAGGCGAAGTTCACCTTCAAGGGCACGCCGAAGAGCGAGCTGCCCGACGCGCCGCCGGTGGCGGCCGCCGGCCGCGCGGAGGAGTAGGTCCGTTCGTCGAAGGGGCGTCGTCGCTGCGACGGCGCCCCTTGGCCATGCCCGGCCCGGGTCGGGATGTAGCGACTGCTACATTCGTAGCAGCTGCTACAGGAGGGGTCATGCTCGGCGCGTTTGCATTGCTGTTCGTCGCGATCGGCACGGAGGTGGTGTCCACCTCGATGCTGGGCCGGACCGACGGGTTCAGGTCCCCCGGGTGGTCGGCAGCGGTGCTCGGCGGGTACGCCGTGTCGGTCTGGCTGCTCGCGCTGGTGGTGCGCACCATCCCGGTGTCGGTCACCTACGCGGTGTGGTCAGGGGTGGGCACCGCCGCGATCGCGGTCGTGGGCGCCCTGTTCCTGGGCGAGCGGCTGGATCTGGTCAAGGCGGTCGCGATCTTGATGATCGTCGCCGGAGTCGTGGTGCTGAACCTGCATGCCGCGCGCTGAGCCTCGCGCTGTGCCGCGCGACAGCCCCCGCCGCGAGCTGCTGGCGGCCGCGGCGACCGACTACGCCCTCGGGCACGGCCTGGTCGGGCTGAGCCTCCGGCCGCTGGCGGCCGCGCTCGGCACCAGCGACCGGATGCTGCTCTACCACTTCGCGGGCAAGGACGACCTGATCGCGACCATGCTGCGGGTCGCCAACGACCGCTCGGTGGCGGCGATCCGGGCACTCCCGCCGAGCGCGGACGTCCATGGCGCCGTGCGCCGGCTCTGGGAGACGGTCACCTCACCCGCGCTCGACCGCTGCCAGCGGATGTACGTCGAGGCAGCGGCGCTCGGCCTGTTCGGTCGTGAGCCGTACGCATCGGTGGTCCGCGAGGCGAACGCCGCCTGGGTGGCCGCCGTCGGGGAGCACCTGGTGGCGTCCGGCATGCCACCGGCCCGCTCGGCGCGCGCGGTGCGGCTGCTGGACGCCGCGTTCATGGGCTTCCAGCTGGACCTGCCGCTCGGCGCAGACCCTGCCACGCTGGCCCGGTCGGTCGAGGACCTCGCGGACGCGGTGGTCGCCATCGCCAGCTAGGGCAGGGCAAACATCCGCCCGGCGACCGGCGCGACCAGCCCGTCGTGGACCAGGCTGTCGAGGCATCTGCGCCGCTGGTCCTCGATGGTCCAGGCGGCCTCCAGCCGCGAGACGTGCACCGGTCCGTCCGTCTCCCGGAGCACGGCGAGCAGCCGGCCGCGGCACTGCCGGTCCGTCCCGGCGTAGGTCTGTCCGCGCCGCGGCGGTCCGTCGTACGGCGGGGAGCCGGCGGCCCGCCAGGCACACAGGTCGGCCACGGGGCACCTGCCGCACCCCGGTGAGGTCGCCGTGCACACCAGCGCCCCGAGCTCCATCACGCCCACTGCCCAGCGCGGCGCGGCCGGCCCTTCCGGGAGCAGCCGGCCGGCTCGCTCCCGCTCGGCCTTCGTCGGCGACGGGGGCGGGTGCTCCACCCCGTCCACCAGCCGGGCCAGGACCCGCCGCACGTTCGTGTCGAGCACCGCGTGCCGCTGGCCGAACGCGAAGCTGGCCACCGCCGCCGCGGTGTAGTCGCCGATGCCGGGCAGCGCGCGCAGCTCGTCGTACGACGAGGGAACCTCCCCACCGTGCTGCTCCACGATCGCCGTGGCCGCCTGGTGCAGCCGCAGCGCGCGGCGGGGGTAGCCGAGCCGGCCCCAGGCGCGCACCGCCTCGCCGCTGGACACCCCGGCCAGGTCACCGGGGGAGGGCCAACGCAGCATCCACTCCTCGTAGACGGGGAGCACCCTGGTCACCGGTGTCTGCTGGAGCATGAACTCGCTGACCACCACCGCCCAGGGGCTCGCCGAGGGGTCCCGCCAGGGCAGGTCACGGGCGTGCTCGTCGTACCACCCGGCGATCCGGTCGTGCAGCTGCGTCATGGTGCGCCGATGCTAACCTCGGCGCCCGGCACGCACCCCCACCGGCCGGACGCTCACCAGGCCTGCGGAGTGGCAACCGGAGACCGGCGGTCCGCTTGGTTAGCGTTGGCGCGTGAACTCGGTCGCCCGTCGCCCTCGGGGTCGTCTGCCCCAGCGCGTCTACTGGACGCGTCGGGCGCTCGTGCTCGCGGTGGTGGCCCTGCTGGTGTTCGGAGTCACGCGGCTGTTCGGCGGCTCCGCCCCGGCCCCGCGGCCGACGGCGGGCCCGGTGGCCGCGCCGTCGTCGGGGCTCACCCGGTCGGCGGCCGTGCCCCCCGCCGCTCCGCAGAACGTCGACCAGGCGGCCCCGAAGAAGGGCCGGCACAAGCACAAGGAGAAGCACGCCACGGTGCCGCTCGCCGTGCCCACCGGACCGTGCCCGACCGGGGACGTCTCGGTCTCCCCGTCCGTACGACGGGCGTACGCCGGCCAGCAGGTGACCATCACCCTCGACCTGACCACGCAGAGCTCGCCGGCCTGCACCTGGGAGGTGTCACCGGACACCGTGGTGGTCGAGCTGACGTCCGGCAGCGACCGGATCTGGTCGAGCCAGGACTGCCCGGCCGCGATCGGGCAGCACTCGGTGATCGTCCGCAAGGACCACGTCACCAAGGTGCCGATCGTCTGGGGCGCCCGACGCTCGGGCTCCGGCTGCCCGCAGAGCACGCTGTGGGCACAGCCGGGCTGGTACCACGTCAAGGCGGCAGCCTTCGGCGGCGGACCGGCCGACGAGCAGTTCCGGCTGCTGGCGCCGCCGCGGCCGACCGTGACCCGGACGCCGAAGCCGAAGCCGCACAGGCACCCGAAGGCCTCGGCGACCGCCACTGCCTCCCCGACCGGCTGACTTGTCAGGCGGGTGACCGGTTATAGCCGGTCACCCGCCTGACAACTCCGGAAAGGGTGAACCATGAAAGTGGGGAAACCCCGGTTCACGCGCTCACACGTAGCGCTCGAGAATGCTGGACTCGGCCAGTCGGGAGAGCCCTTCCCGAACGCTGCGGGCGCGGAGCTCGCCGACGCCGTCGACTGCTTGCAGGTCGTCGACTCCGGCGGACAGCAGCTTCTGGAGGCTGCCGAAGTGCTCGACCAGCCGTTCCACGACGGCACCGGGCAGTCGCGGCACCTTGGCCAGCAGCCGGTACCCGCGCGGGGTGACCGCCGCGTCGAGGTGCTCCGACCCCAGGCCGAGCCCGCGGGCGACCGCGGCCACGTCGACCAGCTCGGTGGAGCTCAGTCCCTCCAGCTCGGCCAGCACCTCCGGTGGGGTGCGCGCCTTGCGGCCGGTGGGCAGGTAGTCGCGGATCACCAGCTCGCGCTCCATGTCGACCCCGGTCACCAGCTCGTCGAGCTGCAGGGCGAGCAGCCGGCCGTCGGTGCCGAGCTCGACGACGTAGTCCTCGATCTCGCGGGCGATCCGGGTCACCATCTCCAGCCGCTGCGCGACCACGGCGACGTCGCGAACGGTGACCAGGTCCTCGATCTCCAGCGCGGACAGGGTGCTGGACACCTCGTCGAGCCGGAGCTTGTACCGCTCCAGGGTCTGCAGCGCCTGGTTGGCCCGGGACAGGATCTGCCCGGAGTCCTCCAGCACGTAGCGGGTCTCTCCGACGTACACGGCGATGATCTGCATCGACTGGGAGACCGAGATCACCGGGAAGCCGGTCTGCCGCGCGACCCGGTCGGCGGTGCGGTGCCGGGTGCCGGTCTCCTCGCTGTAGATCGACGGGTCCGGCATCAGGTGCACCGCCGCGTGCAGGATCCGCGAGGCGTCCCGGTCGAGGATGATCGCGCCGTCCATCTTGGCCAGCTCGCGAAGCCCGGTGGCGGTGAACGTGATGTCGAGGGTGAAGCCACCGGTGGAGATCGAGTCGACGACCTTGTCGCTGCCGAGTACGACGAGCGCTCCGGTGCGGCCACGCAGGATGCGCTCCAGCCCGTCGCGCAGGGAGGTTCCCGGCGCGATGCTGGCGAGCGTCGCCCTCAGGCGGAGGGTCTCCTCCGCACGATCGTTGGCAGGCACTGCGCTCCCAGGCAGGTCGAGGGCTTGAACCGCGATTGGCGTTCTCCGTTGGATGCGCTCGCCAGTCTAGGCGACGGTGGCCGTCGGCGCCGGGCCCTTTTGCGCGCCGCGGGCCCGACCGACCAGGGGCCGCTGCTCACACCAGCCCGAGAGCCGGCCGCGGAGGCCGGCCCGGGCGCTGCCGGAAGATCGGGGTGTGGTCGCCCTTGGCGAGGTCGAGCACCCGCAGCGCCGACTCGATGTCCGGGACGCCGACCACCCGCATGTCCCCGACCTTGCGCACCGACCGCTCGTCGTCGTCCGGGCCGAGCGGCACGATCGCCGACTCGAACCCGAGCCGGGCGGCCTCGGCCAGCCGCAAAGGCAGGTCCCGCACCCGGCGCAGCTCGCCGGCCAGGCCGAGCTCGCCGATCGCCACCACGTCGGTGGGCACCGCCTTGTCCTTCCAGGCCGAGGCCACCGCGATCGCCGCCGCCAGGTCCCCGGCGTGCTCGGAGATCCGGGCGCCGCCGACCGTGGACATGAACACGTCGTGCGTGTGCAGCCGGATCCGGCAGCGCTGCTGCAGCACCGCGAGGATCATCGCCAGCCGGTTGCCGTCGACGCCGGACGTGGCGCGGCGCGGCCGCTCGCTCGCGCTGCCGGTCACCAGCGCCTGCACCTCGGCGAGGATCGGCCGCCTTCCCTCCAGCACCACCGACACGCAGCTGCCGGTGACCGCCTCGTGGTGCCGGGCGATGAACAGCCCGGTCGGGTCGGTGACCGCGATGATGCCCTCCGCGGACAGGTCGAAGCAGCCCACCTCGTCGACCGGCCCGAACCGGTTCTTGACCGCCCGCACCATCCGGAGCCGCGAGCTGCGCTCCCCCTCGAAGTGCAGCACCACGTCGACGAGGTGCTCGAGCACCCGGGGTCCGGCCACCGTGCCCTCCTTGGTCACGTGCCCGACCATCATCGTGGCGATGTTGCGGGTCTTGGCCACCCGGACCAGCGCGGCAGCCACCTCCTTGACCTGGGTGACCCCGCCGGGCACTCCCTCGACGTCGGACGCGCCGACCGTCTGCACCGAGTCCACCACCAGCAGCTGCGGTCGCACGGCCTCGACGTGGCTGAGCACCGCACCCAGGTCGGTCTCGGCGGCGAGGTACAGCTCCTCGTGCACGCCGCCAGTCCGGTCCGCGCGCAGCCGCACCTGGGAGGCGGACTCCTCGCCGGTGACGTAGAGCGTGCGCAGCCCCGACCTCGCGGTCTGCGCGGCCACCTCCAGCAGCAGCGTCGACTTGCCCACCCCCGGCTCACCGGCCAACAGCACCACCGCGCCGGGCACCAGCCCGCCGCCGAGCACCCGATCCAGCTCAGGCACCCCGCACGTGCGCGACCGGGAGTCCTCCGCCGGCACCCGGTCGATCGGCACGGCCGGTGACGTCACCGGCGCCGCCTGGGTGCGCCCGCGCGGCGCCGCGCCCTCCACGACGCTGCCCCAGGCCTGGCACTCGCCGCACCGGCCCACCCACTTGGCGGTCTCCCAGCCACACTCGGTGCAGCGGTACGACGGACGGGGCCGGCCGGTCCGGGCCGTTGGTCGACTCATGTCCCGGACGCTAGAGCACCCCTCCGACATTCCGCTGACCACGCGCCGATGCGGTGGGCAGCCGGTCCCGGGCGCGCCGTGCTCGCCCCCGCCGTGCTCGCCTCGAGGTACTCGCACTTCCCATGGAAAGGGGACGCCTCCCACGGTGAATTCACCGTGGGGAGCGGGCTTTTACCATGGCACCCTGGTAAAGGCCCCGGGGCGAGGCGCTGACCGCGGCGGGCCGGGTTGCGGCGGTGTTGACGGGGAAGCGCCCCGCCACGCATCATTCGGGCACCGGGTTGGATCGATCCAGACCGGCGCGGACGGTCCGCCGGCAGTGCGCCGGAAGGGCGGTCCGCTCACACGCAGCGGAAGCCCATGAACACACCACCAGACCGGAGGCCGCCGACCCTCGCGACCGTCGCGGCGGAGGCCGGGGTCTCCCGGCAGACGGTCTCGAACGCGCTCAACAGCCCCCATCTGCTCCGCACGGAGACGCTGGACCGGGTCAGGGCGGCCATCGAGATGCTCGGGTACTCACCCAACCGGGCCGCCCGCAACCTGCGCACCCGCTCGACGCACCTGGTCGGGCTGCGTATCGAGGCCTCCGACGACCTGGCCAACCCGCTGATGGACCGGTTCCTGCACTCGCTGGTGGAGCGGTGCAAGGCGGTCGGCTACCACGTGCTGCTGTTCTCCTCGCCCCCCGAGGACGAGCCGGCCATGCTCGAGGAGTACGACGACCTGCTGCGCTCGGCCGCCGTGGACGCGTTCGTGATCACCGACACCTACCGGGGAAACCCGCAGGCCGCCTGGCTGAGCGACCGCGGCGTGCCGTTCGTCGCCTTCGGCCGGCCGTGGGCGGAGCCGACCGCCACGCACCCCTGGGTCGACGTCGACGGTCGGGCCGGGGTGGAGCTCGCCGTCGACCACCTCGTCGAGCGCGGCCACCAGCGGATCGCCTGGATCGGCTGGCAGAAGAACAGCTACCTGGGGGAGGACCGGCGCTCCGGCTGGGTGGACCGGATGCACGAGCACGGCCTGTCCACCAGCCGGCTCAGCGCCCGCGGCGAGGACAGCGCCGACTTCGGCAACCGCGCCGCTCACGCCCTCCTCGACGCCGAGGCGCCGACGGCGTTCGTGTGCGTCAGCGACACCGTGGCGATGGGCGTGCTCGCGGCGCTGGCCGACCGGGGGCTCCACCCCGCCAGGGACGTCGCGGTCGTGGGCTTCGACGACTCTCGTGCCGCGGGCCTGGTGACTCCCGGCCTCACCTCGGTGCGCCAGCCTCTGGAACGCGTCGCCGCCGAGGTGATCGACCTGCTGCACGCCCGGCTGGCCCACCTGCCCACCGGCGAGACCTCCCGGCTGCTAGCCCCGACGCTGACGGTGCGCGGGAGCACCTGAGCCGGACCCGCCCACCTGGACCGCGGCCCGTAGTCTCGCACCATGACCGAGCCCAGCACGCCCGAGCCCAGCACGTCCGAGCCGAGCTACACCGACGCCGACCTGGCCTACGTGCACACCGAGTTCCGCACCCTGGAGCAGCTGTGCGCCGACCGCGACGAGTCGCCGGAGCGGGTGCGCGAGCTGATCGACGCCGGCACGCTGCCGGCTCCGTCATACCTCCTCCCCGACGGCGAGGCGATGTTCCCTCCCGACTACTTCGGGCTGGTCGACGCCGCCGGCGGCCCGGCGGGCCTGCGCGACCACTTCGTCCAGCAGCACCGGGCCGCGAGCAGCGCGCTCGGGCTTACCGGTATCGACCCAGAGGAGGACTGGCGCACCTACCTCTCCGGCGAGCAGGGTGCCACCCTGCGCGAGCTCACCCCGGAGGCGATGGTCGAGAAGGCCGCGCTGGTCACCACCATCGACACGCTGGTCGCCGAACCGGCACCGGACGACGAGGGCTGGCGCGGGAAGCTGGCCGACGCCGTCGACGACCTCGACGAGCTGGTCCGCCCGTTCACCGACCACGACCGGCAGCGCTGGGGCGGCACCAGCCGCGACAGCCACGTCACCGGGGTCCGCGCCCGGTTCCTGGACGGGCGCTGACTCGGGGTCGCGCCCGACGCGGCCCGGGTCAGAACCGGCGCCACCACAGGTTGACCGCGTAGTCCACCTCGAGTCCACGGTGCGAGGCGAGCGCCTCCTCGGCGGCCGCCGGGCCGAGCTCGATGCGTACGACGGACTCGAGGTCCTCGCGGTTCCCGAACCGCCACACGATGTCCACCGGCTCGCGTGTCCATCCATGCACCGACCAGAACCGCTCCACGGCCACCGGGTCCACGTCCGGGTAGCCGCGACGGAACCAGGCTCCGAAGGTGGAGCGGGTCGCGTCGTTGTCGACCACGAACGCGATCCCGCCGCGGCGTACCACCCGGGCCAGCTCGGCCAGCCCCGGCTCGCAGCCGGGACCGAAGAAGTACGCCCACCGGGCCTGAGCCAGGTCCACGCTGGCGTCCGGCAGCGGAAGCGCCTCCGCAGCTCCGGACAGCACCCTGACGTGGGGCAGTCGCCGGGTCCGGCGCCGGGCGATCGCCGCCAACGGGTCGTGCGGCTCGACGCCGATCACCGACCGGGCGGAGCCGGCCCAGCGGGGCAGGTGGAACCCGGTCCCGCAGCCCACGTCGAGCACGTCCGTGCCGGTCCAGTCGAACAGCCGCCGCATCGCCGCCTCGATGCGCTGCTCGGGGTCGGCGGAGCGGTTCTCCAGCTCGTAGGTGTCGGTGTGCCGCCAGATGTTCGGGCTGGGCCGCGGCTTCAGATCCGGACCGGCCCTCCGGGCGTGCTGAACTGCGCGGCGACCAGCCCGGGCGTGCCGTGCGGTGCCACCCACTCGACCTTGACGTCCTCGAGCGGGCCGTCCACGGAGTGGCCGAGCCACTCGCTGACCCGGAACGGGTCACCGGCGATCTCCAGGCAGTCCAGGTGGACCTTCCCGGATGCCCCGGCGCTCGGGTGCTCGGAGGCGGGGGAGTCCCACTTGACGAAGAACGGCAGCTGCGGGTCGGACTGCAGCCCCTTCACGCCGATCTGCTTCCAGAGCAGCTCGTAGCCGTCCGGCCGGTGCCGGTTGCCCTGCACCGCCTGGCGACCGAGCCGTTCCTCGACCTGCGCGATGTCCTGCACGGACACCACCCAGCCGAGCCAGCCGCCACCGAGCTGGGAGCGGGCGCGCACCGCCTGCCCGAACGGGGCCTTGTCCGAGGCGGGGTGGTCGAGCACCTCCACCACCTCGACGTAGGTCCCCGACGAGAGCGGTAGCACCATGTTCCTGGTTCCGAAGCGAGGGTGGATGCCCCCGTCGACGAAGTCCTCCCCGAGCAGCCCCCCGATTCGTCGGGCCGTGCTCGCGAGGCCGTCCGGTCCGGCGGCGTACGAGAGATGGTCCAAGCGCATGGCCAGCATTCTCACCCCGTGCCGGCCGCCCCTCGACAGCGGGGTGCCCTCGCGGAGTCGGTCGCCTCTTGTGCTCGCGTTCGGATGGGAGAAAGGTGTCTCCATAGCGAGCTCCAGGAGGCGACGTGACGGGCAAGACCAGCCAGACCCAGGAGACGAAGGACGCCGGCCCCGCCCGGGCTGATGCGATCCGCAACGTGGCCCTCGTAGGCCCGGCGGGCTCAGGAAAGACGACACTGGTCGAGGCGCTTCTGGTCTCGGCCGGTGTGCTGAACAGACCAGGGAACGTCGTCGAGGGCAGCACCGTCAGCGACTACGACGAGGCCGAGCAGCGCCAGCAGCGCTCCGTCGGGCTGTCGCTGGCGCCGCTGCTGTACGACGGGGTGAAGATCAACCTGCTGGACACCCCCGGGTATGCCGACTTCGTGGGTGAGCTGCGGGCCGGCCTGCGCGCCGCCGACTGCGCGATGTTCGTGATCGCCGCCAACGAGGGCATCGACGAGCCGACCAAGGTGCTGTGGCGGGAGTGCGCCGACGTCGGCATGCCGCGGGTGGTGGTGGTCACCAAGCTCGACCACGCCCGCGCCGACTACGAGGGTGTGGTCGCGCAGGCGCAGGCGGCGTTCGGGGAGCGGGTGCTGCCGGTGTACCTGCGCGAGGACGGTCCCGAGGGTGAGCGGCTGGTCGGCCTGCTCACCGGCGAGGTGAACCCGGAAGCCACAGTGGCCGACCGGGCCGGCCTCGAGGCGCGGCGGGCCGCGCTGATCGAGGGGGTCATCGAGGAGTCCGAGGACGAGACGCTGATGGAGCGCTACCTCGGCGGCGAGGACATCGACCGAGCGATGCTGGTCAAGGACCTCGAGGCCGCGGTCGCGCGCGGCTCGTTCTTCCCGGTGCTGCCGGTGTGCGCCTCCACGGGCCTGGGCACCTCCGAGCTCCTCGACCTGGTCGTGTCCGGGTTCCCCTCCCCGCTGGAGCACCCGTGCCCGGAGGTGTTCACCCCCGAAGGGCGCGCCGAGTCCGGCGTCTCCTGCGACCCGGAGGGCCCGCTGGTCGCCGAGGTGGTCAAGACGACCACCGACCCCTACGTGGGCCGGGTCAGCCTGGTGCGGGTGTTCTCCGGCACGGTCCGCCCCGACGCCGTCGTGCACGTGTCCGGGCACTTCACGTCGTTCTACGGCGAGACCGGGCACGAGGACCACGACGAGGACGAGCGCGTCGGTGCGCTGTCCACCCCGCTCGGCAAGCAGCTGCAGCCGACCGCGCAGGCGGTCGCCGGAGACCTGTGCGCGATCGGCAGGCTGGCCCGCGCCGAGACCGGGGACACGCTGTCCGACAAGGACAGACCGCTGGTGCTCAAGCCGTGGAACATGCCGGAGCCGCTGCTCCCGGTCGCCATCTCGGCCAAGACCAAGGCCGACGACGACAAGCTCTCCCAGGGGCTGCAGCGCCTCGGCGCGGAGGACCCGACGGTCCGCATCGAGCACAACGCCGAGACCCACCAGATCGTGCTGTGGTGCATGGGCGAGGCGCACGCCGACGTGCTGTTCGACCGGCTGGCCAACCGCTACGGCGCCGCGGTCGAGCAGGTGGAGCTGCGCGTGCCGCTGCGCGAGACGTTCGCCACCTCCGCCGAGGGCCACGGCCGGCACGTCAAGCAGTCCGGCGGGCACGGCCAGTACGCCGTCTGCGACATCACCGTCTCGCCACTTCCGGAGGCCGGCGGGTTCGAGTTCGAGGACAAGGTGGTCGGTGGCTCGGTGCCCCGGCAGTTCATCCCCAGCGTGGAGAAGGGCGTGCGTGCCCAGATGGAGCGCGGCGTGGTCGCGGGCTACCCGGTGGTGGACATCAAGGTGACCCTCACCGACGGCAAGGCGCACAGCGTGGACTCCTCCGACATGGCCTTCCAGACCGCCGGCGCGCTGGCGCTGCGCGAGGCAGCGTCGAAGGCGCGTACGACGCTGCTCGAGCCGGTCGACGAGATCGCCGTGCTGGTCCCCGACGACCTGGTCGGGACCGTGATGGGCGACCTGTCCTCCCGCCGCGGCCGGGTGCTCGGCAGCGAGCCGGCCGGCGACGAACGCACCCTGGTGCGGGCGGAGGTGCCGCAGATCGAGATCAGCCGCTACGCGGTCGACCTGCGCTCGTTCTCGCACGGCGCCGCGACGTTCACCCGCAGCTTCGTCCGCTACGAGCCGATGCCGGACAACATCGCCGCCAAGCTCAAGGAGCAGTAGGCCTCACGCCGATCCGGGAAAGTGGCCCCACCAGGCCGGTCGCTCAGTCCGCGCGCAGCGCCTCGCGCAGCCGGACCTTCGCGCCGGTGCGCACCACCCCGTTGCGGTAGAGCCGGCCGGTGACCGCGACGAGCAGCGGCACGCACGCCACCGCCAGGCCGAGGGACAGCAGCGTCTGCCACAGCGGCACCCCGCCCATGGCCAGCCGCATCGGCATCAGCGTGGGCGAGAAGGCGGGGACCAGCGACATGGCCGCCACCACGGGCTGGTCGGGCGCTGAGGGCAGCACCGAGATCCCGACGACGTACCCGAGGACGAGGAACATGGTGGCCGGTGCGGTGGCGCCCCCGAGGTCCTCCTGCCGGGAGACCAGCGCACCGAGCCCCGCGAACACCAGCGAGTACAGCGTGAACCCGAGCACGAACCAGACCACCAGCCAGGCGATCACGCTCGCCGACGCGGACACCGACAGCGTCAGCGCCCCGGTCAGCTGCCCGGCGAGCACGCCGGCGACGCCGACCACCGCCACCTGCAGCAGGCCGGCCAGGCCGATGCCGAGCACCTTGCCGGACATCAGCTGCCAGGGCCGGATGGTGGCCAGCAGCAGCTCCACCACCCGGCTCGACTTCTCCTCGACCACGCCCTGGGCAACGCTCATGCCCGTGCCGAGCAGCGCAAGGTAGATCAAGATGCCGGCGACGCTGCCCACGGCGAGTCGCTGCGGGTCGAAGTGCGGGGCCGGCTCGAGTGCGGTGACGGACACACTGGCCTGGTTCACCTGGGCGGTCACCGCGGCCGGGTCGCCGCCGAGGTCGCTGATCTGCCGGTTGAGCGTCACCTGGCCGGCGGCGCTGGTCAGCGTGCTCTCCAGCTGCGGGTCGAGCTTCTTGCTCACCACGACCTGCACCCGGGGTCCCTGCATGCTCACCACCAGGGCGTCCAGCTTGCCGGAGGAGACCATCCGGCGGCCGGCCTGCTCGCTCGGCACGTCCACGGTGGCGACGTCCTCGCCGATGCCACGCGCGACCGCGGCGACGTGGGAGCGCAGTCCCGCTGCGGCCTCGGTGAAGCCGACGTGCTGGGTGGTGTCCCGGTTGCGGACCACGTTCATCACCAGCGCGAAGGTGACCACGACGACGACGAGCACCACAGTGGTGACCCGGTAGGCCTTGGACCGGAGCCGGGTGCGCAGCTCGCGCTCGGCGACCAGTCGGACCGCCGAGGTGGTGGGCAGGGAGACGTCGGGCGGGGTGCTGCTCATCGGCTTCCTCCTGCGGTGACCGGCTCGCGGCCCGGCGTCGACTCGTCGGCGGCGGTGACCACGTGCCGGTACAGCTCGGTCAGCGGCGGCCGGTTCCGCGCGAACTCCCGCACCGGGCCCATGCGCAGCGCCGCGTTCAGCACCAGCTGGTCGTCGACTCCCGCGTCGAGCTGGAGCAGCACCCGGCCTCCGGTGGCGTCGAGCAGGCGGACACCGGGCAGGTCACGGGCCCAGGCCGGGTCCGTGCCGGGGACGTCGACGATCACCTGCTCGGGGCCGGCGCCGCGCAGCTCGTCGACGCTCCCGGAGGCGACCAGCCGGCCGTCCTTGATGATGCCGACTCGGTCACAGATCCGCTCGACGAGCTCGAGCTGATGGCTGGAGAACAGCACCGGGACGCCGACGTCGGCCTTGTCGCGCAGCACCTGGCTCATCACCTCGACCGCGACCGGGTCAAGACCGGAGAACGGCTCGTCGAGGACCAGCACCGACGGGTCGTGCACCAGCGCGGAGGCCAGCTGCACCCGTTGCTGGTTGCCGAGGCTGAGCTTCTGCACGTCGTCGCCGAGCCGGGAGGCGACGCCGAGCCGCTCGGTCCAGGTGCGGGTGTGCTCCTCCGCGGCCGCGAGCGACAGCCCGTGCAGCCGGGCCAGGTAGACCAGCTGCTCGCCTACCCGCATCTTCGGGTAGAGGCCACGCTCCTCCGGCATGTAGCCGATCCGGCGCCGGGTCTCGAAGGTGACCGGCTGCCCCGCCCAGCGGACCTCGCCGGAGTCCGCGGCCAGCACGCCGAGCGCGATCCGCATCGCCGTGGTCTTGCCGGCGCCGTTGCTGCCGACGAACCCGAACACCTCGCCCGCGCGGATCCCGAAGCTCAGCGCGTCGAGGGCCAGCAGGTCGCCGTAGCTCTTCGTGACCCCGTCGAACTCCAAGGCCGTTGCGTCGATACCCACGTGGCACAACGCTATCCGGACACCGCGGCGGCGTGCACTTGATATCGCGCGGTGCGGTGTCCGCTAGCGGGGGTCGGCGGGGTGGATGGCGAGCGCGGAGCGGGAGCGCAGGTGCGCGTCGCAGTGCCTGGCCAGCTCGTCGTACCCCGGCTGGCCCATCAGCTCCACCAGCTCGGCCTGGTTCGACACGTAGACCGGCTGGGCGCCGACGTGCGCCTCGGTGTTGCCGCTGCAGTACCAGTCCAGGTCGTGGCCGCCGGGACCCCAGCCGCGACGGTCGTACTCCGCGATGCTCACCTCGGTGTAGGAGGTGCCGTCAGGCAGCTCGACGTCGCGGAAGGTACGACGGATCGGCAGCTGCCAGCACACGTCCGGCTTGGTCTCCAACGGGTGCTTGTCGATCCGCAGCGCCAGGGCGTGCAGTGCGCACCCGGCACCGGCCGGGAAACCGGGCCGGTTCAGGAAGATGCACGCCCCCTCGTGCACCGCCGTCTTGCGCTCGCCGTCGTCGTCGGTCTCGATCCAGTCCTCGCCGCGGCCTTCGTCGTAGAACTGCCAGCCCTTGCGGTCCAGCTTCCTGACGAACTTGCGGACCCGTTTCTCGTCATCCTCGTCGGAGAAGTGCGCACCGAGCGTGCAGCAGCCGTCGTCGGGCCGGTCTGCATAGATGCCGCAACAGCCCTGGCCGAAGATGCACATCCAGTTCGAGGTCAGGAACGTGAGGTCGCAGCGGAACACCTGGGAGTCGTCCGCCGGGTCGGCGAACTCCACCCACGCGCGGGGAAAGACAAGATCTACCTCGGGCACGCCCACACCCTACGGCGCGTAGCGTGGAGGACATGCGACTGGGAGTCCTCGACATCGGCTCCAACACCGGCCACCTGCTGGTGGTGGACGCGCACGGCGGTGCCGCGCCCATGCCGGCGTACTCCTACAAGGAGCCGCTGCGGCTCGCCGCGCACCTGGACGACGACGGTGCCCTCAGCGATGACGGCATCGACGCGCTGACCTCGTTCGTGTCCTCGGCGCTGGGATTCGCGGAGGACAAGGGGTGCGAGGAGGTGATCGGGTTCGCGACCAGCGCGGTGCGTGACGCCGGCAACAGCGACGCCGTGCTGGGCCGGGTGCGCGAGGAGACCGGCGTGCGGGTCTCCGTGCTGCCCGGGGAGGACGAGGCCCGGCTGACGTTCCTGGCGGTACGGCGATGGTTCGGCTGGTCCTCGGGACGGCTGGCCGTCTTCGACATCGGCGGCGGCTCCCTGGAGGTGGCCGTCGGCGCCGACGAGGCGCCCGACGTGGCCTGGTCGCTGCCGCTCGGCGCGGGCCGGCTGACCCGCGACTGGCTCCCGGAGGAGGACCCACCCTCGGAGTCGTCGGTTCGCCAGCTGCGCAAGAAGATCCGCGCCGACGTCGCCCAGGACGCCGGCTCGGTGCTGAGGGGAGGCGCGCCCGACCGCGCCGTGGGGACGTCGAAGACCTTCCGGTCCCTGGCGCGGGTGTGCGGCGCCGCGCCGTACGCCGAGGGGATGCTGGTGCGCAGGGTGCTGGACGCCGCCGCGCTGCGCGCCATGCTGCCCAGCCTGGCCGCCATGACCGCGGCGGAGCGGACCCACCTGCCCGGCGTCTCGGCCAGCCGCGCCGACCAGCTGCTCGCCGGTGCGCTGGTCGCCGATGCGGTCCTCGACCTGTTCGAGCTCGCCGAGCTCGAGATCTGTCCGTGGGCGCTGCGAGAGGGGGTCATCCTCGAGCGCCTGGACCAGATCAGCGTGCTCGGCGCCTAACCTGAACGGGTGGACGCGCAGGCATCGGTCGGGCTGTCCACGGCCTCGGTGTACCCGGAGAACACCGCGAACGGCTTCGAGATGGCGGCCCGGCTCGGCTACGACGCCGTCGAGGTGATGGTCGGCATCGACCCGATCAGCCAGGAGATCGACGCGGTGCGCCACCTCTCCGAGCACCATCAGGTGCCGGTGTGTGCGGTGCACGCACCGTGCCTGCTGATCACCCAGCGGGTCTGGGGAACCGACCCGTGGGCGAAGCTCGAGCAGAGCGCGAAGATGGCCGCTGCCGTGGGTGCGGAGGTGGTCGTGGTGCACCCGCCGTTCCGCTGGCAGCGCGACTACGCGCGTACCTTCGTCACCGGGATCGCCGAGCTCGAGGAGCGCAGCGGGATCGCGTTCGCGGTGGAGAACATGTACCCCTGGCGCGCGTCTCGGCGGGCGATGCAGGCCTACGTGCCGGGCTGGGACCCCTCCGAGCAGGACTACGCCAACACCACCATCGACCTCTCGCACAGCGCGACCTCGCGGTCGGACCCGGTGGCGATGGCCCGAAGGCTGGGCGCGAGGCTCCGGCACATCCACATGACCGACGGCACCGGGTCGGCCAAGGACGACCACCTGGTCCCCGGGCGAGGCACCCAGCCGGTGGCCGAGCTGCTGGAGCACCTGGCCAGCTCCCGGTTCGGCGGGCACATCGTGGTGGAGATCAACACCCGCCGGTCGGGCAGCAAGGAGGCCCGCGAGCTCGACCTGATGGAGTCGCTGGCATTCACGCGGCTCAACTACGCGGTCTCCGCCGACACCGGCGGCGGGCCCGGATAGCGGATGTCCTTGTTCCCTGGACGGCGGGCCGATCCGGGGTTCACACTCCCCCTCGAGGGGGCGCCGATGTCGGTCAGGTCGTCCGGTCGGGTGGCTGTCGTGCTGGCAGCCGCGCTCCTGCTTGCCTCCTGCACCACGCCCGCGCAGCCGACGCACACCGAGGCGGCGGCGTGCACGACGGGGACGGTGCTGGCCGGCTGGCCGCTGCGCCGGCTCGCCGAGCAGACCGTGGTGGTGCCCGTCGACGAGAACGACGTGGCCGCCGTCCGTGACCAGGTGGCCGCCGGGGCGGGCGGGGTGATCCTGTTCGGCAGCAGCGCCCCCGCAGACCTGGGCGTCCAGCTGGCCCGGCTGCGCAAGGCGGCGCCCGGAGGCATCGCCCCGCTGGTGATGACCGACGAGGAGGGCGGCGCCGTGCAGCGGATGGCCAACCTGGTGGGCGACATCCCTGCCGCGCGCACGATGGGCGCCACCATGACGCCGCGGCAGACATCCCAGGTTTTTCAATGTCAAGCGGCGCCTGTCATGTGGTGGCTCCAGGCGGTTGCTTCGTCGTAGGGAGTGTGGGTCTTCAGGCAGCCGTGGAGGATGCCGACGAGACGGTTCGCGACCTGACGCAGGGCCGCCTGGTGGCCGATGTTGCGGGCGCGGAGCTGCCGGTAGTAGGCGGTGGCGCCGGGTGATCCGCGCAGCGAGCAGAACGCCCACTGCTGCAGCGCGTCGCCGAGCCGGCGGTTGCGGGCGTAGCGGGCCAGCACGATCTTCTTCTTGCCCGACGCCTTGGTGATCGGGGCGGTGCCGGCGTAGCTCTTGCGCGCCTTGGCGTCGGTATAGCGGTGCGGGTCGTCGCCGAACTCGCCGAGTACCCGGGCGGCGAGGACCACGCCGAGGCCGGGCTGGCTGGCGTAGATCTCAGCGTCCGGGTGCTGCCCAAAATGGTCGGCCACCACCGCCCCGATCTGTTCGATCTGGGCGTTCAGGGTCTGCACAATCCTGGCCTGGCTGGCCACGATCGCGGCGTAGGCGGACTGCACCGCCGGGGAGCGGCGCAGCTCCTCGGCGCGCAGGACCTGCCGGATCTGGGTCGCCCTGGCCTCAACGTTGCGCCGGTTCGCCCGCCGCAGCGCGCCGGCGATCCGGGCCCGGGTCAACCGGGCGGCGCGGTCCGGGTCGGGCGCGGCGGCCAGCAGCTCGAGCGCGTCCGGGGCATCCAGGTCGGGAAGCGCCCGCAGGGCGGCGGGGAAGAAGTCCCGCAGCGCCGCGCGTAGTCGCAGCACGTGCCGGCTGCGTTCCCAGACCAGGCTCTGGTGGGTGCGGGCCACCAGCTTGATCGCCTCGGCCTCCTCCGAATCACCGGCCAGCGGACGATGGTGACCCCGGTCGAGGCGGACGATCTCGGCCAGCAGGTGCGCGTCGGCGGCATCGGACTTCGCCCCGGAGGTGGAGTGCCGTTGCCGGTAGCGGGTCACCGACATCGGGTTGATCGCGAACACCTCATACCCGGCCGCGACCAGGGCAGCGACCCACGGGCCCCGTTCGGTCTCGATCCCGATCTTGACCCGGTGCGCTGCCTCGGCGTCGTCGAGCTCGGCCCACTCGGCCGGCATCGCTTCGGCGATCAACGCATGCAACCGGCTGATGCCCTCGAGCCCTTCGGGCAACCGGCGTCGCACC
>DASSKA010000055.1:0-24708 GCA_035690905.1 Nocardioidaceae bacterium | reverse complement strand
CGAGACCTGGTCCAGGTCCTCGTCGGCGATGCCCCGACCGCGGTACCGGCTTGCGATCGAGCGCGCCACCTCCATGTTCAAGACCACCACCCGGTCCCAGAGGGCGTGCCGCTCGCGGTCGTCGCCGGCCTGCGCGGCGTGCGCGAGCAGGTCGGCGGTCAGCCGTCGCCGCTCCTCGCGGGACAGCTCCCTCGGGTTGTCGTGACAACCCGAGACCTGCTCGGGGAGCGTGTACTTCGCCGCGTCGACGTCCATGCGCAACAGCACCTTGACCTGACCCGAGATGAACCCACCGTCTACTCCAGTGGGGGAGGGCGGTGCAGACCACCGTGCGTCGCGAGTACCCCCGGCCCGGGGAGGCAAACCGGGGTCAGCCGAGAAGTCTCCGCGCCGCCATGCTCACTCCTCCCAGCGCAGCAAGGCCGCCACGCCGGCGCCCTTGGTCAGCTCGCGGGGCAGCAGGGAGAGCCGTGCGTCGGTCGCGGCGCCGGCGGCCACCAGGACCTCGTCGGCGCGCAGCTCGTGAGCTGATGCCGCCGGCTCGGGCAGCCTGAGCCCTGGATGATCCTGGGGGTCGACGGTCATCTCCCTGGCGGCGTCCAGGTCGAGCACCAGGCGGTCCACCTGGCCGCGCACCAGCGCGTCCAGCACGTCCTGCAGGCCACGCGCAGCGCCCTCCTGGCGGCCAGTGTCCTGCAGGAGCCGGTCGACGACCTCCCGCTCCTCGTTGGCCTGGACGGCTGCGAGCACCTTCTCGACCTCTCTCCAGAGGGCCTCCTCGGAGCTGCCGGCCGCCCGGCCTCCCGCCTCGACCTGAACGATGTCGAGCGGATGCCCCTCGAGCGCGGTCACGATGTCGGTGCGTGCCCTGGGGTCGCCGGCCAGGATCACCACGGTGGGCCGGTGCTCGGCGGTCGTCGAGCCGATTGCCTCCGCGACCTCCTCCGCGTTGCGCTTCCAGACGTTCTCGGAGCGCTGCTGGTACTGCTTCTGGGCCCAGTCGCCCTCGGGCACCTTGGTGATGTGCAGCGTCTCCCCGTGCGTCTCGCGGTGCTCCGGGTCCGGTCGGCTGGTCCCGTGGTAGAAGTCCGTGGACGCCCCCTCCCGGTCGGCTCGGACCAGCAGGAACGGGATCTGCCCGTCCACCTGGCGCAGCCATCCGGACAGGTCTGGCAGCGGGCCGGTGTCGGTGCCCTCCGGCCAGATGCAGTGCCCGGCCCGCACGTCGTCGAAGACGATCTCGCCCTTCGCTCCCACCAGGGTTCGGCGCACCTCGCCGGGCACGCTGGTCTGGTCGTGCACCCGTTCGCCGATCTGGTCTACCAGTGCCTTGTCGACGCTCTCGTGCTCGAGCTGGTGGCGGATCGTGGTCCAACGTGCGTCCACCTGCTGCCGGGCATCCTCGGTGTCCCGGCTGACGTCGATGTGCACGCTGACGAAGGGACCTTCGTGAGTGAAGACGTCCTGGATCGTGCCGAGGTCCATCGCGCATCCTCCTTCGCCGGCCGTGGTCGCGCGCGGGTCCTTCCCGTGACGGCCGCGTCCCGTCGGCGTACCCATTGGGGACCGAAGTACGCCGCACGCCCGCCACCCGTTCGCGGCCGCGGAGCGAGCATGCACCGGGAGGCGGCGGGTACCGCTGCCGCAGCCGACGACCGGGAGGAGCCCCATGAGCGACACCACCAAGCAGACCGTCATCGAGGTGCTGACCGAGGACCACCGAGAGGTGGAGCAGCTGTTCGAGCAGGCCAAGGCCGCCGCCTCCGGCGAGATGCGCCGGGAGCTCGCGGACCAGATCATCGCCGAGCTGGTGCGGCACTCGGTGGCCGAGGAGCAGTACCTCTACCCCGCCGTCCGTCGGCACCTCGACGGCGGTGACGAGCGAGCCGACCACGAGATCTCCGAGCACCAGGAGGCCGAGGAGCTGATGAAGGAGATCGAGAAGCTCGACGCGGACGACTCCGAGCTCGCGCCCAAGCTGGCCAAGCTGGAGGCCGACATCAAGCACCACGTCGCGGAGGAGGAGGGCGACGTCTTCCCGGCGCTGCAGGAGAAGGTGGGGGCTGGAGAGCTCGTCGAGCTCGGCGAGCAGGTCAAGGCGGCCAAGGAGAAGGCGCCCACCCGGCCACACCCCTCCTCGCCGAACACCCCGCCGCTCAACAAGCTGCTGGGGCCGGGCGCGGGCATGGTGGACCGGCTCCGAGACAAGCTGTCCGGCCGCAACGTCTGACACGTCGGCGTCAGTCCGCCGGCTGCCGGGAGGGCACCGTCGCGTCGAGGTCCTCGGGCGCGAGCGCGGCGAGTGCCCGACGCAGGGTCATCACCAGCTCGCCGGCCCCGAACATGTCGTCGCCGGTGCGGCACCGGTCGGAGCGGATCTCCTCGACCAACCTGCGCAGGGCGTCATCGGTGCGGTGCAGCAGCTCGGGGTCGGCGGTGGAGCCGTGCGCCGAGCGCAGGGTCTCGGCCATCGCCTCGAGGGTGTGCGCGGCGTACGGCCGCACCGCGGGGCCGAGTGCCACCGCGTCGAGCTCCGCGCGCTCCCCGTGGGTGACCACCCCGGTCATGTCGCGCACCTGGGCCGCCAGCTCCTCCATGGCCTGCGCCTGCCGGTGCTGCCGCTCCGCCTCGCCGCGCCAGCGGGCGGCCCGCCAGTTGCCACGACGCGCCTCGTCGGTGTGCGCGACCATCCGGCGCATCTGACCGGCCAGCGGGCTGATCTCGCGCTGCCGTTCGACCCATTCGTCCCAGGTCAGCGGCTGCTCGCGCAGCAGCCCCTCGGCGAGGTCGTCGAGCTGGTCGGCCAAGGTCTCCCGCAGCCGGTTCACCACCGCTTGCGTGGCATTGAGCGGCAGGGCCGGGAGGGCCAGGTCGACGGCGAAGCCGATCACCGCCCCCAGGCTGGTCAGGCCGAGGTAGGCGGCGACGTAGGCCCCCGGCTGTCCGCCGCCGACCATCATCACGAACAGCGCGGCCACCGGCGCCCAGCCGGCCTTCGTGCCCAGCCACGACCAGCGCGACGCGAGGGTGGCCAGCGCCACCACTGCCGCGAGGGTCGCGACGTTGGTCGGGAAGGCCAGGTCGACGAGCCAGGCTATGGGCGCGCCGAGGAGGATCGCCACGATCGCCTGAGCCGACTCGCGCAGCGAACCGGCGACGGTGCCGGTGACTGCGATGAGCGCACCGAGAGGTGCGTAGTAGGGGTACTGCTTGGCGAAACCGGGCAGCAGCTGCACCACCAGGAACGCGGCCGCGACCGCCACTGCCACCTTGGCCGCGAGCACCACCTGGGGGTGGGTGGCCAGGACCCGCCCCCAGGCAGAGAGCCGAAGCTGCCGGCCGGCACCCGCCATCCCCTCACCCTCCGTCGTCAGGAACCCGGTTTGTTGCCCTTCGGAATACCCCGCGGCGAAACTCCCCACACGGCGTAGCCCCGGGCGGATCGGGTAGAGGCCGATGGTGGCCGCTGAACCGCGGCCGACCTGACAGGAGGGAGCCGCAGGTGAAGGCTTTGGTCTACAAGGACAAGTTCGACGTGGCGGTCGAGGAGGTGCCGGAGCCGCGGATCGAGGGCGCCAACGACGCGATCGTGAAGATCACCACCACGAACATCTGCGGCTCGGACCTGCACATGTACGAAGGGCGCACGAACGTCGAGTCGGGCACCGTGCTCGGCCACGAGAACATGGGCGTGGTTGCCGAGGTCGGCCCCGGGGTCGACCGTCTCAAGCCGGGCGACCGGGTGTCGGTGCCGTTCAACATCGCCTGCGGCAGCTGTGGCAACTGCGTCCGGGGCTGGACGTCGTTCTGCCTGCGCACGAACCCGGTCGACGGGATCGACGGCGCCGCCTACGGCTACGCGAACATGGGCCCCTACGCGGGCGGGCAGGCGGAGTACCTGCGGGTTCCGTACGCCGACTTCAACCTGCTCGAGCTGCCGGCGGGGGAGGAGCACGAGAACGACTTCGCGATGCTCTCCGACATCTTCCCGACCGGCTGGCACGGCGTCGAGCTTTCCGGGATGGAGGCCGGCGACGTGGTGGCCGTCTTCGGAGCCGGGCCGGTGGGCTTGATGTCCGCGCACAGCGCGATCATCCGGGGCGCGGCGCAGGTGTTCGTCGTCGACAAGGAGCAGGACCGGCTGTCGCTGGCCAAGCGCATCGGCGCCACGCCGGTCGACTTCTCCGTGGGCGACCCGGTGCAGCAGATCCTCGACGCGACGAGCGGGTACGGCGCGGACCGCGGGGTCGAGGCGGTCGGCTACCAGGCGCACGACCCCACCGGGGAGGAGCACCCAGAGCTGGTGCTGGACAACCTGGTGAACGTGGTGCGCAGCGCCGGAGGCATCGGCGTGGTGGGCGTTTACATGCCGCAGGATCCGGGCGCGGCGAGCGAGCAGGCCAAGCAGGGCCGGATCGGCTTCGACTACGGGACGATGTTCAGCAAGGGCCAGCAGATGGGCACCGGCCAGTGCCCGGTCAAGCGCTACAACCGGCAGCTGCGCGACCTGATCATCCATGAGGAGGCGCGGCCGTCGTTCCTGGTCTCGCACGAGCTGTCGCTCGAGGAAGCCGCCGACGGCTACCGGCACTTCGACGACCGGGACGAGGGCTGGACCAAGGTGCTGCTGCGGCCGTGATCAGCCCCACACCTCCTGCGCGGTCTCCACGATCAGCGAGAGCTTGGCGATCTCGTCGGCGAGGGTGAGCCGGTTGCCCTCCACGGTGGAGGAGAAACCGCACTGCCCGGAGAGGCAGAGCTGGTCGAGCGGGACGTACTTCGCGGCCTCGTCGATGCGCCGCTTCAGGTCGTCCTTGGACTCCAGCTCCGGTCGCTTGGTGGTGACCAGGCCCAGCACGACCTGCTTGCCCTCGGGGACGAAGCGAAGCGGCTCGAACCCGCCGGAGCGCTCGTCGTCGAACTCGAGGAAGAACCCGTCCACGTCGAGGCCGCCGAACAGTGCCTCGGCAACGAAGTCGTAGCCGCCCTCGGCCACCCACGACGACTGGAAGTTCCCCCGGCACATGTGCGTGGTGACGGTCAGCCCCTCCGGCCGGTCCTTCAGGGCGGCGTTGATCTGGCGGATGTAGCGCTCGTGCTGGTGCTCGGCGTCCCCGCCTTGGGCCGCGACCTGGGCACGCTGGGCCGGGTCGTTGAGGTAGGCCAGGCTGGTGTCGTCGAGCTGCAGGTAGGTGCAGCCCTGGTCGGCGATCGCCTTGACCTGCTGGGCGTAGGCCGCGGACAGGTCTGCCCAGAACTCTTCCTCATCGGGGTAGACGGCCGGATCGATGGCCGCCCGGCCGCCGCGGTAGTGCACCATGCTCGGCGACGGGATGGTCAGCTTCGGGGTGCCGCTGGTCGCGACCGACCGCAGGAACTCGAAGTCCTTCCCGAAGATCGGGGTGTCGTCGGGGTCCAGCCCCACCTCCCCGGCGACCCGCAGCGCGGCGGACGTGAACTCCAGGTCGCCGTCCGCGTTGCGGAAGTGCACCTGGATCCGCTCGTCGGTCCGCGAGATGCCCCGCAGCCGGTAGATGAAGTCCATGTGCCACGACGTGCGCCGGAACTCTCCGTCGGTGCGGGTCTGCAGGCCGACCTCCTCCTGCATGCGCACGACGTCGCGGATCGCCGAGTCCTCGGCGGCGCGCAGACCCGTGTCGTCGATGGCGCCAGCGGCATGGTCGGCACGCGCCCGGAGCAGCTCTGGCGGGCGCAGCAGGCTGCCCACGTGGTCGGCTCGGAACGGTGGGGTGCTTCGATTGGCCATGTCTCGACACTAGCCCGGTGCCCGGTCTCTGATCCCGGGGCGCGGGTAGCGTCGACGGCGTGAGCCGCAAGACCGCGTACTTCTGGCTGATGGGTGCGTGCGTCGTGCTCATCCTGTTGGCCTGGAACGTGGTCCGGTTCTACTCCACGACCGCCGCCGTGGTGATGAGCGTGGTCGCCGCCGTGATCCCGCCGGCGGCGGCCATCGTCGGCAACTGGGGCCGCGGCGGCTGAGCGTTCGCCTGCGCCGCGTCGTGTACGTTCACAGGCGATGACGATCTCGATGGTCGTGCCCGACCCGGAGCTCGACGAGCAGCGCCGACGCGGCCTGCGCCGGATGCGCACCGTCGCCTTGTGCCTGCTGCTGCTGGCCGCCGCGGTCTACGCCGTCACGTTCGGCGACGGCGGCTTCCTCGGCTACGTGAACGCCGGCGCGGAGGCGTCCATGGTCGGTGCGATCGCGGACTGGTTCGCGGTCACCGCGCTGTTCAAGCGCCCGCTGGGCCTGCCGATCCCGCACACCGCGCTGATCCCGCGTCGCAAGGACATGCTGGGGCGCAGCCTGCAGGAGTTCGTCGGCGAGAACTTCCTGCACGAGCAGGTGATCCGGGACCGGGTACGGGTCGCCCGGGTGTCCGAGCGCGTGGGGGAGTGGCTGGCCACCCCCTCTCGGGCCCGCTGGCTGGTGGACGAGGGCGCGAGCCTGCTGGCCATCGCGCTGACCCGGATCAAGGACGAGGACATGGCCGACCTCGTGCGCGAGACGCTGCTGCCTCGCCTGCTCGCCGAGCCGGTCAGCCCGATGGCGGGCAGCATCCTCGAGGAGGTGGTGCGCGATCGCGCGCACCACGGGCTGGTCGACCTCGCCCTCGCCGAGGCGCACCGCTGGCTGCTGGAGAACGAGCGCACCTTCGCCGAGCTGGTCGCCGAGCGGGCCCCGTGGTGGTCACCGCAGATGCTCAACGACCGGGTCACCCGGCGGCTGCACATCGAGGCGGTCGCCTGGGTCGAGGACATCCGCGACGACCCGTACCACGACGTGCGGCTGGCGTTCGACCGGCTGCTCGCCGAGCTCGCCCATGACCTGCTGCACGACCCGGAGACGCAGGAGCGCGCGGAAGGCCTGAAGAACCGGGTGCTCAGCCAGCCGCAGGTGGTGGCGACCGCGACGTCGCTGTGGAACGCGGTGCGCCGCGCGGTGGTGGAGACGCTGGAGGACCCCGAGGGGTATCTACGGCGGCGGGGCCTGGAGGAGCTGCACGGGTTCGGGCAGCGGCTGCGCGAGGACGAGCGGCTGCGCGAGCGGCTGGACGGGTACGTCGCCGACCTCGCGGTCTTCGCCGTGAGCAGGTACGGCGACGAGCTGACCGCCGTGATCACCCACACCATCGACCGCTGGGACGGCAAGGAGGCCTCCCGCCGCATCGAGCTGCACGTCGGCCGCGACCTGCAGTTCATTCGGATCAACGGCACCGTGGTGGGTGGCCTGGTCGGCGTGGTCATCCACGCCGCGAGCACGCTGCTGCACTGAGTGCCGGCCGCGACTGGCGGTGCGGCACGATGGGCGCATGCGTGACGTACCCATCCGAGACGAGTCGATCCGGCTCGGTCAGTTCCTCAAGCTCGCCGACCTGGTCGACTCCGGGTCGGACGCCAAGCCGGTGCTCGCCCGTGGCGAGGTGACCGTCAACGCTGTGGTCGAGACTCGGCGCGGACGGCAGCTGGTGAAGGGTGACGTGGTGACCGTCGGTGGTGCCGAGGCGCGAGTCGGCTGAGCCGCCTCTCGGCCCGCCGATTTGCTGCCTGTCAGCGCACGTCGATCAGGTCCACCACGAAGATCAGCGTCTCGCCGGGCTTGATCACGCCGCCGGCGCCCCGGTCGCCGTATGCCAGGTGCGGCGGGATCACCAGCCGGCGCCGGCCGCCGACCTTCATGCCCTGCACGCCCTGGTCCCAGCCGCTGATGACCTGGCCGGCGCCGAGCCGGAAGGCGAGCGGTTCACCGCGGTTGTACGACGCGTCGAACTCCTCGCCGCTGGAGTGCGCCACCCCCACGTAGTGGACCGAAACGGTGCGGCCCTCGGTGGCCTCGGCTCCCTCGCCCTCGGTGATGTCCTCGACCTGCAGGCTGGCGGGCGGCGGACCCTCGGGGAAATCGATCTCCGGCTTCTCCGGCAAGGCGCACCTCTCTCGGGGTCGGGGGTGAGCCGTCAACTCTAGCCGCGGGGATCCCCGACGAAGCCGTGGGGCCCATGACTCCCCCATCAGTTGCAGGATTCAGATGCTCGGGGGTATCGGATGTGCCCGCCATCGACGGGTGCTTGCCCGACGAGGCCAGGGTCCGGCATCGTGGGCATCGTGGAGGCCCTGGTTCCGTTCCTGATGTTCTGCGGCGACGTGCACGGCAGAGCCGAGGAGGCCGTCGGCTGGTACTGCTCGATCTTCGACGACGCCCGCGTGGTCAGCATGGACCGCTACGGTCCCGGCGAGCACGACCCGGAAGGCACCGTGCGCACCGCGGTGTTCGAGATCGGCGGGCACCAGATGATGGCCATCGACAGCGCGGCCGCGCACCAGTTCACGTTCACCCCGGCCATCTCGCTGTGGGTCGAGTGCTCGTCGTCGGAGGAGATCGAGCGGGTGTCGGCGGCCCTGGGCGAGGACGGGAACATGCTGATGCCGCTGGGCGACTACGGCTTCAGCAAGCAGTTCTGCTGGGTCGCGGACCGCTACGGCGTGACCTGGCAGCTGAACCTCGCGCAGTAGCCTCAGCTGCCCGCGCTGTGCACGTAGGAGTCGAGCTGGTCGCGCTCGAACTCGAGCTCGCTGATCCGGCTCTTCACCACGTCGCCGATGCTCACCACCCCGGCCAGCGCGCCATCGGTGACCACGGGGACGTGCCGGACCCTGCGGTCGGTCATGAGCTTCATCAGCTGCAGCACCGGTTCGGTGCCGTCACAGGTGTGCACGTCGGTGGTCATGATCGCCGAGACCGGCGAGTCCAGCACGGAGTCATCCTCGTTGAGACGTCTCACGACGTCGCGCTCGGAGACGATCCCGTCCACGCTGCCACCGTCCTGGCTGACGATGACCGCGCCCACGTTGTGGGTGGCCAGCAGGGCGAGCAGGTCCCGGATGGTCGCCTCAGGGCCGATGGTGACCACCCCTTTGACTGCCTTCGCCGCGAGGACGTCGTTGATGCGCATCAGACCTCCAAAGGGCCCGAGTGGGTCGTGGCACGAGGTTAGTCAACAAATCGGGCGGGCGGTAGAGACTCAGTCCTGCTCGTCGGCCGGGCCCGAGGCGTGGTCGGCCGCCGGCTGCGGTGTCCGCCGGCGGGCGCTCAGGTCGTGCACCGAGCCCTGGCCGCGCCGTGGCACGTCGGGATCGTCCTCGTCGTCGGGGAGCGCGCCGAGGAACGCCAGCGCCTGCTCGTGCAGCCGGCCGTTGGTGGCCAGCGCGTTGCCGCCGAACGGGCCGGGGGTGCCGTCCAGGGAGCTGAACATGCCGCCGGCCTCGCGGACGACGACGTCCAGCGCGGCCATGTCGTGCAGCTTCAGCTCAGGCTCGGCGACCACGTCGACTGCACCTTCGGCGAGCAGCGCGTAGGACCAGAAGTCGCCGTACGCCCGGGACCGCCAGCAGCGCCGGGACAACGCCAGGAAGTCCTCCAGCCGGCCGCGCTCCTCCCAGCCGGACAGCGAGGAGTAGGACAGCGACGCGTCGTCGAGGCGGCTGACGTCGGAGACGTGGCAGGCGGTCGCGTTCAGCAGCGACCGGCCGGTCCACGACCCGCCGCCCTTGGACGCCCACCACCTCCGGTTCAGCAGCGGAGCGGACACCACGCCGACGACCACTTCCTCCTCGACCATCAGCGCGATCAGGGTGGCCCACACCGGAACGCCGCGGACGAAGTTCTTGGTCCCGTCGATCGGGTCGACGACCCAGCGGCGCTGGCCGAAGCCGCTGCTGCCCTGCTCCTCACCGGTCACCGCGTCCCGAGAACGGGTGCGGGACAGGGTCCGGCGGATGCCCTCCTCGACCGCCTCGTCGGCGTCGGTGACCGGGGTCAGGTCCGGCTTGTTCACCACGTGCAGGTCCTGGGCCTTGAACCGATCCGTGGTGATCGAGTCGGCGTCGTCGGCAAGGACGTGCGCCAGCCGCAGGTCGTCGGTGAAGTTCGTCGGCATGGCCCACAGGCTATGCCCCGGCCGTCGCGGGCTGCCGGAGGCATGCTGAGAGGCCGCCAAGAGGATGCGGTGAAGACGCCCAGAACCGTAGTTTCCAGGCGACTCGGGCGTGGTGGCGAGCCTAGGGTGGGGAAAATGACCGTTCTCGGGCTCCCACTGCATGCGCTGGTGCTGCACGCGACCGTGGTCCTCGTGCCGCTGACCGTGCTTGTCGCGCTGGCGTTCGCCCTCCTCCCGCGGTGGCGCTGGCTGACCCGCTGGCCGGCGGCCGTCGCGTCGGCGGTCTGCGTCGGCCTCGGCTTCCTCACCACGTCCAGCGGTCAGGCGTTGGTCCACGCGCGGCCGTACCTCGCGGCCCTCGTCTCCACGCACCGGATGTTCGGCACCTGGCTGTCCTGGGTGCTGGTGCCGTTCGCGGTGGTCACCGTGGTGGCCGCCTGGTCGCTGCCAGGCTCGACGATGCTGGCCAGCGGCCGCGGCGCCCAGCGCAGCCGGCTGCCGGGGACCGACGCGCTCCTGGCCGCGCTCGTGGTGGTCGCCGCGGTCGCGGTGCTCACCCTCGTCGTGCTCACCGGCCACTCCGGAGCCGAGGCGGTCTGGGGCCAGACCGCCACCAGCCGCTAGTCGTCCTCGGCGCGCTCTCGGCTGGCCAGCAGCCGCCGGAACGACCCGACCCGGTCCGGGTCGACGGTCCCCGCTGCGGCCGCCTCGTCCAGGCCGCACTCCGGCTCGGAGCCGGAGTGCGTGCAGCCGCGCGGACAGTCCTCGGTGGCCTCGGCGAGGTCGGGGAAGGCGTCGATGAGGCGAGCGGGGTCGACGTGCGCCAGCCCGAAGGAGCGGATCCCGGGCGTGTCCACGATCCAGCCGGCGTCGCCCCCGTCGTACGACGGAAGCCGCAGCATCAGCGCGGAAGTGGACGTGTGCCGGCCGCGGCCGGTGACCTCGTTGACGTGGCCGATGGCCCGGCCGGCGCCCGGCACCAGCGCATTCACCAGCGTGGACTTGCCGACCCCGCTGTGCCCGATCAGCACGCTGGTGCGCCCGGCCAGCTTCGCCCGCAGGTCGACCGGGTCGTGTCCGCGTTGCACCACCACGTAGGGGACGCCGAGCGGGCGGTACGTCGCGAGCACCTTCTCCGGGTCCGCGAGATCGGGTTTCGTCAAGCAGAGCAGGGGATTCAGCCCCGCGTCGTACGCCGCCACCAGCGCCCGGTCCAGCAGCCGCGGCCGGGGCTCGGGGTCAGCCAGCGCGGTGACCACCACCAGCTGGTCGGCGTTGGCGACGATGACCCGCTCGATGGGGTCGGTGTCGTCGGCGGTACGTCGCAGCACCGTGCGCCGGTCCTCGACCTCGACGATCCGGGCCAGGGCGCCTTCGGTGCCGTTGACGTCGCCGACCAGCCGGACCCGGTCGCCGACCACCACACCCTTGCGGCCCAGCGGGCGCGACTTCATGGCGGTGACCGTCGCGTCCTCGTCGGCCAGCCAGCAGGTGAACCTGCCACGGTCCACGGTCACCACCACCGCCACCGCGGCGTCCTCGTAGCTGGGGCGGTTCTTGGTGCGCGGACGGGTGTGCCGGCGAGGACGGTCGAACCGCTCGTGGTCGTCGTAGTCGAAGCCTGGCGGCACCTAGAACATCCCCGACCAGGCCTGCGCGAACCCCGGGAACGTTTTGCTCGTGGTCGCCACGTTCTCGACCTCGACGCCGTCGACCATCAGACCGATGATGGTCCCGGCGTGTGCCATCCTGTGGTCGGCGTAGGTGTGGAACACCCCGCCGTGCAACGGGCTCGGCCGGATCACCAGGCCGTCCTCGGTCTCCTCCGCGTCGCCGCCGAGCGCGTTGAGCTCGCGCGCGAGGGCGGCGAGCCGGTCGGTCTCGTGGCCGCGGATGTGCGCGATGCCGCGCAGCCTCGACGGCGACTCGGCCAGCGCGCACAGCGCGGCGACCGCCGGGGTGAGCTCGCCAACGTCGTGCAGGTCGTGGTCGATGCCCTGCAGCGGGCCGTCGGCTCCGACCGTGAGCCCTGCGTCGGTGAGCTCGACGGTGGCGCCCATCAGACCGAGGATCTCGCGCAGCGCGTCACCGGCCTGCGTGGTGTCCCGCGGCCAGTCGCGCACCGTGACTCGGCCGCGGCTGAGCGCGCCGGCGGCCAGGAACGGTGCGGAGTTGGACAGGTCCGGCTGGACGAGTACGTCGACCGCCTTCACTGGTCCGGGGAGAACACGCCACCGGTTCGGCTCCGCGTCGTCGACCTCGACACCGCGCCGGCGCAGCTCGGCCACGGTCATCGAGATGTGCGGAAGCGACGGCACCGGCTTGCCGTCGTGGAGCACGTCCACCCCTGCGTCGTACCTCGCGCCGGCCAGCAGCAGCGCGGACACGAACTGGCTGGACGCCGAGGCGTCGATGGTGACCTGGCCGCCGCGGACCGAGCCGCGACCGTCCACGGTGAACGGCAGCCGTCCCCGGTCCTCGTCCTCGATGGTCACGCCGAGCCCCCGGAGCCCGCGGATCACCTCGTCCATCGGACGGGTGCGGGCATGCGGGTCACCGTCGAAGGCGACCGGCCCGCGGGCGAGCGCGGCGACGGGGGGCACGAACCGCATCACCGTCCCTGCCAGCCCGCAGTCCACGTTCGCCGGTCCGGTAAGCGGGCCGGGGGAGACCCGCCAGTCCTCGCCGGTGGAGTCGATGCTGCAGCCCAGGGCCTCGAGCGCGCGCGCCATCAGCAGGGTGTCGCGGGAGCGCAGCGCGGCACGCACCACGCCTTCGCCCTCGGCGATGGCCGCGAGGACGAGCGCCCGGTTGGTCAGCGACTTGGAGCCGGGCAGGCGTACCTCGGCCTGCACGGGCCCCTGCGCCCGCGGTGCGGGCCAGGGATCTGGTGTGCGTGCGCTCGGGTTGGTCATCGCACCCGAGCGTAGAGGGTGCTCAGTGCTTGACGGCGCGCTTGGCCTGCTTGCGGGCGCGCTTGGCCTCCTTGCGGACGGTTCCCGCGCCGTGCTTCGCGCGCCAAGCCACGCTGGGCTTGCCGTTGTTGTCGGCCGCGGCGATCAGCAGACCGCCCAGCATCGAGACGTTCTTGAAGAAGTGGGTCTGCTGGTTGGACCGCATGCCCTGGTCGTCGTGCTCCCAGAACCGGTGCCCGGCGGCCGTGGTCGGCACCAGGGACGCGGCCAGCACCAGCGCGGAGAGCCGCGGGGCACGGCCGGTGGCCAGCGCCAGCCCGGCGCCGATGTGCACGCCGGCGTTGACCCGGACCCAGGTCTTCTCGTCGGTCGGGATCGGTGCACTGGGCGCGACCTTCTTCGCCCAGGGGACGAACATGTCGGTGACCGGCTTGGCCCGCTCGGCCATCATCTCGGTGTTCCGCAGGGCGTTGACGCCGCCCACGATGAACATCGAGGCGAGCATCGGGCGCGCGAACAGTCTGGTGAGCGTCATGGGTCCATTCATACCCGATCCGCGTCGGCGTCACACGCGCCCGATGCCGCCCCGGCCAGGGGGTCCTACGGCGTCAGCCGGTGCAGGTCTCGCGGGAACAGCCGCGCCTCGCGGACGTTCTCCAGCCCCACCAGCCGGGCCACCCAGCGCTCCAGCCCGATCGCGAAACCCCCATGCGGGGGCATTCCATGCCGGAACGCCTGCAGGTACCCGTCGTACGGCTCCTCGCTCTGCCCGGTCGCCGCCAGCGCCGCGCGGTAGTCGGCGTACCGATGCAGCCGCTGCCCTCCGGTGCTCAGCTCGAGTCCGCGGAACAGCACGTCGAACGAGTTCGACCACCGCTCGTCGCCCGGCTGCGGGTGGGTGTAGAACGGCCGCTTGCGCATCGGGTAGCCCTCCACGGCCAGGAACTGGCTGCCGTGCTCCTGCTCGGCCCACGCGCTGAGCGCCCGCTCGTGCGCAGGCGCGAGGTCCGGCTCGCCCTCCGGCGCGCCGACGAGCTCCAGCGCCTGCTCGAAGTGGATCACCGGGATGGTCTCCGGCACCTCCGGAAGGTGTACGTCGAGCAGCTCGACCGCCTCCGGCGCCAGCGCCCGGATCGAGGCCACCATGCCCCCGACGGCCGCCCGCGCCACCGCGAGCACGTCGTGGTGGTCGCGGATGAAGCCGAGCTCGGCGTCGAGGGAGACGTACTCCGCGATGTGCCGGACGGTGTCGTGCGGCTCGGCGCGGAACACCGGCCCGACCTCGAAGACCCGCTCGAACACGCCCACCAGCACCTGCTTGTACAGCTGCGGCGACTGGGCGAGGTAGGCGTCGCGCCCGAAGTAGTCGACGGTGAACACGTTCGCGCCCGACTCGGTGCTGGTGCCCACCAGCTTCGGGGTGGCGATCTCGGTGAAGTCCAGGTCGGTGAGGGCGCTCCGGAAGCCGTGCATGCTGGCCGAGGCCAGCTGCCAGACTGCCCGGCTGCGCGGGTGCCGCAGCGCGACCGGCGCGTTGTCCAGCAGGGTCGGAAGGCCCGCAGTCATGGTCGGCCGCCACAGCTCCACCGGGGGCGTGTCGGCGGGGTCGCTCAGCGCGGTGATGTGTGGGTCGACCAGCTCCACCCCGGCGGGGGCGGCCGGGTTGGCGACCACTGTCGCGGCGATCTCGAGCACCGTCTCCTCGCCGTACTCCTGGGTCTGGCGGACCGTCTCCGGGTCCTTGACGACGACCTGCGCAAGGCCGGTCCGGTCGCGGACGATCAGGAACGTGACCGACGCGAGGGTACGGCGTCGGTGCAGCCAGCCCTGGATCGTGACCGGGCTGCCGGGTTCGAGGGCGGGCAGCGTGCCCGCCATGGTGCGTTGCATGTTCACCTCCTGGTTGTGGCCCCAGGAGGTGTGGGCGACGGGGATTTCGCGGTGCCACCACACCTTCGCCGCTTTGTTTACGGCCTCGTTGGTGCTGCACTGCTCGGGAGTGTCTTCGTCGCCGGAGTGGACTCCGCCCTCTCAGCACATCGGGCGGCTCTCTGTGCTCCACCGGTCGGCGGCTACTTGTCTCCGTCGTCGCAGTGCGGTGATGGTATTTCATCCGGGCTGTGCAGGTGAACCACTTTTCCTGGCGCCGCGGCGGGCTGTTGCCACTGCCCCGGAGCGGCCTCGCTCTTCCGGGCAAAATGGAGCAAGTGGTCCATCGACACGCCGGTGGGACCTAACACAGTCTCCATTTTGTGCCTTGTCCGGTGCGCCGGCCCCCGGCTTTGTCCGGTGCGCCGGCCCCGTCCGTCGTACCCCTGGAACGGTTGCCCGCTCACCGTCGTGCGCACCCAGATAATTTCCAAACTGCTGTCTTCAGGGTGCAGGAGCAGCAGTTTGGAAATTACCTGTCGCTGGACAGGGCTGCCTAGGCTCCCCAGCTCGCGGCGCGACAAAGTGGAGCCATCCGCATGCGACACGCCGGGCGTGCCGGTCGTCCACTCTGCGCCCGGTCCGCCGCTCTGCACGGCGATCCGCCTGCCTGCCCCTCCGCGGATGGCCTTCCTGCCCAAACCGGTAAAGGTGCACGCGACGCCGTACGGGCGTGCAGAACATGGTCTACATCCTGGCTTGGTCAGCCGACCTGGTCCGCCGTCGGACTCAGCCGCGCGTCGGCGCTCGTGGGGGAGCCATCAGAGACGGTCAACGTTGCACTGTCCTCATGCCCCACTGGGATCTTGAACTCGAACGTGGCCGTGAAATCGCCGTCTGCGTTGCTGCAGGTCACCGTGGGCCCAGCAACGGCGGGGCAACTGTCGCCGTCGCCGCCAGGGGTGATCGACGCAATGGTGACCGCTCCGACGCTAGAACCGTCAGAGACGCTGTCTGAACCTGACGATCCGGCCTTGGTGTCGTTGACCGTAAACGTCAACGTTCCTGGCTGCGCGCCGGCCACCGAGACGACGACGGTCCAGTTTGTGCCCTGTGCCGGCGCCCAGTTTGACAGAGACATCTGCAGTGCCTGGCCGGGAACTGCGGCTTCGAGGGTCACCGTGGCGACGTTGTTCGAGAGGCCGTCGGGCCCCGGGGTGGTGTCGTCGATGTAGCCGGGAAGTGAGCCGACAGTGACTGTGACAGGGGTGCCGTCGGCGGCGGGATCCGCGCCGACCACCACGGTGAAGGAACAATCTCCGGCGCTGTCCGGGGCAGCGCACGTCGTGCTGCTCACTGTCGTCAAGGCGGTGTCGGTGCCGGTGACGGAGACTGCTGGGAGTGCATAGGAGTAGCCGGCCGGAACGCCGGTGATCTTGCCGGCGATCACGTAGTTCCCGGGGTCGCTCGGCTCGTTCGTGACCGCCACTCCGCCGAGCGCGATGTCAGCGCTCGGCGGTGTGATTGTGGTCGACCGGGAGGTGGTTGGCACGCCGTCACCAGAGACGGTGATCGTGACCGGCGTCGCGCTGAGCGGTTCTAGCGTGACGGGGAACGACGTGTCGATCTGTCCGCCGGTGATACCGGAGCAGGAGAGCGTTGTGTGACTGGCATCCAAGGAACAGTCTGCGCCAGCACCAACCTCCGCGCTGTTGGCAATCGACATGGGTGCGGCCTCTGCAAAGGACACGATGGTCGGTGCCGTGAACTGACCCAGGCCGATCTGGTTGCTACCCGTGGAAAGTGTGAAGGTCACGTTCTGCGCGTCGCTCGGGAGTCCGCTGAGGCTGATGGGCACTTGGAAGGTGCCGCTCGCGTCGGGTGAGGAGTATGACGTCGGCATGTCGAACACCAGCGTCGTACCACCGCCGGTGTCGCCCCCGCTAGAACCGCCGGTGTCGCCACCCGTGCCCGGCGACGTGGTCGGGTCTCCGGTGGTGCTACCGGTGCTCGGCGGGGTCGTCTCAGGGCCCGTGGGGCCGGTGGTCGGTCCGCCCGTCGGAGTCGAGGTCGGCCGGTGCGTCGGCGAGGGGGTCGGCGTGCCGGACGAGCCGCCGGTGTCGCTGGAGCTGCCCGGTGAGGTGTGCGCGCCGCCGGAGGTGGGTGTGGCGCTGCCGGACTTCTGGCCGGCCGGGCTGGTCGCGGGTGCCCCGGGCGAGTTGGAAGCAGCGCCAGGGCCGGTACCGGTGGTGGCCGAGCCGGTGCCGGGGGCGGTCCCGCCGCCGGGTGTGGTGCCAGGTGTGGCGCCGGAACCCAGGCCGGTGGGCGAGGCGATGGTGCCGGGCTGGGTCTCCGCGAGAGTCCCCGCGAGAGCCCCTGCAGGCGTCGTACCGCCGGGGCTGACCGGAGTGCCGGCGCCGGCCGAGGTGGATCGGGCCGACGGGCCCGAGGAGCCGGCCGAGGGCGCGAGGTGCGTGGTCGCCGCGATCGGCCGGTCCGCACCGATGACGACGTCGGGGTGGCCCTGGGTGAGGAGTACGGCGGTGGTGGCGACCGCGGCGACGCCCGCTGCGGCCGCACCGGCACCGGCGACACCCGCGTTGGCCATGATCACGTCCCGGACCCGGCCGAGGAGAGCGAACGCGCCTGCGGTGCCGGCCGAGCCGGTCGAGGCGAGGTAGCCGGTCGCCGCTGCGCCGAGCAGCAGCGGGGCGATGATGGCCTTCAGGTCGGAGTTCACCTCGGTGAGCTCGAGGTACATCGCCGTGCACCGTCGGCACTCCTGCAGGTGGTCCGCCAGCTTGGCCGCGTCCCGCTTGGCCAGCCCGTGCCGCACGTAGGCGCCCAGGTGCTCGTTGACCCAGCGGCAGGAGTCCTCGGAGATGTCGGACAGGTGCATGGTCAAGAACGCCTGCCGCAGACCCTCCCGGGCCCGGTAGGCCAGCGCGGACACCGAGTTCGGGCTCATGCCCAGCAGCGGTGCGATGTCGGCGGGCTTCTGGCCCTCGACCTCCAGGTGCCAGAGCACCAGCTGCCAGCGCTCGGGCAGCGAGGCGAAGGCGCGGGCGGCGGCGCCGCTCTCGAAGCCGGACACCGCGGTGTCCTGGAACGGGATGCCCGGGTCGAACTGACTCATGTCGTCCGAGGTCTGCAGCCGGGACCCGGCGCGCACGCGGTCCACCTGCAGGCGGCGCACGGCGGTGAGCAGGTAGGCCCGGAACGCCACGTCGGGCCCGCCGCCGGCCTGCAGGACGCCGAGGACCTTCGCGAACGCGTCCGAGACCAGGTCGTCGGCGTCGGGACCGCGGACCAGCTGGCGTGCGAGCCGGGTGGCCGCCTGCACGTGCCGGGAGAAGAGCTCACCGTAGGCAGCGACGTCTCCGCCGCGGACGCGCGAGATCAGCTCGGCGTCGCTGGGCGTGTCGGTGTCGCTGAGCAGCTCAGTCATGTCGGCTCACGGTGGTGCGGCCCGAGAACGCGGCAGGGTGCCGCGTCCTGGGCATAACGGTAGAACCTCGCAGCCCGTCAGGTCGGGAGTCCGACAAATCTTTGCCTCGGCAGCTCCCGGCCGTCCCTGAGCAGTCCGCAGAAATTTCTCGAAGAACCGCGTCATGCCCCCGGACCGGGCCCGTCTCCTCCATGTAGGCCGCCGGCCCCGGCCAGGGGCACGGTGGACAGGCGTGGACGGAGGTGTGGTGCGAATGCCGATCTTCACGGCGTTTGCGCGACGACGGACCACGTTGGGGGACCAGGCGCCTGAGCGGGAGATCCCCGAAGCGGTGCGGCGGGTTCTGCCGCGGCGCTTCGAGGCGGTCGGGGAGGCTCTGGCGTCGGGGAAGGACGCCTTGGCGGCCTGCGCAGTGGTGGGTCGCGACGTAGCCCGGGACGGTGCCAGCCTGGGAGAGGCACTGGACGGGCTACGCGCGACCTTCCACCTGCTCGGCGCCGGTTCCCCCGACTTCGCCGCCACCCATGAGCTGGCGGTCGCCTGGAGCGAGGCCACTCTCGAGTACCTCCACCAGCTCTCCTGCGAGGACCCGCTGACCGGGCTGGCCAGCCTCGCGCACGTACGCACCCGGCTCGCCGAGCTCTATCGGGACGCCGAGCAGACCGACCTCTGCGTGCAGGCCAGCCACGCGCTCGTCGTCGTCGAGCTGCGCTTCCGGCCGTCCCAGCCCGCGGTGGAGCTCGCGTTCACGCGGGCGCTGCGCCTGGTCCGGGTTGCCGAGGCGATCCGGGCAGTGTTCTCCGGTGGCGAAACGATCGGCCGGGTCGGGACCGACAAGGCGGTCGTCGTGGTGCCCCGCTCGGCCGACCTCGGCACCTCGGTGAGGGTGCTGCGCGAGTTCCTGGCCGACCTCGACCTCGGTGCCGCTGACACCCGGCTCTGGATCGAGGGACTGCCCGCCTCGCCGGACTCGGCCGGCCGGCTGCTGGACGACCTGGCCCGCGCGTCCTGACCGCACGACCGCCGCGCGGACCCAGCGGGACGCTCCGCTGGCCACGACCGGTGGGTGGCCGCCGCTAGCCTGTGCAGCATGTGTGGTCGCTACGCCTCGAGCAGGCGTCCCGAGGACCTGGTCGAGGAGTTCCAGATCGACGAGAACCAGGTCAAGGAGGCGCTGGTCCCCGATTACAACGTGGCCCCGACCAAGACCGTGTACGCCGTCCTCGAGCGTCCGGAGCGCCCGGCCGAGGGCGAGGACGCCGGGCCGCAGCCCGCGGCTCGCCAGCTGCGGCTGCTGACCTGGGGGCTGGTGCCGTTCTGGGCCAAGGACCCGGCCATCGGTAATCGGATGATCAACGCCCGGATGGAGACCGTCACCGAGAAGCCCGCCTTCCGCCGCGCGTTCGCCGCCCGGCGCTGCCTGCTCCCGGCGGACGGGTACTACGAGTGGTACACCACCAGCCAGAAGACCAAGTCCGGCCGGCCGCTCAAGCAGCCGTTCTTCATCCACCCCGCCGACGGCAGCGTGCTGGCGATGGCCGGGCTGTACGAGATCTGGCGGGACCCCGCTCGTGCCGACGACGACCCGGAGCGGTTCCGGTGGACGTGCACGGTGCTGACCACCACCGCGGAAGACCAGCTGGGCCGCATCCACGACCGGATGCCGCTGCTGGTGGAGCGGGAGAGGTACGACGCGTGGCTGGACCCGGCCGTGTCCAGCCCCGACGACCTAAGGGGGCTGCTCGTGCCGGCCGCCCCCGGCCGGTTGGAGGCCTACCCGGTCTCCACCCGGGTCAACAACGTGAGGAACAACGGGGCCGAGCTGGTCGAGCCGGTGGAGCCCGAGACGGGTGAGCTGCCATGACCGTGACCGAGCTGGTCCCCACGCCGTACGGCGACGCACGGCTGCACCGGGACCGGTCGAGGCACCCGGTCGCGACGCTGGTGCTCAACCACGGCGCGGGCGGTGGTATCGACTCCGCGGACCTGGAGGCGCTGGCCGAGAACCTGCCCCGGGAAGGGGTGACGGTGATCCGGGTCGAGCAACCGTGGAAGGTTGCCGGCAAGAGGCTGGCCCCGCGCCCGGCGGTGCTCGACGAGTGCCTGGTCGCGGCCACCGACCGGCTGCGCGTGCGCACCCCGCTGGTCGTGGGCGGACGCAGCGCGGGGGCGAGGACCGCGCTGCGCACCTACCGGGAGCTCGGCGCGGCCGGCTGCCTGGCCCTGGCGTTCCCGCTGCACCCGCCCGGCCGTCCGGAGAAGTCCCGGCTGCCGGAGCTGGAGGCGGCGCAGGTGCCCGTGCTGGTGGTCCAGGGGGAACGGGACCCGTTCGGGAGTCCGGAGGAGTTCCCGCCCGACCACGAGCTGACCGTCGTCCCCGGAGCAGACCACGCCTTCAAGGTCGGCAAGCGGGCGGACATCAGCCAGCAGGAGGCGCTGACGATCATCGTGGAGGCCACCCTGGAGTGGATCGTCCGCGACGTCGTCGGGAATCGAATGGCGCGGTGACGCGTTGGCCACGGCATCAGCACACGAAGCATCGACACACGAAGCGTGGTGGAGGAGGGCTGGCTGTTGCTCGGCACACTGTCCTCGGGACGTCCTTGCGACCCCTTGCCGGGAGTGGGGCCGTGTCGTCGGCTGCCGGTAGGCTGGCAGGCGATGACAGACTCAGAACGCGGTGAGGAGCTCGCCCAGGACGGGACGAGGCCCGACGCGGCGCGCGACGACGAGGCCGTGAGGCCCGACCAGGAGACGGACGAGCAGCGGTCCGCGCGTTTCGAGCAGGACGCGATGCCCTACCTGGACCAGCTGTACTCCGCGGCGATGCGGATGACCCGCAACCCGCAGGACGCCGAGGACCTGGTCCAGGAGACGTTCGCCAAGGCGTTCGCGGCGTTCCACCAGTTCAAGCCGGGCACCAACCTGAAGGCGTGGCTGTACCGGATCCTGACCAACACGTTCATCAACTCCTACCGCAAGCGGCAGCGGCAGCCGCAGCAGTCGATGAGCGAGGACATCGAGGACTGGCAGCTGCACCGCGCCGAGTCGCACACCTCCAGCGGCCTGAAGTCGGCCGAGACCGAGGCCCTGGACCACCTCCCGGACAGCGACGTCAAGGACGCCCTGCAGCAGCTGCCGGAGGACTTCCGGCTCGCGGTCTACCTCGCCGACGTCGAGGGTTTCCCGTACAAGGAGATCGCCGAGATCATGGACACCCCGATCGGGACGGTGATGTCGCGGCTGCACCGAGGGCGGCGCCAGCTGCGCGAGCTGCTCGAGGACTACGTGCGCACCCGGGGTCTGACGCCCGCTGGACACGACGGCCCGGGAGGTTCCTGATGAGCTGCGGCCGGCCTCATGACCAGGACTGTTCGGAGGTCCTGGAGCGGATGTTCTTCTTCATCGACAACGAGCTCGAGGGCGCCGACTGCGCCGAGATCCAGCACCACCTCGACGAGTGCGCCCCTTGCCTGCAGAAGTACGACCTCGAGCGCAAGGTCAAGGCGCTGGTGGCGCGCTCCTGCCCCGAGCACGCCCCGGAGAGCTTGCGGGAGCGGGTGCTGCTCAGCATCCGGCAAGTGCAGGTGACGATCACCGAGACCCGGACCTTCGACACCGAGTAGCCCGGACGGTACGCCCGGGCATGGCACCGCGCCGGACGCTGCCGGCGCGGAGGGTGGCTTCGGTTACGCGTTCGGGCGCTTGCCGTGGTTGGCGCTCTTCTTCTTGCGAGCGCGACGCTTGCGACCGGTCTTCCCCATGGTGCTCTCCTTCTCGACCAGAGCCCCGGGCCGGTGCGGCTCGAGGCGCCCCCATTGTCTCAGGAGCGGTGTGGCTTCGGCCAATCGGCCGGGCCGGCAGGGTCAGCCACGCGGTCCCAGGTAGTGCGGGTTGCTGCGCTTGAGCTCGCCGATCACCGCCAGCAGCAGGTCGGAGCGGCAGGCCGGTGGCATGGGGCCGAGCGCTAGATGCAGGTGCAGCGCCCGCAGGAAGCCCTGGACGTTGTACGACGCGGGGAGCGGCTCCGCCTCGGTGACGTGCGCCGGGCCGGCCGCCTCACCGAGCCGGTGCACCCAGCTCTCCAGCACATCGGTGCCGACCAGGTCCCGGCCGAGCAGCCTCATGGTGGCCAGCGCGAGCCGGTCGTGCTCGTCGTACAGCAGCGGGACCCCGGCCGTGCCGAGCAGCCGCTCGAGAACCACGTCGAGCAGCACCGCGAGCTCGGGCCCGCCCATCGCCTCGGAGCCGGCGAGCGCGCCGAGCGCGTCCGCACCGTGCGCCGCCGCGTGCGCCCAGCCCTTGCCGGGCACGTAGCCGCGCAGGTCGTTCTCGCGGAGGTACCAGCCGGCCAGCCGGTCCCCCCAGCCGAGTACCGTGTCGGCCGGCACCAGGTGCCGGGTGTTGTCGCGGTCCAGGCACTCGCCGAGGATCAGCGCGGAGAAGCTGCGCCGGAAGACCGTGTCGGTGCCGGACTCGCCCAGCCCGACCGCGAGGCCGCTGACCATGCCGTCTCCGAGGCCCTGCAGCAGGTCGTCGTACACGCCCGTGGACACCCAGGCCGCCAGCGTGGTGTAGGCGATCCTGTCGCGGCGCTCGGGATCCGGATCCCCGAGCATGGCGGTCAGCTCGGTGGTGAGCTCGCCCAGTGGCCGGTCGTCCGGGACCCGATGACCGCTTTGCTCCACGCGGTCCCAGAACGTCGACTCCATGAACCCATATCCTGCCACTGGACCGGGGGACCGGGTGCCACGCCCTAGGCTGACCGGGTGCCTTCGCTCAACGACGTGGCGCGCGCCCACACCCGGCTGGACGGGCCGGACCTGGCGTGGCTGCACCTGCTGCTCGCGGACTGGCAGATCATCGCCGACCTGTCCTTCGCCGATCTGGTGCTGTGGCTGCCCGACCGGGAGGGGTCCGGCTACTGGGCGGGCGCGCAGATGCGGCCGACCACCGGCCCGACGGCGTACGTCGACGACCTGGTCGGCGCGTTCACGCCGGTCGGCAGCAAGCCGCTGCTGGACTCCGCCTACGAGCACCAGCGGGTGGCCCGCGAGGGCGACCCGGAGTGGCGCGATGACATCCCGGTGCGCGTGGAGGCGATCCCGGTGCGCCGCGGAGACCGGGTGATCGCGGTGATCGCCCGCAACACCAACCTGCTGGGGGTGCGCACCCCCAGCCGGCTGGAGCTGGCCTACCTGCAGTCGGCCACCGACCTGACCCAGATGATCAGCAACGGCTTCTTCCCGTTCCCCGGGCAGCGCTCCGACCACGCCGACTCGCCACGCGTCGGAGACGGCTTCCTGCGCATCGACGCCACCGGAAAGGTCACCTACGCCAGCCCGAACGCGCTGTCGGTGTATCGCCGGCTGGGACTCTCCACCGACCTCGCCGGGCTCTGCCTCGCCGACGTCACCCGGGAGCTGGTGCCGCCGGACCGGCGTCCGGACGAGGAGACGCTCAGCGCGGTGCTGAGCGGCCGGCTGCCCAAGGACACCGAGATCGGCACGCAGGAGGCGGTGCTGATCCTGCGTTCCATCCCGCTGCGGCCCACCGGCGAGCACCTCGGCGCGCTGGTGCTGCTCCGCGACGTCACCGACCTGCGCAGCCGGGACCGGGAGCTGGTCACCAAGGAGGCCACCATCCGGGAGATCCACCACCGGGTGAAGAACAACCTGCAGACGGTGGCCGCCCTGCTGCGACTGCAGGCCCGTCGGATCGGCACCGAGGAGGGCCGTGAGGCGCTGGAGGAGGCCGTACGACGGGTGGGGTCGATCGCCATCGTGCACGAGACGCTCAGCCAGGCCTTCGACGAGCGGGTCGACTTCGACGCGGTGGTCGACCGGTTGCTCGTGATGGTCGCCGACGTGAGCTCACGCGGCGGGCGGGTGCGGTGCACGAGGTCGGGCAGCTTCGGGACCCTGGCGGCGGAGGTGGCCACCCCGCTGGCCATGGTGCTCACCGAGGTGCTGCAGAACGCCGTCGAGCACGGGTTCAACGGCCGGTCCGGGCAGGTCGTGGTGGGCGCCACCCGGCTGGTGGGCCGGCTGCACGTGGTGGTCGCGGACGACGGGCACGGACTGCCGGCCGACTTCGACGCGGACGGGGGGAGCCTGGGGCTGTCCATCGTCCGCACACTCGTCGAGTCGGAGCTCGAGGGGACCTTCGAGATCGGTCCGGCGCCGGGGACGGGCACGCGGGTCACCCTGGACCTTCCGCTGCGCTGAGCGGAGCCGGGGTGGAGGCGAGGTGCCGCTAGGCCGTGGTGCGTACCTTGGCGCGGGCGTTGCGGCGCTTGAGGGCGCGGCGCTCGTCCTCGCTCATGCCGCCCCAGACGCCGTGGTCCTGACCCGCTTCGAGCGCCCAGGCGAGGCACTGCTCGCGCACCTCGCAGCGCCGGCACACCTGTTTGGCCTCCTCGATCTGGAGGATGGCCGGACCGGTGTTGCCGATCGGGAAGAACAGCTCCGGGTCCTCGTCGAGGCACGCAGAGCGGTGGCGCCAATCCATGGCGGTTGAC
>DASSKA010000054.1:0-22750 GCA_035690905.1 Nocardioidaceae bacterium | reverse complement strand
TTCTTCTCGAGGACCACGTTGCGGCCCTTGGGGCCGAGCGTGACCTTGACGGCGTCGGCGAGGGTGTTCATGCCCCGCTCGAGGCCGCGCCGGGCCTCCTCGTTGAAAGCAATAAGCTTTGGCATAACTCCTACGATTCCTCACGCGTAGAAGATGGAATGGTCCGAGACGACGCCCGCGACGGATGGCCCCTGCTCGGCCCGGCAGACCCTTCCCGCCGGCGCTTGGGGACCTCGTCTTCTCGGTCCGCACCAGCCCGCGTCGTCCCCCGACTCGGACTGTCACTCTCGTCATGAGAGTGCTAACCAAATTCTTAGCACTCGTACCTGCCGAGTGCAAGCCAGGCGCCGCGTCGCCGAGACCCGCGAGAACCCGCTGGGACCGGAAGGTCTAGACCTGTCCCGAGCGGCCGCTCCGGCACCGTTGACCGACTCCGGGGCCGGTTCTAGTCTGAGGAAACCTCGTGGGTGCGACGGGGTTTCGGCCGGAGGAGCAACGCTCCTCCGGCCCCTTCGCTGCCTGAAGCCGTTTCTTCGATCAGGGTCAGCCCAGCAGGCCGGCGACGGTCTCAGCGAACGCGTCGGCGTTGCCGGGGAGCACGTCGAGGTACAGCCCCGGCTCGGTGACCTCCAGCTCGCCCACCACCAGCGAGCCTTCCCAGGTCATCAGGTCCACCCGTGCGTAGGGCAGCTCGGCCTCGAGCAGTCGCTCGGCGGCCTGCACGACCCGCCCCGCGAGCCCCGCCTCCGCCGAGCCGACCGGCACGGGCACCGTGCGTCCGCCGTACTCCTCGTGCACCCGGATCTCGCCCGCACCGGGCAGCTTGCGGACGGCGGACCGGACCTCGCCGCCGAGCACGAACACCGAGGTCTCACCCTCGTCGAGGATCGAGCGGACCAGCGGCTGCACTACCCAGGGGCCGGGCTCGGGCGCCGGCAGCGGCGCCCCGATCTCGGCGACCGCGACCCCCTGGCCGCTCGCCCCGACCCGCGGCTTGACGACCGTGGTGCCCCACAGCCCGACCGCCTGCTCGAGCTCCTCGGGAGTGCGCGCGGTCCGGGTGGGGACCACCGGCAGGCCGGCGGCAGCCAGGTCGAGCAGGTAAGCCTTGTCGGTGTTCCACTCCAGCACCGGGGCGGGGTTCACCAGCCGGGTCGCGGACCCTACCTTGTGCGCCCAGGCCAGGAACTCCCCCAGCCGGCCCACGTAGTCCCACGGGCTGCGCACCGCGACCAGCGGCGCCTCGGCCCAGGCCACGTGCGGGTCGTCCCAGGCCACCCAGCGGGCACCCACGCCGCGAGCGGCGAGCGCCTCGAGCAGCAGGGCGCCGCCGTCCTCGCCGTCCGGCAGCGCGGCACAGGTCACCAGCAGTACGTCGGACACCACGGCAGCCTCTCACGGGGCGCCGGGCAGCGGGCCGGTCAGGTAGTGGTCCAGCACGGGCGCGATCGCGGCGACCAGCCGGTCGCGGTCGGCCTGCGCCAGCGGGTGCACCCCGACCACGTGCCGGACGAAGGTCAGCCCGACGATCTGCGACCCGAGCAGGGCCGCCCGCAGCTCGGGGTCGGTGCCGCCCACCCTCCGGGCCAGCGGGAGCAGCAGCCGGCTGGTGATCATCTCCCGGACCATCTCGGCGGCCGGCGCCTCCGAGGCGGCAGCCCGGATCACCCCGGTCAGGACGTTGCGGGCGCGGGGGTCCTCCAGCATGCCGAGCACGAAGCCGGCCAGTCGCGTCCCGACGTCGACCGCGCCCGGGCCGAGCAGCTGGTCGAAGACCTCCTCGGGGTCGAAGGGCAGCTCGACGACGGCCAGGAACAGCTGCTGCTTGGAGCCGAAGAAGTGGCCGACGAGACGGGGGTCCACCCCGGCCTGCTGCGCGATCCCACGCATCGTCGTACCCGGGTAGCCCCGCTCCGCGAACTGCCGGCGGGCGACCTTCTCGATCGCCTCCCGGGTGCCGCTGCCGGCCGGGCGGCGACCCCTGGACCGGGTTGACATTTCCACGTCCGAAGAATAACACTTTCCACGATCGTGGAATTGAGGAGGCGTCATGAGCAGACGCGGAGTGCTGCCGGTCATCGCGCTGTCGCTGATGACCGTGGTGTCGGCGGTGAGCGGGCTGAACGTCGCGCTGCCCGACCTGGCCCGCGACACCGGCGCGACCCAGACCCAGCTGACCTGGATCGTGGACGCCTACACCGTCGTGTTCGCCGGGCTGCTGATGTTCGCGGGCGCGGTGGGCGACCGGTTCGGCCGCAAGGGCCTGCTGATGGCCGGGCTGGCGGTGTTCGGCTCCGCGGCCGGGCTGGCGATGACCACCACCGACCCGAGCCTGCTGATCGCGCTGCGGGCGCTGATGGGGGTCGGGGCCGCGGCCATCATGCCCACCACGCTGTCGGTGATCACCACCTCGTTCTCCCCCGAGGAGCGCCCCCGTGCGGTCGGCGTCTGGGTCGGCGTCGCCGGCGGAGGCGCGGTGATCGGGCTGTTCGGCACCGGCATCCTGCTGGAGTTCTTCAGCTGGAACTCGTTCTTCGGGCTCAACGTGGTGCTGGCGGTGCTGGCGCTGGTGGGTACGGCGGCCGTGGTTCCCGGCTCGGTCGACGCGCACCCCTCCCGCCTCGACACCGTCGGTGCCGCGCTGTCCCTGGTCGCGGTCACCTTTGTCGTCTTCGGGATCATCGAGGGGCCGAGCCGCGGTTGGGCCGACCCGCTCACCGTCGCCGGGCTGGTGGTCGGCGTGCTGGCCGGCGCCGCGCTGGCGTGGTGGGAGCAACGCACCGCCGACCCGATGCTCGACCCCCGGCTGTTCCGGGTCCCAGGGTTCAGTGCCGGCAGCCTGACCGTGATGGTGCAGTTCTTCGCCTCGTTCGGGCTGTTCTTCATCGTCCTGCAGTACCTGCAGTTCGTGGTCGGCTTCTCGCCGCTGCGCGCCGCGCTCGCGCTGCTGCCCCTGCCGGTGGTGCTGATCCCGCTGGCCCGCAACGCTCCCCGGCTGGCCCGCCGCATCGGCTTCGGCCGGGTCGCGCCCTTCGGGCTGCTGCTCACCACCGCCGGGCTGCTGGTGATCTCCCGGGTGACGGTCGATCTGAGCTACTGGGTGCTCGCCGTCGGGCTGGTGATCTTCGCCGCGGGAATGGGGCTGGCCGGCACGCCGGCCACCACGGCGATCACCGAGTCGCTGCCCGAGGCCAAGCAGGGCGTGGCCTCCGCGGTCAACGACACCTCCCGCGAGCTCGGCAGCGCCCTGGGCATCGCGATCCTCGGGAGCGCGCTGGACTCCGGCTACCGAAGCGGTACGGCGTCGCTGGTGCACGGGCTGCCGGCCCCGGCGGGCCAGCACATCCAGTCCTCCATCGCGTTCACCCAGTCCGGACAGCTGGACCGGCTCGGTCCGGCCGCCCAGCACGTAGTAGCGACCGCGGAGCGGGCCTTCGTCGACGGCAGCAGCACGGCCCTGGTCGTGGCCGCGGTGATCGTGGCGGTCACCGCGGTCGCGGTGGCCGTGGTCGGCCGGGCCGTGGACCGGGCCCCTGCCTCCGACGTACCCGAGCCGCAGCGGGCCACGCCCTGACCGCTGCGCCGGAGGCCGGACCCGGCGGCGGCTGGTGGCACAGTGGACGCATGGCGATCCAGACCTGGCTGACCGAACGCTTCGACCTGTCCGTGCCGGTGGTGAGCGCGCCGATGGCCGGCCCCGCCGGGGGCGCGCTGGCCGCGGCGGTGTCGGCGGCCGGCGGGCTGGGCATGGTCGGCGTCGGCAGCGGTCGGACCCCGGAGTGGATCGCCGAGCAGGCCGAGCTGGCGGCCAGCGCCGGGCGGCCGTACGGCATCGGGCTGATGGCCTGGGCCCTGGAGAAGAACCCCGACCAGCTGGCGGCGGTGCTGGACGCGGGGCCGGCGCTGGTGTCGGTGAGCTATGGGCCGTTCGAGACGTACCTGCCCGCGCTGCACGAGGCCGGCATCGCCGTCACCACCCAGGCCGGCAACCTCGAGGAGGCACTGCGCGCCGAGCGCGCCGAGGTGGACTTCCTCGTCGCCCGCGGCGCGGAGGCGGGCGGCCACGGCCGCAACGACGTCGGCACGCTGCCGCTGCTGTCGGACGTGCTGGACGCGGTGGACGTGCCGGTGCTTGCAGCGGGCGGGATCGGCACGCCGCGGGGGCTGGCCGCGGCGCTCGCCGCCGGCGCGGCCGGCGCCTGGGTGGGCACGGCGTTCCTGGCCTGCCCGGAGGCAGCCAACACGCCGGCCGCACGCGATCGGCTGATCGCCACGGGCAGCGCGGGCACGGCCTATGGCCGGGTCTTCGACGTGGCGCAGCGGGCCGGCTGGCCCGCAGAGTACGGCGGGCGCGCGGTGCACAACGCCTACTTCGACAGGTGGGTGGACCGGCTCGAGGAGCTCGGCACCGACGACGCCGCGGCAGCCGAGCTGCGAGACGCGATCAAGGTGGGGGACTACGACACCGCCTACCTGTACGCCGGGCAGGGGGTCGGGCTGCTGCACGAGGAGCGGCCGGCCGCCGACGTCCTCGCCGACCTGGCGCGCGCGGAGTCGCTGCTGCGCGGCGCGGGGTAAGGCGGAGTCAGCCGCCGGCGACTGCCGGGATCACCGACACCTGCGCGCCCGCTTCCACCCTGGTCTCCAGCGCGTCCAGGAAGCGCACGTCGTCGTTTCCGACATACACGTTGACGAAACGGCGCAGCGAGCCCTGGTCGTCGAGGATCCGGCCCTTGATGCCGGGGTAGCTCGCGTCCAGGTCGTCGAGGACCTGCCCGAGGGTCTGCCCCTCGGCGCCCACCTCGGACTCGCCTCCGGTGTAGGTACGCAGGATCGTCGGGATCCGGACTCGGACGGGACCACCGGTCATGGGCACGGGCTCCTTCGCTGTCGGGGCCGTCACCGGGCAAGGCCCGTCTCGGTGAAGGCGGCGTAGGTCGGTTCGATGGTAGCGGCCGGCCCCACCCTGCCCGCAACAGCGTCGAGGGTCTTGAGACCGTCTCCGGTGTTGAACACCACGGTCTCCTTGTCCGGGTCGAGCTGGCCGGTCTCGACGAGCTTCTTCAGCGTGGCCACCGTCACGCCGCCCGCAGTCTCGGCGAACACGCCCTCGGTGCGGGCCAGCAGCGTGATGCCGTCGCGGATCTCCTCGTCGGTGACGTGCTCCACCGCGCCGCCGGTGCGGCGTGCGACATCGAGCACGTACGGCCCGTCGGCGGGGTTGCCGATCGCCAGGGACTTGGCGATGGTGTCCGGACGCACCGGCCGCACCACGTCGTACCCCTGCTTGAAGGCGGTGGCCACCGGCGAGCAGCCCTCGGCCTGCGCGCCGAAGATCTTGTACGGCGCGGGCTCCACGAGCCCGAGCTGGGTCAGCTCGCCGAACCCCTTGTCCACCTTGGTGAGCTGCGACCCCGAGGCGACCGGGATCACCACCTGCTCCGGGAGCTTCCAGCCGAGCTGCTCGGCGACCTCAAAGCCGAGGGTCTTGGAGCCTTCGGAGTAGTACGGGCGCACGTTGACGTTGACGAATGCCCAGCCCTCCTCCTCGCCGGCGATTTCACTGGCCAAGCGGTTCACGTCGTCGTAGTTGCCCTTCACCGCGATCAGCGTCCCGCCGTACACAGCGGTGGTGAGCACCTTCGGGCGCTCCAGGTCGTGCGGGATCAGCACCACCGTCTTGATGCCGGCGCGGGCGCCGGCCGCGGCCACGGCGTTGGCGAGGTTGCCGGTCGAGGGGCAGGCGAACACCGTCATGCCGAGCTCGCGGGCCGCGCTCAGCGCGACGGCGACGACGCGGTCTTTGAAGGAGTGCGTGGGATTTCCGGAGTCGTCCTTGACCCACAGCTTCTTGATGCCGAGCTCGCGGCCGAGGTTGTGGGCCCGGATCAGCCGGGTGAACCCGGGCTCGGTGTTGGGGCTGCTTGTGATGTCGTGCGGCACTGGCAGCAGCTCGCGGTAGCGCCAGATGTTCTTCGGGCCGTGCTCGATGCGCTCCCTGGTGATCTGCGGGAAGTCGTAGCCGACCTGCAGCGGGCCGAAGCACTCCGGACAGGCGTAGAACGGGCCGAGCGCGGCAGTCGCGCCGCACTCGCGGCAGACGAGTCCGGTGGCGTTGCCGAAGGCCCCTTCCCGAACCCTGGGCTGGTCGATGAGTGACGTGCTCAAGGAGGCCTCCTTCTCATCTTTCCCCGCCGGCTCTCGGCGTGGGACGGACTTGGCACCGTGGGCCTGGTCGTGCGCTGCGCGCCTGCGCTTGCCGGGCGGCTTGCGCTGGCGTTGCACCGGACCATGGCCGGGTTGCCGGGGCTTCTACGGGCCGTTTCCCTCTGCCCCTCTCGATGAGCAGGCCCTACGCTACGCAACCGTCTCAAAATACGCACTGCTCGTCCGCCATCCGAGACGCGGACCCGTTGACGTCCACGTCGACGTAGGAGATCTGCGGGCAAAGAGCGACAGCAACTCTCCTATGTCGCCAGCCGGCTCATGCTCCGCGCCGCCGCAGTGGGTTCAGTCGGCTCATGCCCGGCGCTCGCGCAGAGTTCAACCGGCGCTCGCGCCGTCGGTGATGATGGACCCATGCAGTGGTGGCAGGCGCGTCGGGTGCTCAACCTGGTGAACGGCTCGACGTTGGTGGGCCTGGGCATCGCCGCTGTCGGCCGGGCTCAGATCGCCCCCGGGCCGCGCGGGCTGTGGCTGGCAACGGGCTACCGGATCAGCTTCCCCATCGCCAGCGCGTTCACGGTCGGCAACGTCATCATCACCGCCTCGTCCCGCACATGGCTGGTGTCTCGGCCTCGGACGCTGCGCCACGAGGAGCGGCACGCGAACCAGTACGTCGCCTGTCTCGGGCTACCGATGATCGGGTTGTATGTCGCGGCGATGGGCTGGTCCTACCTTCGCTGCCGGAACCCGTTCCTGCACAACCCGTTCGAGCGGCTGGCCGGGCTGGAGGACGGCGGCTACCTGTGACGTGCCGGTCTGTTCGTCATACCCCATGTCGACACGAGTGACCACTGAACACCGCGCGAGTGACCACTCAACACCGCGCGAGTGACCACTCAACACCGCGCGAGTGACCACTCAACACCGCACGAGTGACCACTCAACACGCACGAGCGCCGGCTCAACGGGGGAGGTCGGCGGTGAGCTGGCGGAGGAAGGCGAGCACGCCCTCGGGGCCGTTCACCACGAGATCGGCCAGCTCGACGAGCGCGGTCTGCTCTTCTGAGCCCGAGCAGATCAGCAGCCCCGGCAGGCCGATCCCGCCATCCCCCGAAAGCCCAGTCCCCCCACCCCCCGGCAGGCTGGTCCCGCCATCCCCGGAAGGCACCGCCTCGCCCTGCCCCTGAGGGCCGGTGTCACGCAGGGCGGCGACCGCAAGAAACGCCTCGACGTCCCCCAGGTCGTCGCCCGCGAAAACCAGCGCCCCGGCGTCCAGCTCGGCCGCGACCGCGCGTAGCGCATCGCCCTTGTTCATCCCGGGCGTCCGCAGCTCGAGCACCATCCGACCCGGCTCCAGGTGCAGACCGTGCCGGTCGGCCGCCTCGGCGAGCACCGGCCGCAACCGCTCGAAGGCGGCCTGGGCGTCCGGCAGCCGCCGGGTGTGTACGGCGAGGGCGAGGCCCTTGTCCTCGACGAAGGCCGCTCCGGCGTCGTGGGCGGCCAGCAGGGACGGCAGCTCGGCAGCCAGCGCGGCGAGCCCCTCCGGTGGCGGAGGCGAGGTGACCCTTCGAGTGGCGGAGTCCCAGCGCTCGTGGCCGTACTGGCCGAGCACCAGCAGCAGCGAGGCGGAAGACAGCCGGTCCGCGACCGCATCCAGCCCACCGAGCGCGACGGCCTGCGCGGCCGGCCGGCCGGTGATGACGACGACGGCGCGCACCTGCGCGGCGAGCCCGACGAGCACGTCCGGGGCGTCCGGATGGATCACCGCCGCCGCCGGGTCGGCCACGATCGGGGAGAGTGTGCCGTCGTAGTCCAGGCCGACCACCACGCGGCCCGCGGCAGCCAGCACCGCGTCGTACCTCTGCCGGGCGAGCGCACTGAGCTCCATACCCTCACCCAACCAGAGCCGAGTTGTCAGGCGGACGGCCGCCTATGACCGGTCACCCGTCTGACAAGTCGGTCAGCGGTGGCTATCCGGAGGTGAGGATGACCGTGAGCCGGTCGAACTTCATCGGCGAGATCGCCGGGTGCAGCCGGTGGATGCCGAGGTCCTTGGCCAGCAGCTTCGCCTCGGCGTGCAGCCGGGACGGGTAGTAGACGGTGCTGGACGGGATGGTGCCGTACCAGTTGTCCGACCCGACCACCTGCCAGCCCGCGTCGGCGATCCTCTTGGCGGTGCGGCCGGCCAGCCCGGTGATGCCGGAGTTGTTGTACACCTCGACGTAGGTGTGCCCGCGGCGTACGTCGGGGGTGCGGTGCTTCTTCTTCAGCACCGGCTTCGGCGCCACCGTCGCGGGCTCCGGAGGCAGCGTGACGTGCCGGGCCGGGGTGGCGGCCGGGACTGTGGCCGGAGGAGCCGCGGGGGCGCCTCCGGCGGTGGCCACGAAGGCGCCGCCGGCCACCAGCACGGCCGCCGCGCTGCCGAGGGCCGCCACCGTGGGCAGCGCGATCCCCCGCTCGTCGTACCGCCGCCGCGAACGGCTCACCTAGACCTCGAAGCCGAGACGGCGAGCCGAGCGGGCACGCTGCCGGGCGGCCCGCAGCCGACGCAGCCGGCGGACCAGCAGCGGGTCGAAGGCGAGCGCCTCCGGGCGGTCGATGAGCGCGTTGAGCACCTGGTAGTACCGGGTCGAGGACATGTCGAACTTGTCGCGGACCGCCTGCTCCTTGGCGCCGGCGTACTTCCACCACTGCCGCTCGAACGCGAGGATGTCGCGGTCGCGCTCGGACAGGCGCTCCGCCGGGCCCTGGTCCTGGGACCGGTCGGCGGGCTGAGCGTTCAGGGCGTTGGCGGCGTCCATCGGTCGGCTCCTGGGGGCTGGCGGTCGAGCGGTCTGATCCATCATAGGGGAGGTAATCACAGCGATGTGATTTCACATGCGGATCGGCCAAAAGTTTCACAATAGCCAGGTGACCGCGCGCCCACGCCGCTGCCCCCGCTCGGGTCCGCGCGGACGTCGGAGTCCGCTGTCCCGGGGGGCAACCGGGTTTCACTGCTCCTACTAGGGTTCGTGGTGTGAGCCGTCCACGCACCCCGGAACACCAGGCCGAGCTGGTGATCGTCGCCAACCGGCTGCCGGTGGACCGCGTGATCGACGAGGACGGTTCGGAGGAGTGGCGCCGCTCCCCCGGCGGGCTGGTGACCGCCATCGAGCCGGTGATGCGCCGCCACAACGGCGCCTGGGTCGGCTGGCCCGGCGGCCCGGACGCGGACCCGGTGCCGTTCGTCGAGGACGAGATGTTCCTGGTGCCGATCTCGCTCAGCGCCGACGACATCCGCGACTTCTACGAGGGCTTCTCCAACGGCACCCTGTGGCCGCTGTACCACGACGTGGTCGCCAAGCCGGAGTTCCACCGCGAGTGGTGGGAGTCCTACGTGCGGGTGAACCGCCGGTTCGCCGAGCGGGCCGCCGCCGTGTCCGCCGAGCACGCCATGGTCTGGGTGCACGACTACCAGATGCAGCTGGTGCCCGCGATGCTGCGCGAGCTGCGCCCGGACCTGCGGATCGGCTTCTTCCTGCACATCCCGTTCCCGCCCGCGGAGCTGTTCCAGCAGCTGCCGTGGCGGCGCCAGCTGCTCGAGGGTCTGCTGGGCGCCGACGTGGTCGGCTTCCAGCGTCCCGGCGCGGCGGCGAACTTCGTCCGGCTGGTTCGGCAGCGAGTCGGCCACAAGACGCACCGCGACACCGTGTACCTGCCGGACGGGCGCACCGTGACCGCCGGCTCCTTCCCGATCTCCATCGACGTGGAGGGGCTGGAGGAGCTGGCCCGCACCGAGTCGGTCCAACAGCGCGCCAAAGAGATCCGCGAGCAGCTCGGCGACCCGAAGCACGTGCTGCTCGGTGTGGACCGGCTCGACTACACCAAGGGCATCTACGCGCGGCTGCGCGCCTACGCCGAGCTGGTCGACGAGGGCAAGATCGACGGCGAGACCGTGGTGTTCGTGCAGGTGGCCACCCCGTCGCGAGAGCGCGTGAAGCAGTACCGCACGCTCCGCGACGACATCGACCGGTTGGTCGGGCGGATCAACGGCGACCTCGGCCGGATCGGCCGGCCGGTGATCTCCTACCTGCACTCGTCCTTCCCGCGCGAGGAGATGGCCGCGTTGTTCCGGGCCGCCGACGTCATGGTGGTCACGCCGCTGCGCGACGGCATGAACCTGGTCGCCAAGGAATACGTCGCCTGCCGGTACGACGACGAGGGTGCTCTCGTGCTCTCGGAGTTCGCCGGCGCGGCGGACGAGCTCAAGCAGGCCTACCTGGTCAACCCGTATGACATCAACGGGATGAAGGAGTCCATCCTGGCCGCGCTGCGTTCCAGCCCGAGGGAGCGCTCCCGACGGATGCGGGCGATGCGCAAGACCGTGGTGGAGCACGACGTGAACCGCTGGGCGTCCAGCTTCCTCACCGAGCTGAGCAAGACCAAGCCGATGCACCGCAAGCACGTGCGGCCGGCCGAGCTCAGCTGACGTCTATCCTTCCGGCATGACCTCGGCGACCACGATCGCTCCGTCGCCGGACTGGCGCCTGGCCGTTGTCCTCGTGGTGCTGCTCGGCGTGGCCGTCGCCGCGTCGTACGCCGGAAGGCTCGGCGTCGCCCGCAACCACCTCACCGCCTTCGTGCGGGCGTGCGTGCAGCTGGCCGCGGTCTCGCTGGTGATCGCCGCCGCGCTCGGCTCGGTGTGGTGGTCAATGGCGTTCGCGCTGCTGATGTTCGTGGTGGCGAGCGGCACCTCGGCGCGGCGGATCCGGGTGCCGCTGGCGCAGTTCCCGTGGGTGGGGCTGGCCATCGCGTCCGGCGCCCTGCCGGTGCTCGCGCTGATCCTCGGCTCGGGAGTGATCCCGTTCAACGGCGCGGGAATCGTGCCGATCGCAGGCATCGTCATCGGGAACACGATGGTCGCGGCGACGCTGACCGGGCGGCGGGCGTACGACGAGATCACCGCGAACTTCGGCTCGTACGAAGCCGGGCTCGCCCTGGGCCTGCTCAGCGCGGACGCGGCCTACGAGGTGATCCAGCCGACCGCCAAGGAGGCGCTCACGCCGGGGCTCGACCAGACCCGGACCGTCGGGCTGGTCACCCTGCCGGGCGCGTTCATCGGGGTGCTGCTCGGCGGAGGCACCCCGCTGGAGGCCGGGTCGGCCCAGGTGCTCGTGCTGATCGGGCTGATGGCCGGCCAGGCGATCACGGCGGCCGTACTGCTCCGGCTGATCGCCGCTGCCCGCGTCGTACGCCAGGACCTGGTCGGCGCCTACCCCCGCTGAGCCGGGGCTTTCCCCGCGGCGCGCCTGCGGGCGTCTGCCCTTTACCAGGGTGCCATGGGGAGCAGGGGCGCGTACGACGGGCGGGGCCGATGCGGCAGGTCAGCTGAGGGCGGCGCGCACCGAGAGCGCGATGGCGTCCCGTTCCGCCTCCGGGAGCCACTGCGCCGCGTCATCGGCGATGAACGAGAACACCCGCGGTCCGCGGGCATCCGCCGGATGGTCCGGCATCCTCGGCACCAGGTGGAGGTGCAGGTGCGAGAACCCCTCGGCCTCGGAGAACTGCATGAGGTACGTCTTCACGCAGCCGGTGACCGCCTCCAGTGCGGTGCCGAGCCGGCGTACCAGTCCGCCGAGCTCGTCGGCCGCCTCCGGAGTCAGCTCGGTGAACGACGTGATGTGCCGGGTCGGCAGCAGGACCAGCCAGCCGGGCAGCGTGCTGTTGAACGAAAGAGCCACCCGCCAGTGATCGGTGTGCATGACGTCCTCGCGCGGAGGACGTGTCGCCGCCGCCTGCTGGTCGCAGGGAAAGCACCCGGGCACGAGATCGTCTGTCACCCGGTGACTGTAGGGGTTGCGGCGGGTCCGCCGGGCGACCTCGGCGGGTGTGTCCGGGTCGTACGACGGACGGCGCAGTCATTTAGGGTGACGGCCGTGACTGCGCTGGGTGGACTCGTGGACCGCGGCCTCGTCGCGCCCGACTGGGCCCAGGCGCTCGCGCCGGTCGACGACACGATCGCCGCGATGGGCCGGTTCCTGCGCGCCGAGCTGGCCGCCGGAAGGCGGTACCTCCCCCACGGCGACCACATCCTGCGCGCGTTCAGCCGCCCGCTGCGGGACGTGAAGGTGCTGATCGTCGGCCAGGACCCGTACCCGACCCCGGGGCACCCGGTCGGGCTGAGCTTCTCGGTGGCCCCGGACGTCCGTCCGCTGCCGAAGAGCCTGGTCAACATCTACCGGGAGCTGTGCGCGGACGTCGGCTGCCCGGCTCCGGCGAACGGGGATCTCAGCCCCTGGTTCGAGCAGGGCGTGATGCTGCTCAACAGGGTGCTCACCGTCGCCCCGGGCTCGCCGGCTTCGCACCGCGGCCGGGGCTGGGAACGGGTCACCGAGCAGGCGATCACCGCGTTCGCCGCGCGCGGCGGGCCCCGAGCGGCGATCCTGTGGGGCCGGGACGCGCAGAACCTCAAGCCGCTGCTCGGCGACGTGCCGTGGGTGGAGTCGCCGCACCCCAGCCCGCTGTCCGCGTCCCGCGGCTTCTTCGGCTCCCGACCGTTCAGCCGGGCCAACGAGCTTCTGGAGAGGCAGGGCGGGACCCCGGTCGACTGGCGGCTGCCCTCCTGACGCACGCGACCCGGTCGACATAGGAGCGCTGGGGTCGCTACTTGACCCCAGCACTCCTATGTCTCCGCAGCAGGGGGCACCCGGGAACTCGAAGGGTCGAAGGCCGGCTGGCCTCCGAGCAGCACCCGGGTCATCGCGTTGCGGGTGTCCAGCAGCTCGTCGAGCGCGGCGTCGAGATGGTCGGCGCTCACCCGGAGCTCCGGCCCGCCCTCCGAGGCGGCCAGGACGGCTGACCGGCGCAGCAGCTCCTTGAGGAACGAGGCGGTCACCCCCGCCGTACGCTCGATCACCGAGTCCAGCCTGCTCTCGTCGACCACCAGCTCGCAGCGGTAGAGCGCGAACAGCCGCCGCCGCGCCTCCGTGTCGGGGTGCAGCAGCTCGACCGCCTGGTCCACCCGTCCGGGCCGGGAGGCGAGCGCGGGCTCGAGCAGGTCGGCGCGGTTGGTGGTCAGCAGGAAGACCACGTCGGCCTCCTCGGCAAGGCCGTCCATCTCGTTGAGCAGCGAGAACAGCAGCGGGTGCCGGCCTGGGTGCATGCCCCGGTCCTCGGCGATCAGGTCCACGTCCTCGACCACGATCATCGCCGGCTGCAGGCTGCGCGCCACAGAGCACGCCTGCCCGATCAGGCCGAGCGCGTCGCCGGAGAGCAGCACGATCGTGGTGTCCGTCAGCCGGCTCATGAGGTACCGCACCGTGTGCGTCTTGCCCACGCCCGGCGGCCCGTAGAGCAGCAGGCCGCGCTTGAGGTGCTGGCGCGCGCCGAGCAGCGCGTCCCGATGCTCGGCGACCCCGACGACCTGCCGGTCGATGGTGGCCAGCACGTGCTCGGGAAGGATCAGGTCGTGCTCGGTCATCGACGGCCGGTGGTGGAACCGCAGCGCGGCCCGCCGCTCGCCGAACATGTCCCCGCCAAAGGAGACCACCTGTCCGCGGTAGACGTTGCGCTCCAGGCTGAGCCGCCGGATCTGCTCGGCGGCGCGGGTGGCGAGCTCGGGGCGGGGAGCCACGATCTGCAGCTGTACGGCGCCCATTCCGCGATCCGGGTCCGGCGCGCGCAGCAGCATGGCCAGCGCCTCGTCACCCTCACCGACGAGGTACACCCCCGCCTGGACACAGGCGATCACCTGCCCGTCCGGGCCGCTGGCCTGGTTCACCCGCGAGACGTTCCCCGGGCTGGGACCGTACCCGGGCGGCATGCCGAGCGGCGAGGCACGAAGCAGGTCGGACAGGTCGAAGTCGCGGTGCCGGAAGTTCACCACGCCGACCAGCCGGTGCTCCCTACCCGGCTCGGCGAGCCAGGCGTCGAGGCCGGCCTGCACGTTGACCTGGTCGTAGGTCGGCCAGGTCTCCTCGACCACGTCGAGGCCCTCGGCCCGGCCTCCGAGGTGCTCGGACAGCATCGACGCGAACGAGGGCTGGTCGTCCGCGCGCGCGGCGCCGACCACCTTGCGCCGGGCCCGGCGAGCCAGCTTGCCCACGTCGGAGAGGTGGAGCCGGTCGTCGATGTGGCCGTCGGTCGTGGGAGCACCGGCCGTCGTCGCCTCGACGGTCAGCGCTGATCGGTACGACGCGGCGGCCGGTCGCGGTCCGTAGCTGGTCCAACCCATTGCATCCCCCTTCGTCCCGCTCAACCTAGCGACTGCAGCCGACAGCCGCCCCCCGCATTCGTGCCGCTGTCACCCGAGGGGGTCAGCCGGAGACCGAGCGCAGGTCGGCGGCCTCGATCCGCTCGACGATGTGCCCGGCGACCCGCTCCAGGGCGCGTACGTCGGAGGGGGTGAGCCCCTCGAAGACCAGGGACCGGACCGTCTCGACATGACCCGGAGCCGCCTCGACCAGGACGGACCTGCCCGAGTCGGTCAGCGACACCAGGGTGACCCGGCGGCTGTCCGGGCAGGGGATCCGCTTCACCCAGCCACGCGACTCGAGCTTGGTGACCACGTGCGAGAGCCGGGACAGCGAGGCGTTCACCTGGGCTGCCAGCTCACTCATCCGCAGCGTCTCCCCTTCGGTCTCGGACAGCATGGCTAGGCAGAGGTACTCGAAGTGGGTGAGGTCGCTGTCGCGTTGCAGCTGGGAGTCCAGCGCAGGGCCGAGCTTCAGCATCACGCCGGCCAGCCGCAGCCAGGCGCGCTGCTCCTCCGTGTTCAGCCACCGCACCATGGCGGGCAGCCTACACGAGGAATACTTGATGCTTCAACCGTTGTTGGGTAGGGTGACGACCCAGGGAGGAACCATGACCCAGACCATGCCGGCGCTCTACCTCGGCCACGGCGCCCCGCCGCTGCTGGACGACCCCGTGTGGTCGGGACAGCTGGCCGACTGGGCCCGCGACCTGCTCCGCCCCACGGCGATCCTGATCGTCTCCGCGCACTGGGAGTCCGCGCCGGTGATGCTCTCGGCGACCGCGCCGGGGACTCCGCTGGTCTACGACTTCGGCGGCTTCCCGCAGAAGTACTACCAGATGACCTACGAGACCCCGGACGCCAGCGCGTTGGCCGCCCGAGTGGCCGCGATGCTGCCCGGCGAGGTGCACCAGCACGCCAGCCGCGGCCTCGACCACGGCGCCTGGGTGCCGCTGAAGATCATGTACCCGGCCGGCGACGTCCCGGTCCTGCAGATGTCGCTGCCCAGCCAGGACCCCGACCAGCTGCTCGAGCTGGGCCGCCGGCTCCGGCCGCTGCGCGACGAGGGGGTGCTGGTCATCGGCTCCGGGTTCCTCACCCACGGCCTCCCGTTCCTGCGCGAGTGGCGCATCGACGCGGAGGCGCCCGGCTGGTCCCGCGACTTCGACGCGTGGGCCGCGGACGCGCTGGCGCGCGGTGACGTGGACGCGCTCGCGTCGTACCGCTCCAAGGCCCCGGGCATGCCCTACGCGCACCCGACCGTGGAGCACTTCACGCCGCTGTTCGTGACGCTCGGCGCGGCCACCGAGCCGGAGACGCCCGGCGAGCAGCGCATCGACGGCTACTGGATGGGACTGGCCAAGCGTTCGCTGCAGGTCGCCTGACCGGAGAAACTGGGCACGTGAACGTGCTGTCCATCCAGTCCCACGTCGCCTACGGCCACGCCGGCAACAGCGCCGCCGTGTTCCCGCTGCAGCGGCTCGGCATCGAGGTGTGGCCGGTGATGACCGTGCACTTCTCCAACCACACCGGCTACGGGGACTGGCGCGGGCCGCGGCTGTCCGCGGAGGACATCGGCGAGGTGATCCGCGGGATCGAGGACCGTGGCGTGCTGGGGCGCTGCGACGCGGTGCTGTCCGGGTACCAGGGCGCCCGGGAGGTGGGCGCCGTGGTGCTGCAGGCGGTGGAACGGGTGCGGCGGTCCAACCCGCGGGCCGTCTACTGCTGCGACCCGGTGCTCGGCGACACGCACTGCGGCTTCTACGTGGGGCCCGGGATCGCAGAGCTGATGCGCGACGAGGTGGTGCCGGTCGCCGACGTGATCACCCCGAACCAGTTCGAGCTCGGCTTCCTCGCCGGCACCGACCTCACCAGCCTCGACGACGTGGTGGCCGCGGCCGACCGGGTCCGCGCGACCGGCCCGGCGACCGTGCTGGTGACCAGCGTGGCCGCCGCCGAGACGCCGGAGGACGCACTGGACATGGTGCTGGTCGCGCCGGAGGGTGCCTGGAGAGTGCGCACCCCCCGGCTGCCGCTGACCGTGTCCGGCGGCGGGGACCTGACCACGGCCCTGTTCCTCGGCAACCTGCTGAACGGGCACTCCGCCGCCGCCGCGCTGGCGCGCACCACGTCCGCGGTGTTCGCGGTGATGGAGGCGACCGCCGCCGCCGGGGACCACGAGCTGCGGATCGTGCAGGCGCAGGACGAGCTGGTGGAGCCGCTTGTCAGATTCGAACTGACGACCCTTCGCTTACAAGGCGAATGCTCTACCAGCTGAGCTAAAGCGGCGCGCCTCAATGCTATCTGGGCGGGCGAATGAAGCTCGGGGCACCGGGTACTCCCCGCCACCCCCGGGTGAGGGCGGCCGCAGGGGGCTGCCCTCACACCGCGGGGTGTTCTGTGCCCGCGCGCTCCGCAGCTCGGCTCAGGCGGGCGGGTGGCCGGTTCCGCTCAGGCGGCGCGGGTGGCCGGGTCCAGGAACCGCGTGATCGACGCGCGCAGCCCCGCCGCGTCCAGCCCGTGCGCCGCGATGTGCTCCTCCGCAGTCCCGTACCGCCGGAGCTCCGGGTCCCGGACGCCGAGCGACAGCAGCCGATGGGGTACGTCGACGAGCGCGTCGCTCACGGGGGCGGCGCTGGTCCCGGCCAGGTACGGCTCCACGAGAACGACGTCGGGTCGCTCGAGCACAGCCCGCAGCGTCTGGCTGTCGAACGGCCGGATGGTGCTGGCGTAGAGCACGCCCACGTCGAGGCCGGCCACCGCATCCAGCACCGGGGACAGCGTCGGCCCGACGGCCAGCACGGTGGCCTGCGTGCCGCGCCGTACGACGTGGAAGCGGCCGGGCTGCATCGGGAAGGCCTCGGCGTTCTGCTGGGACACCACCCGGATGTAGTCGCGGCCGTCGCCGGCGACCGCGGTGCGCAGCAGCTGCTCGACCTCGTCGGCGTGGCCGGGCACGTGGATCCGCCAGCCCGGCAGTGTGGCGACCAGTGGCACGTCGCCGGGCGCCTGGTGGGTGCGGCCGCCGGAGGCGATGTCGAAGGAGCCGGCCGAGCCGACCAGCACGCCGCCGACGTCCTGGTGACCGAAGCCGAGCTTGAGCTGCTCGAAGGCGCGCTCGACCAGGAACGAGCCGAAGGTGTGCACGATCGGCCGCATTCCGGTGAGCGCGAGGCCCGCGCCGACGCTGACCAGCAGCTGCTCGCGGATGCCGACGTTGACCACCCGTTCGGGCTGGCGGCGCTCCACGTCGCCGAAGTACTGCCCGGAGATCTCGGCGTAGACCAGTGCGACGGACAGGTCCTCCTCGACCAGCTGCGCCGCGGTCTGCGCGAACGTGGCCCGTGGGTCCCTCATGAGTACTTCTCCTCCACTTCGGCGACCACCACGGACGGGTGGCCGGGCATGCGTTCCTTCAGGGCCGCCTCCAGGGCGGCGTGGTCGCGGCCGTCGACGGTGGCCGCGTGCCAGCCCTCGTGGGCGAACCGCGGGGCGATCTGGCCGGGCTGGTTGTAGGTGGCCGACCGGTTGTCGACCACGACCACGGTCAGCTTGTCCAGGCCGAGGGCGCCGGCGAGCTCGATGGCCTCGTGGTTGCTGCCCTCGTCGAGCTCGGCGTCGCCGACGAGCACGACGACGCGGGAGCTCAGGCCCTGGGCGCGCAGCCCGAGCGCTGAACCGACGGCGAGCGGCAGCCCGTGCCCGAGCGACCCGCTGGAGATCTCCACCCCGGGGACCAGGTTGCGGTCCGGGTGGTAGCCCAGCGGTGAGTCGAACGATGCCCAGCCGGCCAGCAGGTCCTCGTCGACGAAGCCCTTGGCGGTCAGCACGGCGTAGTAGGCCATCGGGCCGTGCCCCTTGGACAGGTAGAACCGGTCCCGGGCCGGGTCGTCGACGTAGTGCGGGCTGACGTCCAGGACCCGGTCGTAGAGCACCCAGATCACGTCGAGGGTCGAGGTGGCGGCGTGCGAGTGCTTCTCGTCGCCGGTCATCAGCGACATCAGCCGCGGCAGGTCGTCGTACCCGCCCCTGTGCCAGGTGCGGATGGCTTCTCGTGTCATGGTCATGGCGCAAGCGTGCGAGTTGAAGCGCACTTGAAGTCAAGCGGTGTCTTGCTCTGCGGCGGGCTGGCTCGCTAGTGCGAGGCTGGGGCGACCGCTCCCCCGATGAGAGCCATCGGTCGCGGCACCAGGCCGGACCGGAACATCAGGTACCCCAGCAGAAGCCCGTTGCCGAAGGCCGCGCAGAACACACGTGCCACGACACCAAAGCTCACTTCACATTGATGGTTATCGTCGAGCCATGAGCACGAGTCATCCGGACCTGACCATCGGCGAGCTGTCCAAGCGGTCTGGGGTGGCGACGTCCGCGCTGCGGTACTACGAGGCGCAGGGTCTGATCTCCTCCACCCGCACCACCGGCAACCAGCGCCGCTACCCCCGGCCGATGCTGCGTCGGGTGGCCTTCGTCCGCTCCGCGCAGCGGGTCGGCCTGACCTTGGAGGAGATCGCGGAGGCGCTGGCGACGCTGCCGGAGGGCCGCACCCCCACCAAGGCGGACTGGGCCCGGCTGTCTCGGTCCTGGCGCCCGCGGGTGGACGCGCAGATCGAGCGGCTGGTCCGGCTGCGCGACAAGCTGGACGGCTGCATCGGCTGTGGCTGTCTCAGCCTCAAGACGTGCGCGCTGAACAACCCCGACGACGAGGTTGCTGAGCGAGGTCCGGGGGCCCGGTTCCTGGAGCCCTCCGGCTGAGCTCGCCGGGTCCTCCTCGTCACAGCGGCCCCACCCGTCGTACTCCCCATGGAAAAGGGATGCTGCCCATGGTGAATTAGCCATGGGCAGCGTTCCGTTACCAGGGTCCCCTGGTAAAGGGCCCACGGCAGCCGTAGAAACGGCCCAGGGCGGACCCGACCGGTCAGCGGCGGACGCGAGCGCCGGCACCTGCGACCAGTGCCTCCACCTCGTCACGGGTGGCCATCGAGGTGTCCCCCGGCGTGGTCATCGCCAGCGCGCCGTGCGCGGCACCCAGCTCGACCGACTGGGCGAGGCTGCGGCCGGACAGCAGCCCGTAGACCAGGCCGGAAGCGAAGCTGTCCCCGCCGCCGACGCGGTCCAGGATCTCCATGCCGGGCCGGGTGGTGGCCTCGGCGAAGCCCTCCTCGCGGGACCAGGCGATCGCTCCCCAGTCGTTGACGGTCGCGGTGCGCACCGCCCGCAGCGTGGTGCCCACCGCCGCGATGTTCGGGTACGTTGTGGCGACCTGCTCGATCATCGCCTTGAACCCCTCGGTGCTCAGCTCGGTGAGGCCGGGGTCGACACCGGGCACCTCGAAGCCGAGGCCGGCGGTGAAGTCCTCCTCGTTGCCGATCATCACGTCGACCAGCGGGGCGAGCGCGGAGTTGACCTCCTGGGCGCGGGCCAGCCCGCCGTTGTCCTGCCACAGGCTGGGCCGGTAGTTCAGGTCGTAGGAGACCCTGGTCCCGTGCCGCCTGGCCGCGGCCATCGCCTCGGCAGCCACCCCCGCGCTGGCGTCCGACAGCCCGGCGTAGATGCCGCCGGTGTGGAACCAGCGCGCACCCAGGTCACCGAACAGGTGGTCCCAGTCCACCTCGCCGGGCCCCAGCTGAGCGATGGCGGTGTGCCCGCGGTCGGGCACGCCGAGAGCGCCGCGGACCCCGAAGCCGCGCTCGGTGAAGTTCAGGCCGTTGCGAATCCGGCGGCCGATCCCGTCGTACTTCCTCCACCGCAGGTGGCTGGTGTCCACCCCGCCCTGCAGGATGAGGTCCTCGACAAGGTGCCCGACGGCGTTGTCGGCGAGCGCGGTGACCACGGCGGTGCGCAGCCCGAAGCAGCGGCGCAGGCCGCGGGCCACGTTGTACTCGCCGCCGCCCTCCCACGCGGTGAACGAGCGCGCGGTGCGGATCCGGCTCTCGCCCGGGTCGAGACGCAGCATCACCTCGCCGAGGGCCACCAGGTCGTAGCGGCACTCCTCGGCCGGGCGGAGGTCCAGGTCGGTCACGCAGAAGTCCCTTCGTCGTTGGCGGCCTGTACGGCGTCGCGCACCAGGCCGGTGATCTCGGTCCAGGCTCGCCGCCTGACGAGGTCGGCGGGCACCATCCAGGAGCCGCCGACCGCGAGGACGGACGGCAGCGCGAGGTAGCCGGCCACGTCGTCGCGGCCGATACCGCCGGTGGGCACGAAGCGCACCGACGGGAACGCCGAGGAGAGCGCGGAGACCATCGCGGGTCCACCCAGCACACCGGCGGGGAAGACCTTCATGGTCTCCACGCCGAGGTCGGCGGTGACGATCACCTCGCTCGGCGTTGCGACACCGGGCAGGATCGGCACGGCATGGCTCCACGCCCGTCGTACCAACGCAGGAGCGAAGCCCGGAGAGACCAGGAACCGGGCGCCGGCGTCGACCGCCTCGTCCACCTGGCCGGAGCGCAGCACGGTGCCGGCACCCACGCACAGACCAGGCACCTCGGCCATCGCCCGCAGCGCATCCAGCGCGTTCGGGGTGCGCAGCGTGACTTCGGCGACGTTCAAGCCTCCGGCCAGGATCGCCTCGCCGAGGTCGGCCGCGGCCCCGGCGTCATCGATGACGATCACCGGCAGCAGCCGGCTGGTGCCGAGCACGTCGACGATGCTGTCCTGCTGGGGAGGCACGGTCAGAGGATCTTGCTGAGGAACGCGCGGGTGCGCTCGTGGATCGGGTCATCGAAGATCTGCTTGGGTGGCCCCTCCTCGACGATCACGCCGTCGGCCATGAACACCACCCGGTCGGCGACCTCACGGGCGAAGCCCATCTCGTGGGTCACCACGACCATGGTCATGCCCTCCTCGGCGAGCTTCTTCATGACGCTGAGTACCTCGCCGATGGTCTCGGGGTCAAGGGCCGAGGTCGGTTCGTCGAACAGCATCACCTTCGGCTCCATGGCGAGCGCCCGGGCGATCGCGACGCGCTGCTGCTGGCCGCCGGACAGCTGCCGGGGGTGCGCGTCGGCCTTGTCGGTGAGTCCCACCTTGGCCAGCAGCGCCTCCGCGCGCTCCCGCGCCTCGCGACGGGAGAGCTTCAGCACCTTCATCGGCGCCAGCATCACGTTGTCGATGACCTTCAGGTGCGGGAACACGTTGAAGGACTGGAAGACCATCCCCACGTCGCGGCGCACCAGGTTCAGGTTGGTGCGCGAGACGGCCAGGTCGTGACCGTTGACGACCACGTGGCCGGCGTCGAACTTCTCGAGCAGGTTCAGGCAGCGCAGGAAGGTGCTCTTGCCGGAGCCGGAGGGGCCGATCACGCAGACCACCTCGTTGGGGGTGACCCGCACGTCGATCTGCTTGAGCACCTGGTTGCTGCCGAAGCTCTTGTCCAGACCGGTCACCTCGATGATCGGGGACCCGTTGAGCGTGCTGGTGGTCATGCCAGCCTCCGTTCGTACCAACGCCCCAGCAGGGAGATCGGGTAGGACACGATGAAGTAGAGCACCGCGACGACCAGGAAGGTCTGCAGTGGCTCCTGGTTGATGTTGCTGATGATGTGGCCGGCCTGGGTGAGCTCCACGAAGCCGATCACCGAGACGAGCGCCGAGGCCTTGACCAGCGAGATCAGGAAGCCGATCGCCGGCGGCACGGCGATCTTCATGGCCTGGGGCAGGATGACGTACCGGAACTTGCCGAAGTAGCCCATGCCGAGCGCCTCCGCGGCTTCCTCCTGCCCCTTCGGGATCGCCTCGATGCTGCCCCGGAAGATCTCTGCCATGTAGGCGCCGGCGTAGATGGACAGCCCGACGATCGCGGTGAAACCGCGGTTGAAGGTGGCCAGTGGAAAGAGCAGCGGCAGCGCGAAGTAGATGAACAGCAAGATGATCAGCACCGGCTGGCCGCGCAGGAAGTTGATGTAGACCGCGGCGACCCAGCGCAGCGGCGGGACCGGGCAGATCCGGGCCATGCCGAAGATCAGCCCGAGGGCGGTCCCGACCACCCCGGACACGGCCACCAGCATCAGCGTCAACTCGGTGCCCCGCAGCAGCGGGGGCAGGAACTGCGCGAATCCTCCGTCGTTCACAGTCGTCTCCTCCCAGGCCTACCAGCGGAACAGGGTCTTCTCGGTGAGCCTGGCGCTCATCGCGATCACCACGGAGGTCAGGTAGTACAGCGCTGCGCCGTAGGTGAAGATCTCCAAGGTCCGCTGGGTCTGGGAGTTGAGGTCGCTGAGCGCCGAGGTCAGCTCGGGGAGCGAGATGACCGAGCCGACCGAGGAGAACAGGAACAGCACGATCATCTGGTTCGTCAGCGAGGGCAGCACGTTGCGCACCGCCGGCTTGAGCACGACGTACCGGAAGGTCTGCACCG
>DASSKA010000053.1:0-2718 GCA_035690905.1 Nocardioidaceae bacterium | reverse complement strand
GTGCGCATACTCGTCCTGGGTGGTGACGGCTACCTCGGCTGGCCGACCGCGCTCTATCTTTCTGACTGCGGCCACGAAGTCGGGATCGTGGACAGCTTCGTCCGCCGTCAGTACGACCATGAGATGGGGGTCGGGAGCCTGGTCCCGGTGCAGTCGCTGAAGGCCCGCACCGACGCCTGGGAGGAGCGGTCCGGACGTCGCATCGAGACCTATCCGGGTGACCTCACCGACGCGGACTTCACCTGCTGCGTGCTCGAGGCGTTCCGCCCCGACGCGGTGGTGCACTTCGCCGAGCAGCGCTCCGCGCCGTACTCCATGATCGACCGCAAGCACGCGGTCTACACCCAGTCCAACAACGTGCTCGGCACCTTGAACCTGCTGTTCGCCATCGGCGAGTCCGACCGCGACATCCACCTGGTGAAGCTGGGCACGATGGGGGAGTACGGCACCCCCAACATCACCATCGAAGAGGGCTGGCTGACCGTCGAGCACAACGGGCGCACCGACCGGGTGCTCTACCCGAAGCGGCCGGGTTCCTTCTACCACCTGTCGAAGGTGCACGACAGCCACAACATCGAGTTCGCGTGCCGCACCTGGGGACTGCGCGCGACCGACCTCAACCAGGGCGTCGTCTACGGGCAGGACACCGCCCAGACCTCCCGCGACCCCCGGCTGGCCACCCGGTTCGACTACGACGCGATCTTCGGCACCGTACTCAACCGGTTCGTGGTCCAGGCGGTGCTCGGACACCCGCTGACCGTCTACGGCTCCGGCAAGCAGACCCGGGGCATCATCGACATCCGGGACACCGTCGAGTGCATCCGGCTGGCCTGCGAGAACCCCGCAGACCCCGGCGAGTTCCGGGTCTTCAACCAGATGACGGAGTCGCTCTCGGTGCAGGAGATCGCCGACACCGTCGTCGACTGCTACGACGGCCCGGCCACCATCGACCACATCGCGAACCCGCGGGTGGAGGCCGACGAGCACTACTACCGGGTCACCCACACAGCGCTCACCGGGCTCGGGCTCCGCCCGCACCTGCTGTGCGACACCCTCATCGAGTCGATGTTCTCGGTCGTCGAGCGGCACCGGGACCGGATCGACGCGGACTTCGTGACCCCGAGCGTGCAGTGGACGTCGACCGCCAACGAGATCCGGGGCAGCCACCCGGACGGGGCGGGCCGGAAGAACGGGCACAGCCACCGGCTCGCGGAGCCCATGCTCAGCCCGGCCCGCGGCTGAGCAGCCTCAGCCGGCCTCGCCGGCCGGCTCCGACTCCGCGTCCTCGCGCTTCGATTCCGCGTCCTCGCGCTCCTGCTCCTCGATGCGCTGCTCCTTGCGTACGACGGGGGAGGTGTCCAACGCGACGATGCCGACCAGCAGCAGCACGATGCCGAGGCCGGCACCGGTCAGGCCCAGGGCGCTGGTCCGCACCTGCTCACCGAACAGGCCGACTCCCAGCCCGATGGCGACCAGCGGGAGCACCGCGTCGATCACCGGGGTGCTCGCGGCCAACGGCCCGGACTGGAAGGCGTTCTGGATCAGGAACAGACCCAGGAAGCTGGCCACGATGAGGACGTAGGTCTGCCAGACCAGGAACACCTGCCAGGTCTCCTGCCGGATCACGGTGATGGTGGCGTCGTAGAGGGCCGACTGCAGTCCCATCGTGCAGGCGCCGGCGAGCGCGAACATGGTCGCCTTGGCCGGGCCGCCGAGCATCCGGGCGGCGACCACGCACCCGGTGACCAGCGCCGCCACCGCGACCAGCGCGGGAGCCCAGACCGTGATCGGCTGGATCGGCTCACCCTTGCCGGGGTCGGCGGCCACGATGCCGATGGTCAGGCCGGTCACGATGGCCGCGCACGCTCCCCAGTCCCGCGGTCGCAGCCGCAGGTGGCGAAGCCGCACCGAGACCGGCACCGCGAACAGCAGCTCGGAGACCACCAGCGGCTGGACCAGGGTCAGCGGGCCGAAGCTGAGCGCGATCGCCTGGAAGCCGTAGGAGAGCACCGCGAAGCCGATGCCGAACAGCCAGATCCGGTCCGAGACCAGGCTGCGCATCAGCTGCGCCGACATCCGCTCCCCGCTGGGCCTGCGGCTGGCGGCGCGCTGCTGGAGCACCCCGCCGGTGGCGATGCACAGGCCCGCGAGGACCGCGGTGGCCGCCGAGATCACCGTCGAGAGTCCGGACGTCATCGGCTGCTCCAGTTCTGGTCGGACGGGTCGGCCCGTTCGGCCGGGTGAGGTTCCGCACGCTCCCGGTGCGCCTGGCCGGTGACCAGAGGGGAGCGGGTGAGCGTGAAGATGCCGACGAGCATCGCCCCGACGGCCGGGATGATGACCGCCAGGTGGGCCGGGTCGCTGCGCACGGTGCCGCCGAGGATGAACACGCCGATGGCCAGCGCGGACAGCAGCTGGGTGGTCACCACCGCGGGGTACGACGCGGGCAGCGGGGCTGCCTCGAACGCGCTCTGCACGAGCAGCATGCCGAGCAGCGCGACCACCACCACGACGTACCCGTGCCAGCCCTCGAGCAGCGCGACGACGCCGGCGCCGGTCATCACCTGCACCGCCGACTGGATCAGCGCTGCCTGCAGCCCGAACAGCGCGCCCGCGCCAATGCCGAGCAGCAGCGCCATGCGCGCCGGCCCCACGGTCCGGGACAGCACGGCCAGCACCAGCGCGAGGGCGACCAGAGAGCCGCCGCCGAGCGCCCAG
>DASSKA010000052.1:0-22941 GCA_035690905.1 Nocardioidaceae bacterium | reverse complement strand
GGGTACAGCAGCAGCAGGGCGACCATGATCAGCGAGCCGGAGCCGACCGAGGTGATGCCCACGAGCAGCCCGCCGACCGCTCCGACGGCGAGCGTGATCAGCGGCTTGACCCGCGGGTCGTGGGCCTTCTTCGCGCGGCCGGACGTGACGTTGCGCAGCTGGAGGTACATCTTCAGCGTGTAGGTGACCGAGGTGAGCAGCAGCGCCGCCCCGATCGCCAGCTGTACGAAGGTCTGCTGCGCCTCCGACGTGCCGATGGCCTGGATGATGAACGCGCCGGCGAACGCGGTCGGCACCGAGCCGATCACCAGCCACATCGCCAGCTTCACGTTCGGCGCACCCTTGCGCCAGTGCACCGCGGCGCCGACCGGCCGGCTCACTGCGGCGGCGACCAGGTCGTTGGAGACCGCGGCGGTCGGGTTCACGCCGAGGAAGATCAGCGCCGGGGTCATCAACGCGCCGCCGCCCATCCCGGTCAGCCCCACCACGATGCCCACGCCGAAGCTCACGACGAGTACCGACAAGGCGGAGGTGGTGAACAGGTCGCTCACCGGGCCAGCCACCCCCCGTCGTACAGCACATGCTCGACCTGGCCGAGCACCTCTTCGATGCTGCGGCCGGTGGTGTCCACGCGGACGGTGGCGTCGTCGGGCTCTTCGTACGGCGAGGAGATGCCGGTGAACTCGGGGATCTGGCCGAGGCGTGCCTTCGCGTACAGGCCCTTGCGGTCCCGTCGCTCACACTCCGCGAGCGGGGTCGCCACGTGCACCAGCACGAACGCACCGCCCGCGTCCTCGACCATCCTTCTCACCAGCTTGCGGGTGGCGTCGAACGGGGCGATGGGGGAGCAGATCGCCACTCCGCCGTGCCGGCTGATCTCGGCGGCCACCCAGCCGATCCGGGCGATGTTGGTCTCCCGGTCCTCCTTGGAGAAGGTCAGCCCCCTGGACAGGTGCCGGCGCACGACGTCGCCGTCCAGGCTGGTCACGGTTCGCTCACCGCGCTCCAGGATCACGTCGTGCAGCGCGCGGGCCAGCGTGGACTTGCCGGAGCCGGACAGGCCGGTGAAGAACACCACCAGGCCCTGCTCGCTCTTGCTCTTCTTGCCGGTGGCCTTCTTGATGGCCTCGGGGATCTCGCCCCTTTCCTCAGGGGTCAGCGTTCGCCCGGGGGCGTAGGCGGCGATCACCCGCTCCCTCAGCTCGGCGTCCTTGCGCTCCGCTCCCGGTCCGGGTTCGCGGGCGGCCAGCGGGACGGCGACCACCTCTGCCTCGTCCAGCAGCTCGGCGGCCTGGAGCGTGGCCCGGAGGAGGGCCGGGGCGTCCAGGTCCTGCGGCGTGCCGTGGCCGGCCAGGGCGAGCAGGAGTACGGCGTCGTCGCCGGCCTCCTTGCGGATCCGGTCCAGGTCGTCGCTCGTGAGGGGGGCGTCGACCGGGACGGTCAGCGTCGCCGCGTCGTGCTTCTCCCGGACCTGGGTCGGAGTCCTGTAGAGCCTCCTGAAGGCGCCGAACTCGTGGTGGGCCAGCGGGGTGACCGGGCCCTGGACGCCGGTCAGGCCGTCCTCCGCGTCGTACGTCTCCGTCACGGTGACCGTGGCCAGCGGGACCCCTTCCGGGTCCACCAGCTCCAGCGACCCGCGGTCTCGGGCGGCCGCCGCGACCACCGTCGGCACGTGCAGGGTGACCAGACCGCCCGGCCCCTCGAATCCGCGGACCCCGAGCACGCCATGGGTCAGCAGCTGCAGGTCGTCGAGCTCGCGGGGGGAGGGGCAGTGCTGCACGGTCGCGCCGCCCTGAGGCTGCGCGGGGCTCTGCTCAGGCATTGAGCCATAGTGCCCCAGAGGGGTAAGGAATGCCCATCGGGGCTCGCGTACCCTTCCCGGTATGTCCGCTCCCGTTGTCGCCGAGATCGTCCGTTCCGGGTTCGTGGAAGGCCACCACTACGGCTCGATCGTGGCCCTGGATGCCGACGGGTCCGTGGCCTGGTCGGTGGGCGACGTGGACTCGCAGATCCTGCCCCGCTCCTGCAACAAGCCGATGCAGGCGGCCGGGATGGTGCGCTGCGGGCTGCCGCTGGAGGGCGAGCTGCTCGCGCTGGCCGCGGCGTCGCACTCGGGGGAGGAGTTCCACCTCAACGGGGTGCGGAAGATCCTGTGCGACGCAGGTCTTTCGCTGACTGACCTGCAGACGCCCCCGGACTATCCCCTGGACGACGCCGCCAAGGAGGAGTGGATCCACCAGGGGAACGGCAAGGACCCCATCGCGATGAACTGCTCGGGCAAGCACGCCGCGATGCTGGCCACCTGCGCCGTGAACGACTGGCCCACCGCGTCGTACCGCGATCCCGACCACCCGCTGCAGCTGGCCATCAAGGAGACGTTCGCCGAGCTCACCGGCGAGCCGGTGAAGACCGTTGCCGTCGATGGCTGCGGTGCGCCGCTGCTGTCCACCTCGCTGACCGGGCTGGCGCGGGCGTTCCGGGCGATGAGCCTGGCCACCGAGGGTGCGGAGGCCAAGGTGGCGAACGCGATCAGGCAGCATCCGGAGTACACCTCCGGCACGTACCGCGACGAGCGCAAGCTGCTGCGGGCGATGCCGGGCGCGATCTGCAAGGCCGGCGCGGAGTCGTGCCACGCCGTAGGGCTGCCGGACGGGCGGGCGATCGCATTGAAGACCGACGACGGCGCTGCTCGGGTGCGGCCGGTGCTGATGGCCGCCGCGCTGGAGCGGTTCGGCGTGCTCGACGAGGACTGGGTGGACGCCGACGCGGTGCGCGAGACCGGGAAGGTCGTGCTGCTTGGCGGGGGACGGCCGGTCGGCGAGATCCGGGCGGTCTTCTGACCGTCTGCATGCTGACAGCTCCCACCCGATCTGGGGGATTCCTCCTGTCCTACAAGTGGACTGTGCATCAGATCACCCCTCTGGGCCTTGTGTTTGCTTGCAAGAGTTAGCACTATGGGAGACATGGCACGGACCAGAGTGGGCAGGACCGTCGAGAACCTGGGCGACTACCTGCGCGAGCAGCGGCTGGCGGCGAGCCTGTCGCTGCGTCAGCTGGCGGACCAGACCGGCGTCTCGAATCCGTACCTCAGCCAGATCGAGCGGGGGCTGCGCCGGCCCTCTGCGGAGGTGTTGCAGCAGCTGGCCAAGGCGCTGCGGATCTCGGCGGAGACGCTGTACGTACGCGCCGGGATCCTCAACGCCGAGGACAGCGAGAGCCGTTCGGTCGAGCTGGCGATCCTCGCCGACAGCGGGCTGACCGAACGGCAGAAGCAGTCGCTGGTCGACGTGTACACCTCCTTCCGGAGCGCGAACGCAGCGCTGCGGAACAACCAGCCTGGAACCGACCCCGAAGGAGAAACCCATGGCTAGGACGAAGATCGACCCGACCACCCCTCTCTACGCGATGGTCGGCGCGGGTGACCTCGCCGTCGAGCGTGCCCGCACCGTGGCCGCCGACGTGCAGGCCTGGCTCGGCACGCTGCAGAAGGTGGACTTCCGGGGCGCCGCCGTGGACATGCAGACCCGGCTGAGCCACGACCTCGAGCCGTCGGTGGTCCTCGAGCAGATCGACGACCTCGCCGATCGAGGCAAGCACCTCGTCGGGCGGATCCGCCGCCAGCAGGCCACCCGCACCGCGGCCCAGGCCGGACGGACCACGGTCGCCAAGGCGAAGACCGCGCGGACCCAGACCGGCAAGGCTGCTTCCGAGACCGCCTCCTCGGCGCGGTCCACCACGAAGTCGGCCCGCAAGACCGCCTCGACCGCGAAGCGGAACGTGAAGTCGACCAGCACGTCGGCCCGCAAGACCGCCTCCGCGGCCTCCAAGGCGACCGGCGACGCCGCCTCCAAGGTCGGCGACTGACCCCTGTCCACCGAGTTGTCAGGAGCTCACCCGGCTATAGCCGGGCCATCTCCTGACGAGTCCGGCGGCCGTCGCCCTTCCGCGGGCGGCGGCCGCTTTGCGCTCGGGCCGAATCGGCGCGGAACCGGCTAGGCTAGGGGCGTGCTCAATGTGTTCGTCTTCCAGGGCATGATCCTGACGGTCGTGACCCTTGTCGTCTTCGCGTTCCAGGTCTGGGCGTTCATCGATGCGGTGTCCCGCAAGCCGGCCGAGTTCGAGGCCGGCAACAAGATGACCAAGCCGGCCTGGCTGATCATCCTGGGCCTGGCGCTGCTGGCCCACCTGCTGATCTGGAGCCCGATCAGCCTGCTGAACATCGCCGGCACGGTGGCCGCGATCGTGTACCTGGTCGACGTACGCCCCGTGCTTCGGTCGCTGCGCCGCTGATCCTCCCCGGTGCCCGCCCGTCCGGGAGTGACCGCTCAACGGTCCGGGAGTGACCGCTCAACCGGTTGGGGTCAGCGGGTGACCCGGGCCGCGGCCGCGCCGTTGCGGATCCGGCTGTCCGGGCCGGGCGAGGGGGTCGCGAACGCCTGCGCGGAGCGCGCGTAGGAGTTCTTGATGTGGCTGAGCATCTCGTGCTCGGCGGCGTCGGCGTCGCAGGCGCGGATCGCCTCCCAGATCTTGCGGTGCTCCTCGATGGTGATCAGCCCGTTCTCGTCGACCTGGTAGAGCCGGAACACGTGCAGGTGGCAGTGCACCTGGGTGTAGGCCTGCCGGACCACCTCGTTCTCGGTGGCTGCGAGCACGATGTCGTGGAACCGGGTGTCGTGCAGCAGCAGCTGCTGGCGCACGTCCTTCTTCTCCGAGGCGGCCACCTCGAAGGCGGTCAGCTCCTCGTCGAGCCGGTCCGCGGGATTGGTCAGCCGGTCGGCGGCCGCCGAGCGCGCGGCCCACGGCTCGATCAGCAGCCGGAACTCGAACACCGACCGCAGGCCGGCGAGGTCGAGCATCTCGGTGGTCCGGTAGCCCTTGCCCGGGGTGTACACCAGCAGGGCGTCGCCCTCCAGCCGCTGCAGCGCCTCGCGCACCGGGGTCTGCGAGACACCGAGCTTGCGGGCGACCGCGTCGATGTTGATGCGGGTGCCCGGGGGGAGCTCGCCGTCCAGGATGGGCATCCGCAGCGCGGCGTACACCTTGGCGACGGCCACCCCGGACTCGGAAGTCTCGGCCGGCTTGGACGCGGACACTGGCCCTCCCTTGGCGATGAATCGTGCACGATCTCGGTGAAGCATAGGCCCGGACGTCCTCCCTGACCAGGGCCGAAGCGCCCCGAGTCTCCCCGCGGAACAGCCCGGAAAGTTCACGTTTCTTGCAGGATTTGTCGTCCCGAGAGGCTCGGAACCGGGGGTTGACGTGTGATCGGGAGCACTATACCTTCGCATCAGTTCCTATAGGATTCGTCGGAAGGTTCCCCCGTGCCCCAGGTGCTCTCGGTCACCACCCAGGACGTCCGATTCCCGACCTCCCTCGAGCTCGACGGCTCCGACGCCGTCAACGTGGACCCGGACTACTCGGCGGCCTACGTCACCGTCGCGCTGGACAACGGCGAGCAGGGGCACGCGTTCGTGTTCACCTGCGGCCGCGGCAACGAAATCGTCGCCCACGCCATCGACGCGTACGGCGAGCTGCTGACCGGGCGGGACGCCGACGCGCTGGTCACCGACCTCGGCGAAGCCTCCAAGCGGCTGGTCCACGACTCGCAGATGCGCTGGCTGGGCCCGGAGAAGGGCGTCACCCAGATGGCCTGCGGCGCCCTGGTCAACGCGCTGTGGGACATCCGCGCCCGCCGCGACGGCAAGCCGCTGTGGCTGCTGCTGTCCGAGATGCCGGCCGAGGAGCTCGTCGACGCGGTCGACTTCACCCACATCCGCGGCGCGCTCACCCCCGAGCAGGCCCTCGACCTCCTGCGCAGCCGTCAGGACGGCAAGGAGGAGCGCATCGCCGAGCTCAAGGCGAGCGGCTACCCGTCGTACACCACCTCCCCGGGCTGGCTCGGCTACAGCGACGAGAAGCTCGTCCGGCTGTCCAAGCAGGCGGTCGCCGACGGCTTCGGGATGGTCAAGCTCAAGGTCGGCGGCAGCCTGGAGGACGACAGGCGCCGGCTCTCGCTGGTACGGCGCGAGGTGCCGGAGGCGATGGTCGCCATCGACGCCAACCAGCGCTGGGACGTCGCCGACGCCATCGACTGGGTCAACGCCCTGGCGGAGTTCGAGCCGTACTGGATCGAGGAGCCGACCAGCACCGACGACATCCTGGGCCACGCCGCGATCCGCCGTGGCGTCAAGCCGATCCGGGTCGCCACCGGCGAGGCCGTGCACAACCGGATCATGTTCAAGCAGCTCCTCGAGGCCGAGGCCATCGACGTGCTCCAGCTCGACGCCACCCGGGTCGGCGGCGTCAACGAGAACCTCGCGATCCTGCTGCTCGCCGCCCGCTTCGGTGTCCCGGTCTGCCCGCACGCCGGCGGCGTCGGCCTGTGCGAGCTGGTCCAGCACTACTCCTTCTTCGACTACGCGGCGGTCACCGGCACCCAGGAGGGCCGGTTCATCGAGTACGTCGACCACCTGCACGAGCACTTCGCCGAGCCGGTCCGCGTGGCGGGCGGCCGGTACCTGGCCCCGACCCGGCCGGGCACCGGCGCGGAGATGCTCCTCGAGTCCCGGGAGCGGTGGACGTTCCCGGACGGACCCGGCTGGCGCGAGATCGGCCAGCGGGCCGCCACCACGTCACCGCACATGACCCCGGCCGAAGCCTGACCGGAACACCTAGTCGTCACCAGCACCACTCACCGAAAGGGATCACCATGGCTGGTCTGAAGAAGAAACTCCTCGTGGGCGTCGTCGCCACGCTGGCCCTCGCCACGGCGGGCTGCACCTCGAGCAGTGCGGACGCCGGCGGCTCCGGCAGCCAGGGGCCGTCGGAGAGTCACCTGCAGAAGGTGCTCAGCTCGCACAAGATCAGGATCGGCGTGCAGACCGAGGCAGCACCGTGGGGCGTGAAGGAGTCCGACGGCTCCTACCAGGGCTTCGACATCGACATCGCGAACGCGCTCGGCGAGGCCCTCGGTGCCAAGGTGCAGTTCGTCCCGGAGACCAACGAGAGCCGGATCCCCTCGATCCAGGCCGACAAGGTCGATGTGGTGATCGCCTCCTTCACCGCCACCGACGAGCGCGCCCAGCAGGTGGAGTTCACGATTCCCTACGCCGCGGGCGGCACGCTGATCGCGGTCCCCAAGGACAGCCCGATCCACAGCTACGCCGACCTGGACGGCAAGTCGGTCTCGGCCAGCCGCGGCTCCATCGGTGAGAGCATCCTCGAGTCGGAGTTCCCGAAGGCCAAGCCGGCGCTCTTCAACAGCTTCGCCGACTCCGTGCAAGCGCTGAAGAGCGGCAAGGTCGACGCGCTGATCGAGAACAACGTGATCGTGCCCGACCTGGTGCGCAAGGACCCGAACCTGCGCGTCCTGCAGGGCGACGTGCTGAACCCGTCGCTGATGGCGTTCGGCATCCAGCAGGGCGACCAGATCTGGTACGCCTACCTGAACAACTTCATCCGGAACTACAACGTGTCCGGTGAGAACGAGAAGGCCAGCGAGAAGTGGCTGCACCAGCCGATGCCGGACTTCCTCAAGTAGCACCCACGGCGGTGGGGCAGGGCGCCTGACGGCCCTGCCCCACCATGATTGGGAGAAGACCAAGCAATGACCTTCTACTTCGGCGACCTGCTGCCGTACAGCGGGCAGCTGGCGGCCGCGCTGTGGACCAGCGTGTACATCACGCTGATCGCCATGGCCGTCGGCAGCGCCTTCGGCGTGCTGCTCTACGTCGGCAAGACGGGCAGCAACCGGGTGCTGCGGAGCGTGTCTTGGTGGTACGTCGAGGCGTTCCGCAACACTCCGCTGCTGGTGCAGCTGTACCTGATCTACTTCGGGCTTCCCGAGCTCGGCGTGAACCTGAACCCGACGTGGGCCGGCATCGTCGCGCTCACCCTCAACAACGCCGCCTACACCGCGGAGATCTACCGGGCCGGCTTCGAGGCGGTGCCGCACGGCCTGGTCGAGGCCGGCCAGGCGCTGGGCATGCGCCGCTCCCAGGTGTTCCGGCACATCGAGCTGATGCCCGCGACCCGCAACGTGTTCCCGGCCCTGACCAACCAGTTCATCCTGCTGTTCCTGGCCTCGTCGATCGCCTCGATCATCGGGCTGCCGGAGCTGATGAACGCGGTCTTGAACATCAACACCGAGACCTACCGCACCTTCGAGATCCTGGCGGTCGGCGGTGGGCTGTACTTTGTCGTCTCGCTGATCCTGTCGCTGGCCTCCAAGGCCGCGGAGTCGTTCTTCTTCCGTTGGGGGGTGAGCGGTCGTGCTTAGGTCGTTCAACTGGCTCGACTTCGAGTCGCTGCTGCGCGGCGCCGTGTGGACCATCGTGCTCTGCGTGACGGCCGGCGTCGCAGGCACGGTCCTGGGCCTGCTGCTCGGCATCGCGTCCTCGTCCCCGAGCCGCATCGCGCGGTGGGTCGCCTCGACGTACGTCCTCATCGTCCGCGGGATACCGCTACTGGTGATCGTCTTCTTCGCCTACTTCGGCATCCCGCTGATGTTCCCGAACGTGGACCTGTCCGCGTTCCTGACCGCAGTGATCGCGCTGACGGTGTTCGCCACCGCCTACCTGGCCGAGATCTTCCGGGGCAGCATCAACGCGGTCCCACGCGGACAGACCGAGGCCGCGCAGGCGCTCGGCCTCAACTACGGCCGCCGGCTCCGGTTCGTGGTCCTGCCGCAGGCGATGCGGATCGCGGTCCCGCCGGGCATCGGCTTCCTGATCGCGCTGATCAAGGACTCCTCCCTGGTCACAGTGATCGGGTTCGTGGAGCTGACCCACTCCGGCACCATCGTCAGCAACCTCACCGCGCAGCCGATCATCACCTACTCGGTGGTGGCTGTGCTCTACTTCGTCATCTGCTACGGGGTCTCGAGGCTCGGCAACTGGTACGAGAACCGCAGCGGCCCGCGCCGCGAGCAACCCGAAGCCGAGAACCCGCCCGCAGCCCTCCAGCTCGAAGGTGTCTGATGATCACTGTCAAGGACCTCCACAAGAAGTTCGGCAGCAACGAGGTGCTCAAGGGCATCGACTGCCACGTCGACGAGCAGGAGGTGGTCTGCCTCATCGGCCCGTCCGGGTCCGGCAAGAGCACCTTCCTGCGCTGCCTGAACGGGCTGGAGATGGCCACCTCGGGGACCATCGAGGTCAACGGCCACACCATCACCGACAAGAAGACCAACGTGAACGTGGTCCGGCAGCAGGTCGGCATGGTGTTCCAGCACTTCAACCTGTTCCCGCACCTGAAGGTCGTCGACAACGTGATGCTGGCGCCGGTCAAGGTCGGCAAGGTGTCTCGTGACGAGGCGCGCGCGAAGGCGGCTGCCCTGCTGGACAAGGTCGGCCTGAGGGACAAGACCAACGCCTACCCGGGCAGCCTCTCCGGCGGCCAGCAGCAGCGGGTCGCGATCGCCAGGGCGCTGGCCATGAACCCGGCGGTGATGCTGTTCGACGAGCCCACCTCGGCGCTGGACCCGGAGATCGTCGGCGAGGTGCTTGCGGTGATGAAGGACCTGGCCCGCGAGGGGATGACCATGGTCGTGGTCACCCACGAGATGGGCTTCGCGCGCGAGGTCGGTGACCGCGCGGTGTTCATGGATGGCGGCGTGATCGTCGAGCAGGGCCCGCCGTCGCAGGTGTTCGGCAATCCGCAGCACACCCGCACCCAGAACTTCCTGAGCAAGGTGCTGTGAGCGTGACCGTCTCCCTCGAGAGCACCCTCCCTTCGGACCGCTTCGCCGGGACGCTGGTCGGCCGGGTCTGGGACCCCGCCGTCTCCGGGCCGTCGCCGGTGCTGGTCCGCGAGGACGGGGTGTACGACGTCAGCGACTCGTTCCCCACGGTCCGGGACCTGTGCGAGATCCCGGACCCCGCCGGCGCGGTGCGCGCCGCGAACGGACGGCGGCTCGGCGACCTCGCGGAGATCCTGGCCGACACCGCCGCCCGTCGCGAGGACAAGCCTCGGCTGCTCGCCCCGGTCGACCTGCAGACCCTGAAGGCCGCGGGCGTCACCTTCGCGGTGTCCATGGTGGAGCGGGTCATCGAGGAGCGGGTCCGCGGCGACTTCGAGGCCGCCGTCGCGATGCGCGACCAGATCCTCGAGGAGATCGGCACCGACCTCGGGTCGATCCGGCCCGGATCGCCGGAGGCCGCGGCGCTGAAGGCGTTCCTGGCCGAGCGCGGGCTGTGGAGCCAGTACCTCGAGGTCGGGATCGGACCGGACGCGGAGATCTTCACCAAGGCGCCCACGCTGGCCGCGGTCGGCACCGGCGTGCCGGTCGGTGTGCCGGAGGCCTCGACCTGGAACAACCCGGAGCCCGAGGTGGCGCTGGCCGTGAGCTCGGCGGGTCGGGTGGTCGGCGCCACGCTCGGCAACGACGTGAACCTGCGCGACGTCGAGGGCCGTTCGGCGCTGCTGCTGCCGCAGGCCAAGGACAACAACGCCTCGTGCTCGCTGGGGCCGCTGCTGCGGCTGTTCGACGACACGTTCGACCTCGACGCGGTGCGCGCGATGACGGTGCGGCTGGAGATCGACGGGGAGGACGGGTTCCACCTCGACGGGGTCTCCGAGATGGCCCAGATCAGCCGCGACCCGAGCGACCTGGTCGCCCAGCTGGTCGGCCGCGACCATCAGTACCCTGACGGCGCGGTGCTGATGCTCGGCACCATGTTCGCGCCGGTAGTGGATCGCGACGTCGAGGGTAAGGGCTTCACGCACCGGCGAGGGGACGTCGTCCGCATCTCGGCCGCCCCGTTGGGCAGCCTGGTGAACACGGTGGAGTATTGCCATCGTTGCGAGCCGTGGGCGTTCGGGCTGCGAGCCCTGATGTCGAACCTGGCCGAGCGGAAGCTGCTGTAGAACTCGAGGAGGAGTTTTGATCACCACCACGAACCCGCGCACCGGGGCCACCACCACGCTCGACCTGGCCGACACCAGCATCGCCGAGGTGGACACCTTCGCCGAGCGTGCCTTGCAGGCGGCCCCGGCGCTCGTCTCGCTCGGTAGGGAGGGCCGGGCGCGCGCGCTGGAGGCGGTCGCCGACGCGCTGGAGGCCGCCCGCGAGGAGCTGGTCCGGGTCGCCGACGACGAGACCGGGCTGGGGGATACCCGCCTGAACGGCGAGCTGAGCCGGTCGGCGTTCCAGTTCCGGCTGTTCGCCGAGGCGCTGCGCGAGGGCAGCTACCTCGAGGCCGCGATCGACCACGCCGCCGACACCCCGCTCGGCCCCGGCCCGGACCTGCGGCGGATGCTGCTGCCGATCGGCCCGGTCGCGGTGTTCGGCGCCAGCAACTTCCCGTTCGCGTTCTCGGTGGCCGGTGGCGACACCGCCTCCGCGCTGGCGGCCGGCTGCCCGGTGGTCATCAAGGCCCACGACTCCCACCCGCTGACCTCGCTGAAGTCGTGCGAGGCGATCGCCGCCGGGCTGTCGTCGGCCGGCGCGCCCGAGGGCACCGTCGCGCTGGTGTTCGGCCAGGAGGCGGCCGGCCACTTGATCGCACACCCGGCGATCAAGGCGGTGGGCTTCACCGGGTCGCTGTCGACAGGCAAGGTCCTGCTCGACATCGTGAACCGGCGCGAGGACCCGATCCCGTTCTACGGCGAGCTGAGCAGCCTGAACCCGCTGGTGGTCACCGCCGGCGCCGCCGCCGCTCGGGGCGACGAGATCGCGAAGGGTCTGTTCACCTCCTACACCGGCTCCGGTGGCCAGCTCTGCACCAAGCCGGGATTGGCGTTCGTGCCGACCGGAGCCGAGGGCGACGCGATCGTCGAGTCGCTCCGGTCGCTGACCTCCGAGGGCGGCGGGCACGTGCTGCTCAACGAGCGCATCTCGCAGGCGTTCGGCTCGATCTCCGAGCGGCTGGCGTCGTCCGGGGCTCCCGTGGCGGCCCGGGGCCAGGCCGAGGGCGACGGGTTCGTCGTACCGCCGACGCTGCTGTCCACGCAGGCGAGCGACCTGTCCGCGGAACTGACCGAGGAGTGCTTCGGGCCGCTGATCGTGGTGGCCAGGTACGACGGTGAGAAGGACCTCGTAGCGGCGCTGGAGCTGATGCCGCACTCGCTGACCGCGACCGTGCATGCCGAGGTCGACGAGGCGGACACGGTGGCCTCGCTGGCGCAGCTGCTCGAGCCGCTGGTGGGACGGCTGGTGTTCAACGGGTACCCGACCGGTGTGCGGGTGTCCTGGGCCCAGCACCACGGCGGGCCGTGGCCGTCGACGAACTCCCAGCACACCTCGGTGGGGGTGACGGCGGTCCGCCGGTTCCTGCGGCCGTTCGTGTGGCAGAACGCACCGGAGTCGGTGCTGCCGGAGGAGCTGCACGACGGGTTCTCGTCGATCCCGCGGCGGATCGACGGCACGCTGGTGGTGCCGGGGTCGCCGCGATGAGGCTCGGCCGGCTCGGCCCGCTGGGCGTCGAACGCCCGGTGCTCTTCGACGGGGACCAGGTCCTCGACCTGTCCGCGGTGACTCCGACCATCGACGGTTCCTTCCTCGCCTCCGGCGGCCTGGAGCGGGCCCGGCTGGCCTGGGAGGCCGGGGACCTGCCGCTCGTCTCGGACGCGTCCGACCTGCGGGTCGGGGCCCCGATCGGGCGGCCGAGTGCTGTGGTCTGCGTGGGCATGAACTACGCCGCGCACGCCGCCGAGTCCGGCTCGGCGCCGCCGGAGGTGCCGATCATCTTCCAGAAGACGCCGAACACGGTGGTCGGGCCGTACGACGACGTGGCCGTCCCGCCGGACAGCAGCGCGACAGACTGGGAGGTGGAGCTTGGTGTGGTGATCGGCCGGCGGGCCGCCTACCTGGCATCGCCCTCGGAGTCCCTCGACCACGTCGCGGGCTTCGTGCTCGCCGACGACCTCTCCGAGCGCGACTGGCAGCTGAAGGTGTCGGGAGGCCAGTGGGGCAAGGGGAAGTCGGCACCCGGCTTCTGCCCGACCGGCCCGTGGCTGGTCACCCCGGACGACCTCGACCACCGCTCGCTGCGGCTGCAGAGCTGGGTGAACGGTGAGCCGCGGCAGGACTCCACGACCGCGGACATGATCTTCGGGGTGGAGCACCTGGTGCACGACCTGTCGCAGTACCTCACCCTGGAGCCGGGTGACCTGATCCTCACCGGGACGCCGCAGGGCGTCGGGCTGTCCGGCAAGTTCCCGTACCTCAAGCCGGGCGACGTGGTCGAGCTGGCGATCTCCGGGTTGGGACGGCAGCGCACCACGATGGTCTCCCCGTCGTGAGCTCGTTCTCCGGGCTCTGCGCGCTGGTCACCGGGGGCGCCTCGGGCATCGGCGCGGCCGTCGTACAGGCGCTGTCGTCTGCCGGGGCACGCGTCGCCGTGCTGGACCGGTCCGTCGCGTCAGTGTCCGGGTTCTCCGTCGAGGCGGACGTCACCGACGACGCCGCGGTCCGCGCGGCCGTGGCGTTGGCGGTCGAGCACCTCGGCGGGCTGGACGTGCTGGTCAACAACGCCGGCATCGGCGCGCAGGGCACCGTGGAGACGAACGACGACGAGGAGTGGCGCCGCGTCCTGGACGTGAACCTGCTCGGCATGGTCCGGGTGACCCGAGCAGCGCTCCCGCACCTGCGCCGGTCCAAGGCCGCGGCGATCGTGAACACCGCTTCGGTGGCTGCCGAGGTCGGGCTGCCGGACCGGGTGCTCTACAGCGCCAGCAAGGGCGCCGTGGTCGCCGCCTCCCGCGCGATGGCCGCGGACCTGCTCGACGACGGGATCCGGGTCAACTGCGTGAATCCCGGCACTGCGGACACGCCGTGGATCGGTCGGCTGCTGGCCGCGGCCCCGGATCCTGCGGCCGAGCGGGCCGCCCTGGAGGCGCGCCAGCCGCACGGCCGGCTGGTCAGTGCTGACGAGGTGGCCCAGGCGGTGTGCGCGCTGGCCAGCCCGGACGCCGGCTCGGTCACCGGCACCTGCCTCACCGTCGACGGTGGCCTCACGAACCTCCGGCTCCGCCGCTGACCGCCGGTGGTTGAGCGAGCGAAGCGAGCGTCTCGATACCACCGTTGAGCCGGCGCTTGTGCAGCGGGAAGGGTCGCCCGTGTTCGTTGAGCGACCAGAGGGTTGGACAGTCGTCCGCTGGGTACTCTCGGGGTCAAGGGCTGAAGCCGTCGAGGTACGACGCGGCCCCCGAGCTGTGAGGTGAGCAGCAATGAGCATCATCTGGGTCATCATCGCTGGAATCATCATCGGATTCCTCGGCAAGTTCGCCGCCCCCGGCAGCAGGGACAACACCCCCTGGTGGCTGACGATCCTGTGCGGGATCGGCGGAGTGGTCCTCGGTTGGTACGTCTACGCGGCCTTCGGGGGCGGCGCCACCAGCGGGGTCGACTGGGTCCGCTGGATCGTCGCCATCGTCGTCGCCGCGGTCCTCGTGATGATCGCGTCCTCGGTCACCGGCAGGAACACCAAGAAGCACGTCATCCGCTGACCACTCGACGGGCCGGGTCAGCTCGATCAGTTCCAAACGGTTGTTGTGCGGAGGTAAGAACAACCGTTTGGAACTGATCTGGCAATGGCCTGCGCTCGGGTGACCACTCACCGCTAGGGACGGGTCAGTAGCGGGGGATCCCGGGGTAGAACCGCCGGAAGGCGGGCGCCCAGTCGGCATCCGTACCGCTCGGCCGCTGGAACTGCACCGAGATCCGGATCCGCTTCGGGTCGCGCAGGCAGGTGCCGGCGACGGCGAAGCGGACGATGTGCTGCTCCTCGTTGACTCCGCCGGCGACCTGCTGGCACTTGGTGTTCGTCTTGGTCGTGTCGGCGAACCCGGAGACGCGCTGGAGGTTGCCCACTTCGCTCCACGGGATGAAGCCGAAGTAGTACTCCGGTCCGGGGTTGCCCGGACGGGTGTCGATCCAGATGCCGTAGGTCTGCCCGACGCGGATCGGTCCGTCGTACTTCACGCGCACGCGCAGCCAGTCGGCGTACGACACCCGCACGCGGTGGATGTCGAGGCCGGGGGAGTCGTTCGGGTCGGTGAAGCGGCGGGTGGCCGCGCTGGCTGCTCCGGCGGTCACGAGCAGCATGAGCAAGGCCAGGATCACCGATCCGAAGGCGCTGACGAGTCGTCGCTGGGTCATGACATCCCCCGTTCCCACGTGATGTGCCTGACCACAGCACACACCCACCTCCGGCGTACAAACAGGGGCGAAGGTCCTCCACCGGGCCAACCACCGGGCTGCATGAGCGGTGGGACCGCGGGGAAATACGAGGCATGGCCAGGCTCCGCACCGTCTCCCCGAGCGGTCCGGGGTGGACCAGGAAGGGCGCCGGCCGGGGGTTCGCGTACTTCGACGAGCACGGGAACCGGCTCGGGGGCGATGACGTGCTGCGCATCAAGTCGCTGGTCGTCCCGCCGGCCTGGAAGGACGTCTGGATCTGCCCGCACCCGAACGGTCACATCCAGGCGGTCGGCACCGACGATGCCGGCCGGAGGCAGTACCTCTACCACCCCGACTGGCGTGCCAAGCGCGACCGGCTGAAGTTCGACCGGGTGCTCGAGGCAGCCACCGCACTGCCCAAGACCCGCGCCGCCGTGCGCGAACACCTGACCCTCGACGGAATGCCCCTCGAACGCGCCGCGGCAACCGCGGTACGCCTTCTCGACCTCGGCTGCTTCCGGATCGGCTCGGAGGAGTACGTCGACGAGAACGGCGGGTTTGGTCTTACCACGCTGGAGGAACGGCACGTACGACGGAGCGGCGACGCGCTCGTGTTCTGCTTCCACGGCAAGTCCGGCGTCGAGCAATCCATCGAGATCGACGACATAGGTGTGATCGGCGCCGTGCAGACGATGCGCCGACGGCGCGGCGGGGACCGGCTGCTGGCCTTCAAGGAGCGGTCGCGGTGGGCGCCGCTGGACGCGTCGACCGTCAACGACTACCTGCGCGACACGTCGGCGTCGAGATGACCGCGAAGGACTTCCGCACCTGGCACGCCACCGTGCTGGCCGCGGCTACGCTCGCCGACTCGCTCGAGGAGCGGCGCACCAAGACCGCGCGGAAGAAGGCGGTGGTGCGGGCGATGGACGAGGTGGCGGAGTACCTCGGCAACACCCGGTCGATCGCCAAGGCGTCGTACGTCGACCCGCGGGTGGTCGACCACTACGAGGACGGTGAGACCATCGCCTCCGCCGTACGACGGAAGTACCCGAACCCCGACAAGCGGCAGGCTGCGCTGGAACGCGCTGTCCTGCGGCTGCTCGACAACTAGGCTCCGGTGACCGTCATGCGCATCACGCAGTTCCTCGTCCCCTTGGGCCGTTCATAGTTGAACCCGGCCCGCTCGAAGAGGTTCCGGGTGCCGTTGTAGAGGACGGCGACGCGCTTGCCATCGGTGTCGTGCGGGTACCCTTCCACGACGCCACCGCCGGCTTGCGCGATCAGGTCGAGAGCACCCCGCAGGGCGGCCCCAGTCAGTCCCTGTCGGCGGTGCGACTTGTCCACGAAGATGCAGGTGATCCGGTAGTCGGGAAGCCGGTCGACCTCGGCGTCGTACTGCTTGCGGTGGTAGATGTTCGGCAGCTCCTCGGGGGTGCCGTACTCGCACCAGGCCACCGCCGCGTCACCGTCGAACACCAGCGCGGCGTGGGCCCGGCCCTCGTTGACCAACCGCTGCTTGAGGGCGCAGTTGCCCTCCGCGGTGAACGTCTTGTCGGCATGCATCGTGTGGAACCAGGTGCACCAGCAGCCGCCGAACACACCGTTGTGCCGCTCGACGAGCTCGGCGAACGCGTCCCAGGTGTCGGGACGGAGCGGCTTGATCGTGTACTCGCCCGTGGTCTCTGTCATGGCGACACGGTAGGCCCTGCGGACGGCAAGATGGGTTCATGACGACGACCCGCGTGCATCGCCACCCGAACGCACGCCGCACGAGGGCCTGCCCGCCGGGGTCTCGAGCGTGGACAACGAGACCGATTGGCGCGAGTCGCTCGCCCGGCTGGCCGCGCTGGTGGAGTAGCCAGCGGACAGGAGCAGCACACCGCCCAGCGCGATGCAGGCGACCACCAGCGTGGACAGCGCGGCGAGCACCGTCGCGCGACCGCTGCTGCGCACCAGCGACGCGACGTGTACCCCGGTGCCCATGCCGAACAGCGCGGCCCCGAGCGTGAGGGTCTGCAGCTGCTCCAGCACGGCGAGCACGGGATCGGGAACGACCCCGGTGCTGCGCAGTCCTACGCAGGCCAGGAACCCGATCACGAACAGCGGCACCAGCGGGGGCAGCTTCGTGGGCTGCGCGGTGCGCAGCCGCCGGCGGCGGAGCAGGCTCACGCCGGCCACCACCGGTGCGAGCATCAGCACCCGGGTCAGCTTGACGACCACCGCGACACCGAGTGCCGCCGGCCCCGCGGCGCTGGCCGTGGCCACCACCTGGCCGACCTCGTGCACGCTGGCCCCGGCCCACGCCCCGAACTGCGTGTCGGTGAGCCCGAGCGGGGCCTGCAGGAACGGCAGCACGATCATCGCCACCGTGCCGCAGATGGTCACCATCGCGATCGCGGTCGCGACGTCGTCCTCGTCACCCTCGGCGTGCTCCTCCATCGCAGCGATCGCCGAGGCGCCACAGATCGCGAACCCGGTCGCGACCAGCAGGCTGCGTGGCCGGCCCACGCCCATCCGCACGCCCGCCCAGGTCGTCGCCGCCAGCGTGGAGAACAGCGTCACCACCACCAGCGCGATCACCGGCCCGCCCAGCCCGACGATCGAGACCAGCGACAGCGAGAAGCCGAGCAGCACCACCCCGATGCGTAGCAGCATCTTGGTGGCGACGCGCAGCCCGGACCTGGTCGCTTCGGGAAGCAGGTTCAGGTTCGCCGCCGCGGCGCCGAGGATCACCGACCAGGTGAGCGTGCCGACCTGCGGCACCAGCCGGTGCACCCCCAGCGCGGCCGCGATCCCGGCCGCGGTCACCAACAGACCCGGCAGGTTCGAGGTACGGCGGGTGGTGGTCAGTGTGCTCACGCCGACCACCTTCGTCGTACTCCTGCAGGGCCGGTAGCCGTCGCTTGTGCATCACGTCATACGCTGCGCGCATGACCCGCCCGGACCTGGAGGATCTCGCCGTGCTCGCGCTGGTAGCGCGCACCGGCAGCATCGGCCGGGCGGCCGAGCAGCTGCAGCTGTCCCAACCCAGCGTCAGCCGGAGGATGGGCAACCTCGAGAAGCGGTTGCGGGTGCGGCTGCTGCGCCGGAGCCCGCGCGGCACCACCCTGACCCCCGCCGGGCAGCTCGTCGTGGACTGGGCGGCCGGCCTGCTCGACGCCGCCGACGAGTTCACGCGGTCCGTGGAGGCCTTGCGGCAAAGGGGATCGCGGGCGGTGCGCGCCGCGGTGAGCATGACCATCGCCGAGCACCACGCACCGGGCTGGGTGGCGCGGCTGCACCCGGACACGTCGGTGTCGCTGCTGGTGCGCAACTCCACCGAGGTGGCGGACCTGGTGGAGGCGGGTACGGCGGAGGTGGGGTTCGTCGAGTCGCCGACGGTGCGGCGCAGGCTGACTCGCCGAAGGGTCGGCTGGGACGAGCTGGCGATCGCCGTGCACCCTTCGCACCCGTGGGCCTCCGGGGTTTCGCTGGCACCGGCGGACGTGGCGGGGACTCCGCTGCTGGTGCGTGAGGAGGGATCCGGCACCCGGGGCACCCTGGAGCGCGCGCTGCGTCGGCACGGTCTCGCCCTCACCGTGGCGATGGCGATGGCGTCGAACACCGCGCTGAAGTCGGCGGCGCTTGCGGGGATGGGGCCGGTCGTGCTCTCCGAGCTCGCGGTATCCGGGGAGCTGGCCGCCGGGGCGCTGGTGCGGGTCCAGGTGCGGGACCTCCCGCTGCGCCGGCCGCTGACCGCGGTGTGGCGACGGGACGAGCCGCTGTCCGAGGGGGCTGCCGCACTGGTCGCTGTCTCCGGCGTTTGAGGAGGTGGCGGGCGGTCGCAGTAGTCTCGTCTACAGGTGAACGGACGGGGAGCAGGCATGGACCTTCGCGTCGTGAAGGGCGACATCACGATGCAGCGCGTGGACGCGGTGGTGAACGCGGCCAACCGCGCGATGCGGGGAGGCGGCGGGGTCGACGGAGCGATCCACGGCGCCGGCGGCCCGGACATCCTCCGGGACTGCATCGATAGGTTCCCGGACGGGCTGGAGACCGGCCAGGCCGGCTGGACCACGGCCGGTCGGCTGCCCGCGCAGTACGTCATCCACGTCGTGGGCCCCAACTACCGGATCGGCGAACGGGACCGCGCGCTGCTGGTGTCCTGCTACGCCAACGCGCTACGGGTCGCCGACGAGCTCCAGATCAGGTCGATCGCGTTTCCGCTCGTATCGGCCGGGATCTTCGGATGGCCCAAGCGCGACGCGGTCCGCGCCGCCGTGGACACGATCCGGGCCGCCCAGTCCTCGCTCGACACGGCATACATCGTGGCCCTCGACGACGCCACGCACCAGCTGGTCAGCGCGGAGCTCTGACGCTGCGGCCCGCCGGCCCCGCTGTGGCCGTGGGGCTGGAATCGGTGCATTCGCGGCCCTCATCGCGTACCCCATTTGACGTACTTGTCCCCCGAATAGGGACACCGCTTTTACGCGGCCATGTCCGGTTTGTCAGCCGTTCTGGACAACCTTTACTCGGTTTTACTCACAAACGGCAGGTCTGATGGTGACCTGCGGTGTACGCGCAGGTAACGTCCGGTTCTTGGGGACGCCCGTCCCTCTTGATGACGGGCCAGGCAGAGACATTCCGGCGCGACCGAGCCGGGGGGATTGGATAGATCATGGGTCATTCCATGCGTAGTCGAGCGCGCCCAATTTCGGTGATCACGGCGCTCTTCGTAGTCATTTTGAGCCTCGGATTCGGCGGTTACGCCTGGGCGGGAACGGGCAACGCCACGGGCAGCGCGACCCTGCCGGCGCAGGCCGAGCAGCCGGACGGAAGCCCGGGCAACGCAGATGCGTACGGCCAGGCAGACGGCACGGCGAACGGCGCCACCTCCCAGGGCGCCGTCTCGCCGCAGGCCGTCTCGTCGCAGGCCGAGGGGCAGGGCGGGTCGACGAACGCGTCGCCGAACGGAGCGGAGCACGCCTCGTCCAACAGCCAGGCAGCGAACGGTGCCACCTCCCAGGGCACCGAGTCGCAGGCCCGGCTGGCCGTGACCAGCGCGTCGTTCACCACCACGGCCGACGCGCCGGGCAAGTCCGACCACTCGACGGGCAACGCGGGCACGGCCGGCCCGTCGTACGACCAGCCGCAGCAGCTCAGCAACGCCGACCGGAACCCGGGTGGCGCGAACGGGGACTGCGGTGCGTACTGCTCGACCCGCAACGGCGACCCGTCCGGCAACGGCAAGGGCGACGACAAGGGCGCCAATGCGTCGGGCAAGCCGTGTGCCGGCTGTGTCGGCAAGGCGGACAACAAGAACCCGCCGGGGCAGTTCCAGAACGGCAACGACCACAACGCCGGCTACGAGTGCGACCGCAACCAGGGCATCGGCCAGACGAACCCGGCGCACACCGGTTGCACCGACGACACCGACACCTGTCAACAGCTGGGCAACTGCACGTGTGAGCAGCTGGGCAACTGCACGGGCAAGACGTGCGAGGAGCTGGGCAACTGCACGTGTGAGCAGCTGGGCAACTGTCCGGGGAAGACGTGCGAGCAGCTGGGCAACTGCACGTGCGAGCAGCTGGGCAACTGCACGGGCAAGACGTGCGAGCAGCTGGGCAACTGCACGTGCGAGCAGCTGGACAACTGTCCGGGGAAGACGTGCGAGCAGCTGGGCAACTGCCCACCGGGTGGCTGCAAGCCCGGCTGCGACAACGGGACGCCACCGGGGCCGGAGACGTTGACGTGCACGGGCGGCCAGGTGATGCACCACGGCATCTGCGCCTGCCCGAACGAGCAGGTGATGGTCAACGGTCAGTGCGAGGGCCCGGACATCGCGGGTGAGCAGGTGTTCCGGCCGAAGCCCCAGGTAGTGGTCGGCCCGCCGGTGACGGCACCCGCCGCGACCGGCCTGCCCAACACCGGTGCGGACTCGGGGCTCGGCCTCGACGCGATGGCCGGTGCCGGGATGCTGATCGCCGGTGGAGGGCTACTCCTGCTGCGCCGCCGGCTCGCCCGTCGATGAATGACCGCCAGACGGCCCGGCGCTGAGCTTGCCTCTGCTCAGCTCAGCGTCGGGTCTGGTCGGCGACGGGGGCCCCACCCCCGACTCCGTCGCCGGCTGACCCCCACCCGGTGGTGGCCTGGCCCGAGTCCCCGGGCGGGCCACCACCGGCAAGCCACCAAGGGCCCGAACCAGTCCGGTTCGGGCCCTTTCGCGCGTGCCAGTGCGGCCGCCCGGCGCGGCCGGTCGCCACGACGCCCGTCCCCCATTCGTCGTACAAATTTCTTCTCCAGCGCCAAAGACCTTTGGCATTTGTGCCCGGATTGTCTTGCGAATACGGGAATGGTCTACCGCTTTGGACGCACAAGAAGGCCGCATTTTGCATGGTGTCCGGGCCTGACGGCCTAGGTAGCGTCCGCGCTGGGGAAGGCCCAAACCGGGCCCAGAGAGAAATTCCGGTGGGGACATGCCGGGGGGAATGGACGGACCATGCGTCACACCATGCCTAGTCGGGCGCGCCCACTTTCGGTGGTCATAGCGCTGCTCGCCATGATTCTGAGTCTCGGGTTCGCCAGCTACGCCTGGGCCGATTCCGGCACCGGGAACGGCTCGGACAACGCAAACGGTGGCGCCTCGTCGGCGCAGCCGTCTCAAGGCAACGGAAACGCGTACGGCCAGGCCGACAAGGCGAGTACGACGAGCGACACCACCTCCCAGGGTGTCGACTCGCCCGGGAACTCCGCCGACGCACCGGGCCAGGCCGCGGCCGGACCGGGGAACTCCGACAACGCGAACGGCCAAGCCGGCAAGGCCGACAGGGGCAGCGCCTCGACGGACTCGCCGGGCAACAGCGACCACTCGGAGGGCAACGCCAGCACGCAGGGCAACCCGGACAAGCCGCAGCCGATCAGCAACGCCGACCAGAACTCCGGCGGGGCCAACGGCAAGTGCCCGGGCGGCCCGTACTGCTCGACCAGGGACGGGTCGCCGTCGCTGAACGGGAACGGCAACGGGCATGCCTACGGCAAGCCGTGCGCCGGCTGCGTGGGCCGGGCCGACAACAAGAACCCGAAGGGGCAGTACCCGAACGGCAAGCACGACGGCAACAACGGCTACGAGTGCGACAACAACAACGGCATCGGCAAGACCAACCCGGCGCACACCGGCTGCAAGTCGGTGACCCCGCCGACGCCGCCGACGCCTCCGACGCCGACGCCGCCGACGCCGCCGACGCCGCCGACGCCACCGACGCCACCGACACCGCCGACGCCGCCGGTTCCCACACCTCCGACACCGACGCCCCCGGCGCCGCACAAGCCGGTGGTCAAGCCCGCGCAGCACTTCCGGCCTCGGCCGGTCGTGCAGGTGCTGCCCTCCACGGGTGCGGACCAGAGCCTGACCGACGTCGGGCTGGCCGGACTGGGACTGATGGGTGCTGGTGCGGGTCTGATCGCACTCCGGCGCAGGATGCTCCGGCGCTGAGGGTGCCGGGGCTGGTCGATAGCGGGGCTCCGGACCCAGCCCCGCTATCGACCGTCCAGCAGTACGACGGAGGGCCCGGACCGATCAGGTCCGGGCCCTCGTCATGGCGTCAGCGTGGTGCCATCCGCAGCGCGCCGTCCATCCGGATGACCTCGCCGTTGAGGTAGTCGTGGTCGATGATGGCCAGCGCCAGCTGCGCGTACTCGTCGGGGCGGGCCAGCCGCTGCGGGAACGGCACCCCGGCGGCCAGGCCGGCCCGGAACTCGTCGGACACGGTGGCCAGCATCGGGGTCTCGACGATGCCGGGGGCGATGGTGCAGACGCGGATGCCGTACTGCGCGAGGTCGCG
>DASSKA010000051.1:0-26885 GCA_035690905.1 Nocardioidaceae bacterium | reverse complement strand
GGAGCCAGACGGCGGTCCCGGCCCCCGACGGCTGCGGCACCGGGCTCTGCCACGGCTGCGTGCTGCCGGCGGTCGGCGAGGACGGGCTGACCCGGATGGTGCGCGCGTGCACCGAGGGGCCGGTGTTCCGCGGTGACCGGGTCCGCTGGGACGACATCGGCACGGTGCCCGCGGACACCTGGGGAGCTGCCGGATGACCCTGGACGAGGTGGACCTGTCCTGCGCGGTGGGTGACCTGCGGATGCCTAACCCGGTGATGACCGCGTCGGGCTGCGCCGGCGGCCGCGAGCTCGCCCCCTTCCTGGAGGTGTCCGACCTGGGTGCCTTCGTAACCGGATCGGTGACCCTCGACCCCTGCGCCGGTGCCCCCGGGCCGCGACTGGTGGAGTCACCGTCCGGGGTGCTGCACCGCACCGGCCTGCAGAACGCGGGCCTCCAGGGCTTCCTGACCGGTGACCTGCCCTGGCTCGCCCAGCGCGGCGCGCGGGCCGTGGCGTCGATCGCGGCCGGGACGCTGGGGGAGTACGCCGAGCTGGCCCGGCGGGTCGGCAACAGCCCCGGGGTGCGCGCGGTCGAGGTCAACCTGGACGTTGCAGGCCGGGAGGCACCGGACCGGCGGTTCGGGGAGGACCCCTACCAGGCCGGCAAGGTGGTGGCTGTCGTGCGCCGGGACGTCCCGCGGGGGATTCCCGTGCTGGCGAAGCTGGCCTGGCAGCCGGGCCTCGTCGACGTGGCCCGCGCGGTGGTCGGGGCCGGCGCCGACGCGGTGGTGGTCTCCGGCCAGGTCCCGGGCATGGCGGTCGACCGCTCCACCCTGAGGCCGAAGGTGTCCTCGGGAACGGTGTCCGGTCCGGCCGTGCACGCGGTCGCCGTGCACGGGGTCTGGCAGGTGCACGCGGCGATGCCCGACGTGCCGATCGTCGGGGTCGGGGGCGTGCGCACCGGCTGGGACGCCCTAGAGCTGCTGCTGGCGGGCGCGTGTGCCGTGCAGGTCGGCGCGGCCGCCCTGCGCGACCCCGGGGCGCCGGTGCGGGTGGTCGAGGAGCTGCGTGTCGAGCTCGGCACGCTGGGTATCGGAAGTGTCGCTCGTGCCGTCGGTGCGGCGCACGGACAAGGAGTGAGTAGATGACATTCGGGACCCGGCTCCGGGAGGCCATGGACACCCGCGGGCCCTGCTGCGTCGGCATCGACCCGCATCCGGCGCTGCTCGACGCGTGGGGGCTGACCGACAGCCCGTTCGGCCTGGAGCGGTTCTGCCAGACCGTCGTCGAGGCGCTCGGCGGCACCGTGGCGGTCACCAAGCCGCAGTCGGCGCTGTTCGAGCGCCACGGCTCGCGCGGCATCGCGGTGCTCGAGCGGGTGGTCTCCGAGCTGCGCGGCATGGGTTCGCTCGTCGTGCTCGACGTCAAGCGCGGCGACATCGGCTCCACCGCGCAGGCCTACGCCGACGCCTACCTCGACCCCAACTCGCCGCTCGCGGTCGACGCGATCACCGCCTCGCCGTTCCTGGGCTTGGGCTCTCTCGACCCGATCGTGTCCACCGCGCTGGCCAACGACGCGGGCGTGTTCGTGCTCGCGCTGACCTCCAACCCGGAGGGCGCCCAGGTGCAACGAGCGATCACGCAGGACGGCCGGTCCGTGGCCGGGGCGATCCTGGACGCGATCGCCTCGCTCAACGTCGACGCCGCGGGTCTGGGCTCGATCGGCGCGGTGGTGGGCGCCACCATCGCGGACGTCGACGAGAACCTGGACGTCAACGGCCCGCTGCTCGTCCCGGGCATCGGTGCGCAGGGCGGCACCGTGGCAGAGGTGCGTCGCCTGTTCGGCCCGGTGATCCGCAACGTGCTGCCCAGCAGCTCGCGGCAGATCCTGGCAGCCGGGCCGGACCGCTCCGCGCTGCGGACCGCGGCCCAGCAGCTGACCGACCAGTTTGCCGCGCTGCGAGACCCGGGCCCCGAGGGCGCGTTGCGGGCAGAACGGTTCGGTGACTAGATTTCTGCCTTGTCTCAATGTTCTCCGTCCCGGGGTGCGTGACCGGGCTTCCGCACCCAACACCGATGGCGAGGTCTGCACAGTGGTTCTGCCGCGGCTCACTCCCGAACAACGCCAGGCGAACCTGGAGAAGGCAGCCGCCTCCCGGCGTGAGCGGGCCGAGGTGAAGAACCGGCTCAAGCACTCCGGCGCCTCGATCGTCGAGGTGCTCAAGCAGGGCCAGGAGAACGAGGTCATCGGCAAGATGCGGGTGATCGACCTGCTCGCCTCCATGCCGGGCATGGGCAAGGTGCGCGCCAAGCAGATGATGGACCGTCTCGGCATCTCCGAGACCCGCCGGGTGCGCGGCCTCGGAGCCAACCAGACTGCCGCGCTCGAGCGCGAGTTCGGGTCGCGTGGCTGAGGATCCATCGCCGTCGCGCACGCGGCTCACCGTCCTGGCCGGGCCTACCGCGGTGGGCAAGGGCACCGTCGCGGCCGACATCCGGCGCAACCACCCCGAGGTGTGGATCTCGGTGTCGGTGACCACCCGCCGGCCGCGGCCCAACGAGGTGGACGGCCGCGACTACTGGTTCGTCGACGACGCCGAGTTCGACCGGCTCGTGGCAGACGGCCAGCTGCTGGAGTGGGCGGTGATCCACAAGGCGGCCCGCTACGGCACCCCCCGCAAGCCGGTGGAGGAGGCCCTGGTCGCGGGCCGGCTGGCGCTGCTGGAGATCGACCTGCAGGGGGCGCGGCAAGTGCGCGCCAGCCTGCCTGACGCCCTGTTCGTCTTCCTCAAGCCGCCGTCGTGGGCGGAGCTCGTCCGGCGGCTGGAGACCCGAGGGACCGAGTCGGCCGAGGAACGGGGCCGGCGCCTCGAGACCGCTCGGGAGGAGCTGGCGGCGGAGGAGTGGTTCGACGTCACGGTGGTGAACACCGAAGTGCACGTCGCGAGCGAACAGTTGGTAGCCTTGATGCAGAATCCGCGGATCGGCATCAAAGGTCCGCACCCCCGATCCTTGTGAGGCTGAACCAAGCGTGGCCGGAACCGTCCCCGTTGCCGAGGGAATCACCAACCCTCCCATCGACGAGCTGCTGACCAAGACCGACTCGAAGTACAAGCTGGTGCTGTACAGCGCCAAGCGCGCCCGTCAGATCAACGCCTACTACTCCCAGCTCGGCGAGGGCCTGCTGGAGTACGTCGGACCCCTCGTGGACACCCACGTGCAGGAGAAGCCCCTGTCGATCGCGCTGCGCGAGATCAACGCGGACCTGCTCACCTGCGAGGACGTGGAGCCCGAGGCCGACACCGAGACCTGAGCCTGCCGTGGCCAGCCCGGACGGCCGCCGTCACGTCGTGCTCGGCGTCGGAGGCGGCATCGCCGCCTACAAGGCCTGCGCGCTGCTGCGCCGGTTCACCGAGTCCGGGCACCGGGTCACCGTCGTACCCACCGCCGCCGCGCTGGAGTTCGTCGGTGCCCCGACCTGGGCGGCGCTGTCCGGCAACCCTGTGGCGAGCGAGGTCTGGGACTCCGCGCACGAGGTGCCCCACGTGCGGCTGGGCCGCTCCGCCGACCTGGTCGTGGTGGCCCCGGCCACCGCGGACCTGCTGGCGCGGGCCGCGCACGGGCTGGCCGACGACCTGCTGACCAACACGCTGCTCACCGCGCGGTGCCCGGTGCTGTTCGCCCCGGCCATGCACACCGAGATGTGGGAGCACCCGGCCACCGTGGACAACGTGGCCACCCTGCGCCGCCGCGGGGCGCTGGTGTTGGAGCCGGCCGAGGGCCGGCTGACCGGGGTGGACACCGGCAAGGGCCGGCTGCCCGAGCCGGACGAGATCTTCGAGGTGGCCCGCGACGTGCTCGCCCGGGCCGACGGCGCCGCCGGGGCCGACCTGGCGGGCTGCCGGGTGGTGGTGAGCGCCGGCGGCACCCGGGAGTACCTCGATCCGGTCCGGTTCCTGGGCAACCGGTCCTCCGGCCGGCAGGGCTACGCGCTCGCCCGGGCGGCGGTCGCCCGCGGCGCGGAGGTGACGGTCGTCGCCGCCAACGTCACGCTGCCGGACCCGGCCGGCGCCAAGGTGGTCCGCGTGGAGACCACCGAGCAGCTGCGCGAGGCGCTGCTCGCCGCCGCTGCGGATGCCGATGCGGTGGTGATGGCCGCGGCGCCCGCCGACTTCGCGCCCAGTGCCGTGAGCGGCTCCAAGATCAAGAAGCAGCACGACGGGACGGCTCCGGCGCTGCAGCTGCGCACCACCCCCGACGTGCTCGCCGAGCTCTCCGCCGACCGGCCGACCCCCCGGACCGTGGTGGTCGGCTTCGCCGCCGAGACCGGCGACGAGTCCCGCACGGTGCTCGACCACGCCCGCGCCAAGCTGGCCCGCAAGGGCTGCGACCTGCTGGTCGTCAACGACGTCAGCGGGGGAGCGGTGTTCGGCAGCGAGCACAACGAGGCGGTCATCCTGGACCGGTCGGGTGGGGCGGTCACCGTGCCGCGGGGGTCCAAGCAGGAGCTCGCCCACCGGATCTGGGACGCGGTGGTGTCCCGGTTCGAGACCCGCTGACCTGCAACCGTCGTACCCGGCTATCGTTCTAGGCGTACACAGCCACGGATGCGTCGTGCCGACGCGGGGAGAGGGATCGCACCAGTGGGACGACTGTTCACCTCCGAGTCGGTGACCGAGGGACATCCGGACAAGATCGCCGACCAGATCAGCGACACGGTGCTCGACGCCCTGCTCGCCAACGACCCGCACAGCCGGGTGGCCGTGGAGACCCTGGTGACCACCGGGCTGGTGGTGGTGGCCGGTGAGGTGACCACGGAGGCGTACGCCCCGATCGCCCAGCTGGTGCGCGACCGGGTGCTCGACATTGGCTACGACTCCTCCAACAAGGGCTTCGACGGCTGGTCCTGCGGAGTGCAGGTGGCCATCGGCTCGCAGTCGCCCGACATCGCCCAGGGCGTGGACACCGCCTACGAGGGGCGCAGCGGGGAGCTCGTCGACGACCTCGACAGGCAGGGCGCCGGTGACCAGGGGCTGATGTTCGGCTACGCCTGCGACGAGACCCCCGAGCTGATGCCGCTGCCGATCACCATCGCGCACCGGCTCGCCGAGCGGCTCTCCCAGGTCCGCAAGGACGGCACGATGCCGTACCTCCGCCCGGACGGCAAGACGCAGGTGACCATCGAGTACGACGAGCAGGACCGGCCGACCCGGGTGGACACCGTCGTGGTCTCCACCCAGCACGCCAAGGACATCAGCCTCGACGAGATGCTCTCCCCGGACATCCGGCGCCACGTCGTCGAGCCGGTGCTGTCCGCCTTCGACATTCCCTACGACGGGTACCGGCTGCTGGTGAACCCGACCGGACGGTTCGAGATCGGCGGCCCGATGGGCGATGCCGGGCTGACCGGCCGCAAGATCATCATCGACACCTATGGCGGGATGGCCCGCCACGGTGGAGGCGCGTTCTCCGGCAAGGACCCCTCGAAGGTGGACCGCTCGGCGTGCTACGCGATGCGCTGGGTGGCCAAGAACGTGGTGGCCGCGGGGCTGGCCCGCAAGTGCGAGGTGCAGGTCGCCTACGCGATCGGCAGGGCCCACCCGGTCGGCTTCTACGTGGACTGCTTCGGCACCGAGAAGGTCTCCTCGGACACCATCGAGAAGGCGGTCCTCGACGTGTTCGACCTGCGGCCGGCCGCGATCATCCGCGACCTCGACCTGCTGCGGCCGATCTACGTCAAGACGGCCGCCTACGGCCACTTCGGCCGCGAGCTGCCCGAGTTCACCTGGGAGCGCACCGACCGGGTCGACGCGTTGCGTGCCGCCGCCGGCCTCTGACCTCGAACTTCCCATGGAAACGGCCTGCTCCCCACGGTGAATTCACCATGGGCAGCGTCCCTTTACCAGGGGACCCTGGTAAAGGGACGCAGCAGCGGCCGGTCGAGGCGCACCCCGGACGGGACTGACCACTCGGCGGACTGACCTTTCGACGGGGCCGGACTGACCTTTCGACGGACTGACCTTTCGGCGGACTGACCTTTCGACGGGGCCGGACTGACCTTTCGACGGGACCGGACTGACCACTCGGCGGCTGTGGAGGGCCGGCGCGGATGTCGGACGGCGCTGAGAGACTGACCCCGTGGCCGAGGACGAGCGCGAGGAGGACGGGCAGCTGGCGCTGCTGCCCGAGCTGGCCCGTGCTCGTGCCCGGCAGGCGAAGAAGGCCGCTGAGCAGAAGGGGCGGGAGCGGCCGAAGCGGACTGTGGAGCGGGCACCCGAGCGTCCGGTGGCGCGGGTGCTGGTCGACGTGCCGCTCGCCCACCTGGACCGGCCGTTCGACTACCTGGTCCCGGCGACCATGCACGAGCAGGTGACCGACGGCTGCCGCGTCCGGGTCCGGTTCGCGGGCCAGCTCGTGGACGGGTACGTCCTGGAGCGCGTCGAGGAGAGCGAGCACGCCGGCCGCCTCGCGCCGCTCGCCCGGGCGGTCAGCCCCGAGCCGGTGCTCGCGCCGGAGATCGCGAGACTGAGCGGGACGCTCGCCGCCAGGTACGCCGGCACCCGCTCCGACGTGCTGCGGCTGGCGGTGCCGAAGCGGCACGCCACGACGGAGAAGCGGCCTTCCCGCCCGGCCATGCCGGCGACCGAGCAGACGGAGGGCGGGCAGGCCTGGGACGCCTACCGGGACGGCGCGGCGTACCTTCGCAGCCTGGCCGACGGGGGCATCCCCCGGGCGGTGTGGACCGCGCTCCCCGGCCCGACGTGGCCGGAAGCGCTCGCCCAGGCCGCAGCCGCCGCCGAACGCTCCGGTCGCGGAGCGCTGTTGTGCGTGCCCGACCGGCGCGACGTGGATCCGGTGGACGCTGCGCTGACCGAGGTGCTCGGCCCGGACCGCCACGTGGTGCTCACCGCCGACCTCGGTCCCGCGGCCCGCTACCGCGCCTTCCTGGCGGTACGACGGGGGGCGGTGCGTGTCGTGGTCGGCACGCGGGCGGCCGCCTTCGCCCCCGTCCACAACCTGGGCCTGGTGGCCATCTGGGACGACGGGGACGACCTGTTCGCCGAGCCACGTGCGCCGTACCCGCACACCAGAGAGGTGCTCCTGCTGCGCGCCGAGGAGCAGCACTGTGCGGCGCTGATCGGCGGCTTCGCGCGCACCGTGGAGAGCGAGTACCTCCTCGACACCGGCTGGGCCCGCCCGCTGGCCCCCGACCGCGCGCTGCTCCGTGAGCGGGCCCCGCGCGTGGTCATCACCGGGGCCACCGACCGCGAGCTCGAGCGCGATCCCGGGGCCAGGATGGCCCGGCTGCCGCGCAGCGCCTACGACGCCATCCGCGACGGCCTCGAGCACGGGCCGGTGCTGCTGCAGACCCCGCGCCGCGGCTACGTCAGCAGCCTGGCCTGCGACCGCTGCCGGACACCGGCCCGCTGCACGGCGTGCACCGGCCCGCTCTGGCTGCCCACCGCGCACACCCCGCCGACCTGCCGCTGGTGCGCAACCGAGCGGCCGGCCTGGGCGTGCCCGGTGTGTGGGGGCCACGGGCTGCGCGCGCCGGCGCTCGGCGAAGGACGCACCGCCGAGGAGATCGGCCGGGCCTTCCCGGGGGCACCGGTTCGCAGCTCGGCGGGCGAGCGGGTGCTGGACCGGGTCGGGCCGGAGAGCGCCCTGGTGGTGGCCACGCCGGGCGCCGAGCCGGTCGCGGAGGGCGGCTACGCCTGTGTCGCGCTGCTGGACACCTGGCTGATGCTGGCCCGTCCCGACCTCCGAGTCGGCGAGGAGTCCCTGCGCCGCTGGCTGAACGCCGCCGCGCTGGCCCGACCGGCGTCCCAGGGCGGCCGCGTGATCGCCGTCGGGGACCCGGCCACCCCGTCCCTGCAGGCGCTGGTCCGGTGGGACCCCGGCGGCTTCACCCGCCGGGAGATGGCCGAGCGCCGGTCCGCGCACCTGCCGCCGGCATCCCGGCTGGTGACCGTGACCGGCGCCGACGCCGACGTGGAGCAGGCGCTCGGCGGATTGCGGCTGCCCGCGGCCGCGGAGGTGCTCGGGCCGGGGCCGGTGCCGGCCCGAGGGGCGGAGACCGCCGGCCAGGCGCGGGTGGTGGTCCGGGTGCCCCGCGCCCACGGCTCCGCGCTGTCGGAGGCGCTGCGCGAGATGCAGGCGCTGCGCGCCGCCCGCAAGCTCGCACCGGTCCGGGTGCACGTCGACCCGGTCGGCCTGGAGTAGCGACCCGCTTCCGTAGACTGGCCGACGCACCGGGGCGGCGACCGACCCGCCGCCCACCCGTCGTACGCAGGAGTGGAACAACGTGGCAATCCAGCCCATCCGGCTGTTCGGCGACCCGGTCCTGCGCACCCCCGCGGCCCCGGTCACCGACTTCGACAAGGAGCTGCGGCGCCTCGTCGAGGACCTCACCGACACGATGCTGGAGGCGCCCGGCGCCGGCCTGGCCGCGCCGCAGATCGGCGTCGGGCTGCGGGTGTTCACCTGGTACGTCGACGGGCAGGTCGGTCACCTGGTGAACCCGACCCTCGACCTGTCGGAGGAGGAGCAGATCGGCCCCGAGGGCTGCCTGTCCATCCCGGACATCACGGTGGACTGCCGGCGGGCCCGTTTCACGGTCGCCAAGGGCTTCGACCTGCACGGCGAGCCGGTCACCGTCGAGGGATCCGACCTGCTCGCCCGGGCGCTGCAGCACGAGACCGACCACCTCGACGGGGTGCTGTTCGTCGACCGGCTGGACCGCGAGGCGCGCAAGGCGGCGATGCGGGCCATCAGGGAGGCCGAGTGGTTCGGCGAGCGGCCGCCCCGCGTGATGGTCTCCCCGCACCCCACCAACGGCCTGGGGCTGTAGTGCGCGTTGTGTTCGCCGGCACCCCGGACACCGCGGTGCCGGCCCTGGACGCCGTGGCTGCCAGCCGCCACGAGCTCGTCGGCGTGGTCACCCGGCCGGACGCCCGGTCCGGCCGCGGCCGGCGGTTCACTCCGTCACCGGTCGCCGAGCACGCCGCCCGCTTCGAGGTACCCGTCCTCAAGCCGGAGCGGCCCAGCGACCCGCGGTTCCAGCAGGAGCTGACCGCGTTGCGCCCGGACTGCTGCCCGGTCGTCGCCTACGGCGCCCTGCTGCCGCAGTCCGCTCTCGACATCCCCCGACACGGCTGGGTGAACCTGCACTTCTCGCTGCTGCCTGCCTGGCGCGGGGCCGCGCCGGTGCAGCACGCGCTGCTCGCCGGAGACGAGATCACTGGTGCGACCACGTTCCGGATCGTCCGCGAGCTGGACGCCGGCCCGACGTACGGCGTGCTCACCGAGGCCGTGCGGCCCACCGACACCAGCGGGGACCTGCTCGGCCGGCTCGCCGAGGCCGGCGCCCGGCTGCTGGTGGCCACCCTCGACGGCATCGAGGACGGCACTCTGGAGGCCCGCGAGCAGCCGGCCGACGGGGTCAGCCTCGCCCCGAAGATCCGCGTCGAGGATGCCCGCGTCGACTGGGCGGCACCCGCTCAGGCGGTGGACCGGCGGATCCGCGCCTGCACCCCGGCGCCCGGCGCCTGGACCAGCCTCGACGGACAGCGCGTCGGTGTAGGACCGGTGCTCATCGACGCGGACGGCGACCCGCTGCCGCCCGGCGAGCTGGAGGTGTCCAAGCAGCAGATCCGGGTGGGCACCGCGGGCCGGCCGGTGCTGCTCGGCGAGGTCAAGCCCACGGGGAAGCGGTGGATGCCGGCGGCGGACTGGGCCCGCGGGGTGCGCCTGGACGCCGGGGCGGCCTTCGGATGAGCCCGCGCGTCGACCCGGCACGCGCCGCGGCGTACGACGTGCTGACGGCCGTCCGGGAGCAGGACGCCTACGCCAACCTGCTGCTGCCGTCGCTGCTGCGGTCGCGAGGCATCACCGGCCGGGACGCGGCGTTCACCACCGCGCTCGTCGCCGGGACCGTCCGCCACCAGGGCAGCTACGACGCGATCCTGGCCACGCTGGTGAGGCAGCCGCTGGACCGGCTCCAGCCGGGGCTGCTGGACGCGCTCCGGCTGGGCACCCACCAGGTGCTGCAGATGCGGGTGCCCGCGCATGCCGCGGTGGCCACCACCGTGGACCTGGTGCGCACCCGCCTGGGCCGGGGTCCGTCCGGCCTGGCCAACGCCGTGCTCCGCAGGATGGCGCAGCACGATCTCGACGAGTGGCTCGGCCGGGTGGCTCCCGACCGGCGCGACGACCCGGTGGGGCACGCCGCGGTGACCTGGTCCCACCCGGGCTGGGTGGTGGAGGAGCTGGCCGCCGCGCTGCAGGCCGAGGACGCCGGAGGGGAGCTGGAGGAGCTGCTCCGTGCCGACAACCTGCCGCCGCGGGTCACCTTGGTGGCCCGGCCCGGGCTGTGCAGCGTGGACGAGCTGGCGGCGGCCGGAGCCGAGCCCACCGGGCGCTCGCCGTACGCCGCTGTGCTGGCCGGCGGCGACCCGGCCGCGGTGCCCGCGGTGGCACAGGGGCGCGCCGGTGTGCAGGACGAGGGCTCGCAGCTGATCGCGCTCGCCGTGGCCCGGGCCGGCCTCGAGGGGACCGACGAGCGGTGGCTGGACCTGTGCGCGGGCCCGGGCGGCAAGGCGGCGCTGCTGGCCGCGCTGGCGGCCAGCCGGGGGGCGAGGCTGCTCGCCGCCGAACGGCTGCCGCACCGTGCGGCGCTGGTGCGCGGCGCCGTGAGCGGGGCCGGGCTCCTCGGCGTGGTGGCGGCCGACGGGACGCGGCCGGCCTGGCGACCGGAGAGCTTCGACCGGGTCCTCGTCGACGCACCGTGCTCGGGACTGGGTGCGTTGCGGCGCCGGCCCGAGGCGCGGTGGCGGCGCAGCCGGGAAGACCGGACGTCCCTGGTGCCGCTGCAGGCCGCGCTGCTCACCAGCGCCCTGGACGCGGTGCGGCCGGGCGGACTGGTCGGCTATGCGACGTGCACCCCCGTGCTGGCCGAGACCACCGAGGTGGTCCAGCGGGTGCTCGCCGACCGTGAGGACGTCCGGCTCGAGGACGCGGCACCGCTGTTCGACGAGGTGCCGGACCTGCGCCCCGAGCGGATGCCGCTGCCGGGGACCGTGCAGCTCTGGCCGCACCGCCAGCAGACCGATGCGATGTTCTTCGCGCTGCTGCGCCGCGGCGACGACCACTAGGATCGGGACCGCCATGGGAATCCAGATCGCACCGAGCATCCTCGCCAGCGACTTCGCCCACCTCGCCGACGAGGCGGAGCGGGTGTCCAACGCCGACTGGCTGCACGTCGACGTGATGGACAACCACTTCGTGCCGAACCTGACGGTGGGGCTGCCCGTTGTGGAGGCGCTGAAGAACGCCAGCCCGGTTCCGATGGACTGCCACCTGATGATCGAGGACCCGGACCGGTGGGCGCCGGCGTACGTCGAGGCGGGGGCCGCCTCGGTCACGTTCCACGTCGAGGCGGCGACCGCGCCGGTGCGCCTCGCTCGCGAGCTGCGAGCCCTGGGCGCTCGCGCGGGCATGGCGCTGCGGCCGGCCACCCCGGTCGAGCCCTACGAGGACCTGCTCCCCGAGCTCGACATGCTGCTGGTGATGACGGTCGAGCCCGGTTTCGGCGGCCAGGACTTCCTCGACATCTGCCTGCCCAAGGTGCGCCGGGCCAAGGAGCTGATCGACAAGCACGGCCTCGAGCTGTGGCTGCAGGTGGACGGCGGGGTCTCCGCCGAGACGGTCGGCCGCTGCGCCGAGGCCGGCGCGGACGTGTTCGTGGCCGGCTCCGCCGTGTTCCGCGCGGACGCCCCGGCGCGGGCCGTCGACCAGCTGCGCGAGCTGGCCGAGGCGGCGGCCCGCTGAGCGTGGGCCGGCTCACATACCGCCGGCCCCCGCAGGTGTGGCAGGCTGTACCCGACGAGTGACAGCACTCGCGTGCTCTGGGGTCGGTGAAACTCCGAACCGGCGGTGAAAGTCCGCGACCCGTCCGCAGCCGGCGGACGGTTGATCAGGTGGAACTCCTGGACCGACGGTCAAAGTCCGGATGGGAAGCGCACGCAGCCGTGTACGACGCTCGCGCCGACGGGTCACCCCGTCCGGCGAGCACCGTCCACGTCTTCTCGAGCCCCGGGGTCCGCGTCCGGACGAGAGGGCTCAGCGATGAACGCCGGTTCACGCGAACGCTCCGCGATGCGCCGCGCCCTCGACCTCGCGCGCACCCCGGGAGTTCCCCACGGCCCGAACCCGCGGGTCGGCTGCGTGCTCCTCGACGCTGCCGGGGAGGTGGTCGCCGAGGGCCACCACCGCGGTGCCGGCACCCCGCATGCGGAGGCCGACGCGCTCATGGCGGCGGGGGACCGGGCCCGCGGCGCGACAGCGGTGGTCACCCTCGAGCCGTGCAACCACACCGGCCGCACCGGCCCCTGCGCCCACGCGCTGGTCGCCGCCGGGGTGCGACGGGTGGTGTACGCCCAGGACGACCCCAGCCCGCTGGCTGCCGGCGGGGCGGAGACGCTGCGCGCCGCCGGTGTCGACGTGGTGGGCGGGCTGCTCGCCGACGAGGCCCGCGAGGTGAACCCGGCCTGGACGTTCGCCGTGGAGCACCAGCGGCCGTACGTCACGTGGAAGTTCGCGGCCACCCTCGACGGCCGCAGTGCCGCCCCGGACGGCACCTCGCGCTGGATCAGCTCGGTCGCCGCCCGCCGCGACACCCACCTGCTCCGGCAGCGCTGCGACGTGGTGCTCGCCGGCACCGGCACCGTGCTGGTCGACGACCCGGAGCTCAGCGCCCGCGACGCCGCCGACCGACCGCTCCCGGCGGACCGCCAGCCGCTGCGCGCGGTGATGGGCCTGCGTGAAGTGCCCGCGCGGGCACGCGTCCGCAACGCGGTCGCCGAGACGGTGCTGCTGCGCACCCGGGACCCGAAGGAGGCGCTCGCCGAGCTGTTCGCCCGCGGGGGCCGGCACGTGCTGCTGGAGGGCGGGCCGCGGCTGGCCGCAGCCTTCCTGAGCCAGGGGTACGTCGACGAGGTGGTCGCCTACGTCGCCCCGATGCTGCTCGGCGCCGGCGCGGCCGGCGTCGCGGACCTCGGGGTGACGACGATCGCCGACGCGCGCCGGCTCGAGGTCGTCGACGTCAGCACCCTCGGCGAGGGGCCGGATCGCAACGTCCGGCTCATCCTGACCGTGCCGCAGGAGGCCTGAGATGTTCACCGGGATCGTGGAGGCGCTGGGCAAGGTGGCGGAGATCGAGGACCGCGGCGACGCGGTCCGGCTGACCGTGCATGGTCCGGAGGTGCTCGGCGACGCGCGTCCCGGTGACTCGATCGCGGTCGACGGCTGCTGCCTGACCGTCGCCGAGGTGCGCGACGGGGCCTTCACCGCGGACGTGATGCGGCAGACGCTGCGGCTGACCACGCTGGGCGGGCGGGCCGTCGGCGACCGGGTCAACCTCGAGCGCGCGGTCACCGCGAGCACCCGTCTCGGCGGCCACCTGATGTCGGGGCACGTGGATGCCACCGGACCGGTGCTGGCGCGGGAGCCCTCCGCGCACTGGGAGCTGGTCCGGATCGGCCTTCCCACAGCGCTGAGCCGGTACGTCGTACCGCAGGGCTCGGTAGCCGTCGACGGCGTGTCCCTGACCGTGGTCGAGATCAGCGACATGGGTGTGCACGATGGCTGGTTCACCGTGTCGCTGATCCCCGAGACGCTGCGGCGTACGACGCTCGGCGCGCGAGCGGTCGGCGATCCGGTGAACCTGGAGGTGGACGTGATCGGGAAGTACGTCGAGCGGCAGCTCGGCACGAGAGGGCGGGAACGATGAACCTGCTGCACTGGCTCCTGGAGGGCACCTTCACCGTTGCCGGAGGGCAGGTCCTGGTCCGCGAGGTGGTCGGGAACGTGTTCGGGCTGGCCAGCGCGGTCGGCGGGATGCGCCGCCGGACCTGGGCCTGGCCGGTGGGGATCATCGGCAACCTGATCCTGTTCACGGTCTTCGTCGGCGGCGTGCTGGACAAGCCGCAGGCCCACGACCTGTGGGGCCAGGCGGGCCGTCAGGTGTTCTTCCTGGCGGTGTCGGTCTACGGCTGGTGGCGCTGGCGGCGGGCAGTGCGCCTGGGGGAGAGCGCGGACGGGGCGATCGCGCCGCGCTGGGCGGGTGCCGCCGGCCGCGCACAGCTTCTGGTGCTGGCGGTGGCCGGAACCGCGATCTTCTACTGGGTGCTGAAGGCCCTGGGCTCGTGGGGGCCGCTGGCCGACGCCTGGATCCTCACCGGGTCGATCCTGGCCACCTACGGGATGGCTCGCGGATGGACGGAGTTCTGGCTCGCCTGGATCGCCGTGGACGTGGTCGGCGTGCCCCTGCTGCTCGAGGCCGGGTACTACCCGTCCGCGACGATGTACATCGTCTACGGCGCGTTCTGCCTGTGGGGCTTCGCGACCTGGGTCCGGGTGCAGCGCCGGGAGCGGACCACCGAAGCGGCCGAGTCGGCCCAGGTGCCCTCGTGAGCGCTCCCGACGTACGCCTGGACACCGTCGAGGAGGCGGTGGCCGACATCCGCGCCGGCCGGCCGGTGGTCGTCGTCGACGACGTGGAGCGCGAGAACGAGGGCGACCTGGTGTTCGCCGCATCCCGGTGCACCCCGGAGCTGATGGCGTTCACCATCCGGTACACCTCCGGGGTGATCTGCGCCCCGGTCACCGCCGCGGTGCTGGACCGGCTCGGCATCCCGCTGATGACCCCGCACAACCGGGAGCGGATGCGCACGGCCTACACCGTCTCCGTGGACGCCCGGGACGGGGTGACCACGGGGATCTCGGCCGCCGACCGGTCGCAGACGGTGCGCCGGCTCATCGACTCCGCGACCGAGCCCTTCGAGCTCGTGCAGCCCGGGCACGTGTTCCCGCTGCGCTACCGGGAGGGCGGGGTGCTGGTCCGGCCCGGGCACACCGAGGCGTCGGTGGACCTGGCCCGGCTGGCCGGCTTGGAGCCGGCCGGGGTGATCGCCGAGGTCGTCAACGACGACGGCACCATGAAGCGCGGGGCCCAGCTGCGGGCATTCGCCGACGAGCACGGCCTGACGATGATCGCCATCGAGCAGATCATCCACTACCGGCGGCGGCACGAGACCCACGTGGAGCGCGTCGCCGAGACCCGGCTGCCCACCGAGCTGGCGGAGTTCCGTGCCTACGGCTACCGCGTGACCATCGACGGCTCCGAGCACGTCGCGCTGGTGCACGGCGACCCGGAGTCGCTGGGTGACGGCACGCCGGTGCTCACCCGGGTGCACTCGGAGTGCCTGACCGGCGACGTGTTCGGCTCGAAGCGGTGCGACTGCGGGCCGCAGCTCGAGGAGGCGATGGCCCGGATCGTCGCAGAGGGGCGTGGCGTGGTGGTGTACCTGCGCGGCCACGAGGGCCGCGGGATCGGGCTGGTCGCCAAGCTGCAGGCCTACCAGCTCCAGGACGGCGGCCGGGACACGGTGGACGCCAACCTCGACCTGGGGCTGCCCGCCGACGCGCGCCACTACGGGACCGCCACCCAGATCCTGCGCGACCTCGGGGTCGGCTCGGTGCGCTTGCTCACCAACAACCCGGCCAAGACCACCGACCTGGAGGCCTACGGGATCGCGGTCGCCGAACGGGTGCCGCTGACTCCCCGGCCCAACGACCACAACATCGCCTACCTGTTGACCAAGCGCGATCGGATGGGCCACCATCTGCCGGACCTGCAGCCGGCGGACCCGGCTGCCGCCGACCCGGTGACGGAAGGAGACCGCGCGTGAGCGGCGAAGGATCCCCAGGCTCTGCCCCGATCGACTGCCACGATTTCCGGGTCGCGGTGGTGGCGGCGTGCTGGCACGAGCAGGTGATGGAGGGGCTGATCGGCGGCGCCAGGCGGGCGCTGCAGGAGTACCAGGTGGAAGCGCCGCTGGTGGTGCGGGTGCCGGGATCCTTCGAGCTGCCGGTGGTGGCCGCCGCGCTCGCCGAGAAGGGCTACGAGGCGGTGGTCGCGCTCGGCGCGGTGATCCGCGGCGGCACCCCGCACTTCGACTACGTCTGCGCCGCCGCCACCGACGGGCTGAGCAGGGTGGCGCTGGACTCCGGCGCGGCGATCGGCTTCGGTCTGCTGACCTGCGACACCGAGCAGCAGGCCCTGGACCGGGCCGGGCTGGACGGCTCGTCGGAGGACAAGGGCTACGACGCCACGTCCGCTGCGCTGGTCACCGCGTCCACGCTGCGCCGGATCCGCAGGGGCTACGAGCTCGACGCGGACGCGTGAGCCCGCGCTGGACACGTCGGCAGCCGCCGCGCCGTACGCCGTAGGCTGGCCGGGCCAGACCACAGCAGGAAGCAGAGGCGATGAAGACGTTCGAGGAGCTCTGGCAGGAGCTCAGCGTCAAGGCGCAGACCCGTCCGGCGGACTCCGGGACGGTGCGCGCCCTGGACGCCGGTGTGCACGCGATCGGCAAGAAGCTGGTCGAGGAGGCCGCGGAGTCCTGGATGGCCGCCGAGCACGAGGGTCCGCAGCGGACCGCGGAGGAGGTCAGCCAGCTGCTCTACCAGGCGCAGGTGCTGATGCTGGCCAGCGGGCTGACGCTCGACGACATCTACGCGCACCTGTGAGGGGCCGGCGATGACCCAGCAGCGCTTCCTGCGCGTGGCCGTCCCGAACAAGGGCTCACTGTCGGTGGCCGCCTCCGACATCCTGCGGGAGGCCGGCTACGTGCAGCGTTCGGACGGCAAGCAGCTCGTGCTCACCGACCCCGAGAACGAGGTCGAGTTCTTCTACCTGCGGCCCCGGGACATCGCGTTGTACGTCGGGGAGGGCACCCTGGACCTCGGGGTGACCGGCCGCGACCTGCTGCGCGACTCCGGAGCCAAGGCGGAGGAGGTGCTTCCGCTCGGCTTCGGGCGTTCCCGGTTCCGGTTCGCCGCACCACCCGGCACGGTGTCGAGCACCGCGGACCTGGCCGGCAAGCGGATCGCCACGTCGTACGACGGGGTGGTGCGCCGGTTCCTGGAGGAGCACGGGATCGACGCAGCCGTGATCCGTCTCGACGGTGCCGTGGAGACCAGCGTGCAGCTCGGCGTCGCGGACGTGATCGCCGACGTGGTGGAGACCGGCAGCACGCTGCGGCAGGCCGGACTGGTGATCGTCGGCGAGACGATCATGGAGTCCGAGGCGGTAGTCATCAGCCGTGCCGGAGCCGCCGCACCACCGGGGTTCGAGGTCTTCCAGCGACGCATCCGCGGTGTGCTGGTGGCGCGCGCCTACGTGATGATGGACTACGACATCCGCGTCGAGCGGGTGGAGAAGGCGGTGGCCCTCACCCCGGGGATCGAGAGCCCGACGGTGTCCCCGCTGCACCGGGAGGGCTGGGTCGCGGTGCGCGCGATGGTGCCCCGCGAGGGAGCGCAGCGGCTGATGGACGCGCTCTTCGAGCTCGGCGCGCGTGGCATCCTGGTGACGGACATCCATGCCTGCCGCCTCTGACCTGACCCCACCGACGCTGCCCCGCACGTTCCGCCCTCTCGGCGTGCGTATCGCGGTGGTCGTGTTCGGCGCCATGCTGCTCGCCGTGTGCCTGGTCGCCTGGTTCGCGCTGCCCCCGCACATTCGCGCGGAGATCTCGTGGCTGGAGCGAGCCACCGTGATCGTCTTCGGGATCGCCCTGGCCGCCGTGGCCGCCGGGCTGGCCCGTTGCCGCATCGACGCCCGCCAGGACGGGGTGACGATCGTCAACGGCTACCGCAAGCGCGCCTTCGCCTGGAACCAGCTGGTCGCCATCTCGCTGCGCCCGGGTGGGCCGTGGGCGGTGATCGACCTCAGCGACGGCACGGCGGTCTCCGCGATGGCCATCCAGAGCTCGGACGGCCCACGCGCCCTCGCCCAGGTGCGGACGGTGCGCGCGCTGATCAGCCAGCAGAGCCGGACGGCCCGGGACGACTGAGGTCCGGCGCCCGGTCGGCGAGGGCGTGGATCGCCTGCACGAAGCACTCCAGCGGCGGGGTGACCAGCCCGGCGCCCACCTGCCCGGTGCCGGCCACCCTGCCGGCCATGCCGGTGTTGATCTGCGGCAGCAGCCCGGTGCGCACCACGGCCGCCACGTCGATGCCCGCGGGCGTTCCGCGGAACTCCAGGATGGGCAGCGCGAAGCCGGGGTTCTCGCCAAGGGTGATGTCGTACATCCGGCGCGTCGTGGCCAGGGCGTCGGGCACGCTGCCGCCGACGAAGCCGACGATCGCCGGTGCGGTGGCCATCGCGAACCCACCCAGGCCCGCGGTCTCGGTGATCGCGGAGTCGCCGATGTCCGGGTTGGCGTCCTCGGGCCCGTAGGCACCGAGGTAAAGCCCCTCGGGAGTGTTCGCCGGCGCGGTGAACCACTGGTCCCCGGTGCCCGCGGTCTGGATGCCGAAGTCGGTGCCGTTGCGGGCCATCACGGTGACCACCGTGGAGCCCGGCCGGCCGGCGGCCGCACGGGTCTGCAGCTTGCACGCCGGCATCACCAGGTTCAGGAAGAAGTGGTCGTTGCCGCCCATGAACCGGACCGCCTCGGCGACCTGGCTGGTCGGTGCTCCGGAGTCGATGAGCGCCGGCAGCACCTCCCGCAGGAACATCAGCGTTCCGGCGCGGTTGCGGTTGTGGCCCTCGTCGCCCATCTGCACCATCTGGGCGACGATCGCCTTCACGTCCACGGTGCCGACGGAGCGGACCGCGCGTTGCAGCAGCGGGCCGAGCACGTCGGTCATCCACCGCAGACGGTCCACCACCTCCGCCGAGTAGGCCCCGTAGCGCAGCACCTTGCCGAGACCCTCGTTCAGCGAGCACCACGCCGTGTTCTGGTTCGGCTCGTCACGCAGCGCGAACATCCACATCGAGGGGGAGACCACGCCGGCCATCGGCCCGACCGCGCCTCGGTGGTGGCACGGCTCCCAGCTGACCTCGCCGGCGGCGAGTGCCGCCTCGGCCTGCTCCGGGGTGTCGGCGAGCCCCTCGAACAGCATCGCCCCGATCAGCGCGCCGCGGAGCGGGCCGGACGCGCGCTCCCACTCGACAGGCGGCCCGGCGTGCAGGAACTGCCCGCGGTCGAGTCCCAGCGCCTCGCTCGCCGGGAGCACGTCGACGAGCGTGGCCTGAGCACCGAGCATCGCCTGCAGGGCCTGCGCGTTGGCCGGCACCCGGCGGCGGTCGGCCATCACCCGGGCAACGGAGGCTGCGGTGCCGGCGGCCGGTGGGTGCCAGTCGACCTCGGCCGCGGTGACCCCCTGCTGCTGCAGGGACTCGGCGAACAGCGCGACCCCGGCGGTGACCACCGCGGGGGGTGTCTCGATCGGCACGGTCATCGGCCTGCCTCCTCGGTGCGCAGCAGCCGCACTGCCTGTCTGGCCGCGGCCGCGTTGGAGCAGAACACCCACGCCCCCGCGTCGTGCAGGGTGTCGATCTGGCGGCGCAGCCCCTGCGGGTCGTCGCGGGTGCCGACCACGCTGACCAGCACCGGGATGCCCGCGGCGGTCGCCTTCCGGACCGTCTCGGCCAGCTCGCCGGCGGGGTCGGCTGCCGCACCAAGGCCGAGCACCACGTCCAGGAGCAGCACGCCGGTGCCCGGCTCCTCGAGCGCGCGCAGCAGCCGCTCCAGCCGGATGGTCTGGTCGATCATCGGGTGCGGCCGACCCCGGGTGAGCCGGTCGTCGCCGAGGTCGACCATCGTCGGGCAGGGCTTCCCGGGTGAGTGGAGCGGGTCGTCCAGCGCCCACTCGGAACGCAGCGGGATGTTGGACAGCACCGGCCCGAGCTCGGCGGCGGCCAGGACCATCGCCTCGTCGCAGAGAGTGCCGCCGCTGAACAGGCCCAGCAGCGTCCCGCCGGCGCGCGCCGCGGCGACCGCGCCGACGCGCTGCTCCGGCTCGGCCCAGGTGTGGCCGAGTGCCTCCACGGTCTCGCGGGCGGTGTCGGTGAGGGTGGTGCCTGCCTGGCCGAGCAGGCCGAACCGGACCGGCTTGCCCAGCGACGCGCCGTGGGCGCGAACCGACCGCTCCACCTCGGCGGCCGGCGGCTTGGACACCACCACGATCTGCTCGGTCTCCGGGTCGGCGGCGAGCAGGTCCATCGCCCGGAGGGTGGACCGGCCGGCCACCGCGGCGCCGAGGTCGCGGCCGCCGACCCCCAGGCAGTGCGAGACACCGACGTCGGCGCCGTCCAGCAGGGTCATCAGGTGCTGGGCTCCGGTGCCGGAGGCGGCCACGATGCCGACCGGCCCCGGCCGGACCACGTTGGCGAAGCCGAGCCCCACCCCGCCGATCACGGCGGTCCCGCAGTCGGGGCCCATCACCAGCACGCCGGCCCGGGCGGCGTACTCCTTGAGCGCCACCTCCTGCTCCAGCGGCACGTTGTCGCTGAACACCATGGTGTGCAGGCCGGCGTCGATGGCGTCGACGGCGTCGGAGAAGGCGTGCTCGCCCGGGGTGGAGATCAGCGCCACCGTGGCCTTGGACCTTCGCGCCGCGGCCCGCACCGTCGTGGGCGCCGGGAGGCCGGCGAGCGAGACGTCCGCGCGTGGACCGGCGGTCAGGGCGGCCTCCGCCTCCGCAAAGGCGTGAGCGAGGGCGTCCTCGTCCTTCGCGTCCACCGCGAGCAGCATGTCGTTGACGGAGACCGGGGGCACGTCGAAGCCCATCTCCCGCGCCAGGTCCAGGTTGAGGTCGGTGGCCATCGCCACCAACGCCGCGGTGACCCCGGGCAGGCTCCCCACCCGCCTGCTCACCTGCATCAGGGAGACCGAGTCCAGGTAGCTGCCTGTGCGCACCTGCACCTGTCGTACGGTGCCGCTGGTGTCTGTCATGCCGCGCTCCTCATCGACCGGGTCGTCAGGGTGTGCACCACACCGAACCACAGCGCGGCGCCGGAGCTGTGCCCGACTCCGAGCAGCGTGGTGACGGCGGGCGCCGGGTCCGGGCCGCGGCACACCGCGGCCAGGCACGCCGCCAGCTGAGGGGTGGCGTAGCCGCGCAGCGCCTGGTGCAGCATGCCTCGGGACACGGCCGTGGTGGCGCGGTTGCTCAGCGCAGCCCGGGTGGCCCGCGTCCAGTCGCCCAGCCGCGGGTCCGCGGTCGCGTGGGCGGTGACGAGTGCCCCGGCCAGGATGTCGTCCCCCGCCGGGGTCAGGCCCGCGCCGGCGCCGAGCAGGTCGGCGGGGACGAGCCCGTCGTACGTCGCAGCGGGGAGCCGTCCGTCAGGCAGCGACCCCTCGGGCAGGACCGGCGCGGGCCCTCCGGTCCGCGACGGGACCGGCAGCCCGCGCGGGGCAGGCGGTCGCCACCAGCGCACCACCCGCCAGGTGCCGCCGGGCGCGCTGAGCCGGCCCCCGCCGGCGCGGATCTCGGAGGGCGGCAGCGTCCCGGACACGACCGCGTCGGGAAGCCGGACCGCCTCCGGGGTGCACACCGTGAGCACCGGCTGGCGCGGGTCACCGGTCTCGAAGTGCACGCTGACCCGGGTCCGGGCCGCCTCGCGCAGCGCTGTGGCCGGCCCGTCGAGCACCGAGGCGGCGAGCACCGAGGCAGCGCAGGCAAAGTCGCGCGATGGCACGGTTCCGACGATAAGGGTCCGGTACCCTGCCGGAGCATGGGCAAAGTTGCCAATGATCGCCCCGAGCATGGGGCGGTGTTGCCAGGGGTGGCCGGCGAGCACGTGGCCGGGCCCGAGGCCGTCCAGGCTCCACCGCTGAGCGTGGCCCGGATGCTCGCGCTGCCGGCGTTCTCCGGCGCGACCGTGCTCGCCGGACGGTCCGGCCTCGATCGCACGGTGCGCAGCGCCAACGTCATGGAGGTGCCCGACATCGCCGCGTGGGCCCGTCCGGGGGCCCTGCTGCTGACCACCGGCTACCCGCTGCGGGCCGCTCCCGACCGGCTGCCCGGGTTGGTGGCCGACCTCGATGACCGAGGCGTGACCGCACTGGTGGTCAAGCTGCACCGTTACCTGGAGGCGCTGCCCGCCCAGATGCTCGCCGAGGCCGACCGTCGCGGCCTGCCGCTGGTGCTGGTCCCCGACGACCTCGGTTTCGACGCGGTGCTCACCCAGGTGTTCACCAGCCTGGTCGACGAGCGGGTGCCGCTGCTGGAGCGCAGCGAGCAGATGCACCGCGGCCTGGTCGACGTGGTGGTGTCCGGAGGCGGGCTCGCCGACGTGGTGGCGGCAGTCAGCCGGCTGTTCGGCGGGGTGGCCATGGTGACCACCACCGACGGGCGGGTGCGGGCTGAGGCCGGGGACAGCGCCCTGCGTGCCGCACTGCGGGACAGCTCCGTCTTCCACCACAGCGGGCGGTTCCGCACCGAGGTCTCCGGTCCGGGGGTGCACGCGCTGGATGCGGTGCCGGGGTCGCACGCCGTCGTCGCGGTGACCGGCCAGGGGATCGACCAGGGCCGGCTGGTCCTGTTCCACCCCGACCGGGCGCTCACCGACGTCGACCTGGCGGTGCTCGAGCGTGCCGCAGCGGTCGCCGCCATCTGCCTGAGCACCCAGGTGGCGGTGACCGCCGTGGAGAGCAAGTACCGCGGCGACTTCCTGCGCGACGTGCTGGCCGGGCGTGCCGGTGACGAGCACGAGGTGCGAGCGCACGCCGTCACCCTCGGCTGGGACCTGGAGCGGCCCGCGGTCGTGGTGGTCGCCGCGCTGGAGACCCGGGACGCGCCGCCCTTGTCGCGTGGCTACCGCGGGCCGCTGGAGCTCGAGCGGTTCGCCGCCGCCTGGACGACGGTGGTCGGCGCCGAGGACTCCGCGGCGCCGGTGGTCGGCTTCGCCGCCGAGGTGGTCGCTCTGCTGCCGGTCGGCGACGATGACCCGCGGGCCGTGGTGGCCCGCACGGCCCAGGCGGTCCGTGGGGACGGTGGAGGCGGACGGCGCCCGTTCACGGCAGGGGTCAGCCGGGCGGCAGGGACTGTGGCGGCGCTGCCGGCGGCGTACGAGCAGGCGCGGCGGGCGCTCGCGGTTGGGCAGCGGCAGCAGCGGGCCGGAGCGGTGGTGCACTTCGACGACCTCGGCGTGTTCCGGCTGCTCAGCCTCATCGAGGACGACGGCGAGCTGGCGGCGTTCGCCCAGCAGACCCTGGGCGAGCTGGCTGTCGACACCGCGGAGGCGGCCACCATGCGCCGCACTCTGCGTGTGCTGCTGGACACCAACCTCAACGTCGCCGAGGCCGCGCGGACGCTGCACTTCCACTACAACACGCTGCGCTACCGGATCGCGAAGCTGGAGCGGGTGGTGGGACCGTTCACCTCCGACGCCAACCTCCGGCTCGACCTGGCGCTCGGGCTGCGGATCGTGGCGATGCGCGCGCTGTGAGACTACCGTCCCGGACTGGCAGAGGTTGCCATCTGGCCGGGGAATCTTTCAGCAGCAACTGTCCGGCGTGCGGTCTTTGCGTGCGGCGCGTGCTGGTGCACAGTGAGCGGTGGCTCTCGGGTGAGGCTGGTCACATCGAGACGTGGTGAACGCGCCGGAGAAGTCCGGTGCCCGGGCCGGGAGGCGAAGCATGGCGAGCGGATGGAAGGTCGTGTACGGCGGGAAGACCCCGCCGCTTGGCAAGTCGGTGGCCCCTGACGAACGGCTTTCGTGGGGCCGGACCGTGGGCCTCGGGGCGCAGCACGTGGTGGCGATGTTCGGCGCCACGTTCGTGTTCCCGATCATCATGGGGCTGAACCCCCAGCTGGCGATCCTGATGAGCGGCATCGCCACCATCTGCTTCCTGCTCATCGTGCAGGGCAAGGTGCCGAGCTACCTGGGCACCTCCGCCTCGTTCGTCGGTGGCGCGGCCGCGATCTACGCCCAGGGCGGCAACCAGGCGGACGTGACCGGCGCGGTGCTGGTCGCCGGCGTGGTGCTCGCGATCGTCGGCCTGCTGATCCACCGGGCCGGCACCAGGGCGCTGCACGCGGTGCTGCCCCCGGTCGTCACCGGCGCGGTGGTCATGCTGATCGGCTTCAACCTGGCACCGGTGGTGGCCACCGTGTACTGGCCGCAGGACCAGTGGATCGCGCTGCTCACGATGGCCGCGGTGATCTTGATGGCAGTCGGCCTGCGGGGCTTCTTCGGCCGGATCGCCGTCTTCCTCGGCCTGCTCTTCGGCTACGTCCTGTCCTGGCTGTTCGACCTCTGGTTCGGCCCGATCACCTCGGTGCTGCCCGGCCAGAACCTGATCGGGCCCGACGGCAAGCCGTGCCAGAGCGCGGGCACCTACTGCGTGGCCACCGCCTTCCCGCACGACCGGGTCAACTGGACGAACGTGGACAAGGCGGACTGGTTCGGCTTCCCGCCGCACACCGACTTCGCCACCGGCACGATCGGCTGGCACCTGCCCAGCTTCGGCCTGGCGTTCATCCTGCTGATGCTGCCCGCAGTGATCGCGCTGGTCGCGGAGAACACCGGGCACGTCAAGGCGGTGGCCGAGATGACCAAGCGTGACCTGGACCCGGTGATGGGGCGGGCCATCGCCGCGGACGGCGTCGGCACCGTGCTCGCCAGCGTGGTCGGAGGTTCGCCGACCACGACGTACGCCGAGAACATCGGCGTGATGGCCGCCACCCGTGTCTACTCCACGGCGGCGTACTACGTGGCCGCCCTCGTCGCGGTCCTGTTCGGTCTGTGCCCGAAGTTCGGAGCGCTCGTGTCCGCGACACCCGGCGGTGTCCTCGGCGGCATCACCGTGGTGCTCTACGGCATGATCGGGCTGCTCGGCGCGAAGATCTGGAAGGAGAACCAGGTCGATTTCGCCAACCCGGTGAACCTGGTTCCGGTGGCCGCCGGGATCATCATCGCGATCGGCAGCACGTCGCTGGTGTTCTCCCAGAACTTCACCCTCGGCGGCATCGCACTCGGCACCATCGTGGTCCTGGTCGCCTACCACGCCTCCCGGGCGCTGGCGCCGCGGGAGTTGGTCGACGAGGACGTCAGCCTGATCGTGGTGGAACGGCCGGGTGTGCAGACCGAGGACGGCAAGGAAGAGGCTCCGCCGGAGCCCGCCGAGCCCCGGCACTGACCCTTCGAGGAACACCTGTTGAAGCCTTCCCCGTTCACCTACCACCGGCCGACCAGCGTCGGTGAGGCGGTGTCCACTCTCGCCGGGCTCGGCGCGAGCGGCAAGGTGCTCGCGGGTGGGCAGAGCCTGGTGCCGTTGATGTCGATGCGGTTGTCGGCCCCCGACCACCTCGTCGACATCAACGGCCTGGCCGAGCTGGACACCGTGGAGGTGAGCGACGGTCAGGTGCGGATCGGCGCGGGCGCGCGCCAGGCTCGCGTCGAGCGTGACGCCGTGGTCCGGGACACGGTGCCGCTGCTGGGTCAGGCCCTCGTCAACGTCGCGCACCCGACCATCCGCAACCGGGGCACCGTGGTGGGCAGCCTCGTGCACGCCGACCCGTCCGCCGAGCTGCCGGCGGTGCTGCTCCTGCTCGGGGGTGTGATGGAGCTGCGCTCCCCGGACGGGGTGCGCGAGGTGGCCGCCACCGACTTCTTCCTCGGCCCGATGAGCACGGCGGCCCGGCCCGGCGACCTGGCGGTCGCCGCCCGCTTCCCGTGCCAGCCACCGGGCAGCGGTACCTCGTTCGTCGAGGTCAGCCGCCGGCACGGAGACTTCGCTCTGTGCGGGGCGGCCGCCGTTGCGGTCACCGGCCCCGACGGCGCGATCAGCTCCGCCCGGGTCGCCCTGGTCGGCGTGGGCGGCACCGCGGTGGTGGTCGACATGACCCCGGCGGTGCGCGGCAGCGGGGGAGACCTCGACCCGTCCGTCCGGGACGGGCTGGTCGACGAGCACGTCGACCCGGAAGGCGACATCCACGCGACCGCCGACTACCGGCGAGAGCTGGCCCGCGTGGTCACGGGCCGGGCCCTGGAGCAGGCGGTCGGGCGGGCACGAGACGGAGGGAGGCGACGATGACCACCGAGACACCGATGCACCTGAGCCTCGTGGTCAACGGCACCCGGCGCGAGGTCGAGGTGCCGGCACGGAGGCTGCTCTCCGACGTGCTGCGCCACGACCTGGGCCTGACGGGCACCCACGTGGGTTGCGAGCACGGGGTGTGCGGCGCCTGCACCGTCCTCGTCGACGGCGCGCCGATGCGCTCCTGCCTGTTGTTCGCGGTGAGCGTGGAGGGAGCCGAGGTGACCACGGTCGAGGGCTGCCGCGCCGCCGATGGTTCGCTCGGCCCGGTTCAGGCGGCCTTCCGGGACTGCCACGCGCTGCAGTGCGGCTTCTGCACCCCCGGGTTCGTCACCACGGTGACCGCCTACCTGCGGGAGAACCGGGCGCCGACCGAGACCGAGGCCCGGGAGGCGATCTCCGGCAACCTGTGCCGGTGCACCGGCTACCAGAACATCGTCGCCGCCGTGCTGAAGGCCGCCGAGGCCACCGTGCCGGCCGAGGCGGCACCGGGCGGTGAACGCCGATGACCACCCGGATGGTCGGAGAGCGGATCACCCGCACCGAGGACCAGCGGCTGGTCAGCGGCAACGGTCGCTACCTCGACGACCTCGGGCACGACGCCTTGGAGGCGGCGCTGGTGCGCAGCCCGCACGCGCACGCGCGCATCGTCGACATCGACATCACCGCTGCGCTCGAGGTGGACGGGCTGGTTGCGATCTACACCTACGAGGACCTCGACGGCCGGATGGGCGAGCCGCTGCCGCTGCTGATCCCGCACCCCACGCTGACCCACGGCCGGACCCAGCACGCCCTGGCGCGCGACGAGGTCAACTACGTCGGCGAGGCCGTCGTGATGGTGGTGGCCGTCGACCGGTACGTCGCCGAGGACGTCGTCGGCCGGGTCCGCGTCGACTACGAGCCGCTGCCGGCCGTGGTCGGGATCGACGCCGCGCGCGCCGCCGCCGACCTCGTGCACCCCGACGTCCCCGGCAACGCGGCGGCGGTGATGGTGCAGGAGTCCGGC
>DASSKA010000050.1:0-11837 GCA_035690905.1 Nocardioidaceae bacterium | reverse complement strand
GGATGCCGCCCAGGGGGTAGTCCTTGCGCTGGGGGTGGCCGGGCCAGTCGTCGGGCATCTCGATCCGCGTGAGTCCGGGGTGGCCGTCGAACACGATGCCGAAGAAGTCGAAGGTCTCGCGCTCGTGCCAGTCGGCCGTCGGGTACGTCGCGCACACGCTCGGGATGTGCGGATCGGCGTCGGGGGCGGTCACCTCGAGCCGCACCCGGCGGTTGTAGGTCATGGACAGCAGGTGGTAGACGGCGTGCAGCTCGCGGCCGGCGTCGCCGGGGTAGTGCACGCCGCTGACCCCCGAGCACAGCTCGAAGCGGAGGTCCTCGTCGTCGCGCAGCAGCCGGGCGACCGCTGCGATGTGCTCACGACGGATGAAGAAGGTGATCTCGCCGCGGTGCACGATCACCTTCTCGACGGCCTCGTCGAGGCCGCCGTCGCGGGTGGCCCGGGCGAGGGCGCCGGCCACGTCGTCCATCCAGCCGCCGTAGGGCGGCGGGGTCGCGCCGGGCAGCTCCACGGCACGACGGAGGCCGCCGTAGCCGGAGGTGTCACCGCCGTCGCTGACGCCGAACATCCCGCGACGCTCGCCGATCACCTCGCGGGCGTCGGTCGGCGACGCCGTCGCGACCGCGTCGAGCGAGGGGTCCTGGGTGCCGCCCTCGCGCTGCTCGAGCTGGCTCTTGCCGCCCGCCCCCTCCTGCTCGTCGGTCACCGCAGCAGGCCCTTCATCTGGCTGGTCGGCAGGGCACGCAGCGCGGACTCCTCGGTGGCTTCGATCTCGGCGCGGCGGTTGGCTCCCAGCTTCGTGTGCTGGACCTGGTCGTGCAGCTTGAGGATCGCGTCGATCAGCATCTCCGGGCGCGGCGGGCAGCCGGGGAGGTACATGTCGACGGGTACGACGTGGTCGACGCCCTGCACGATCGCGTAGTTGTTGAACATGCCGCCCGAGCTCGCGCAGACGCCCATCGCCAGCACCCACTTCGGGTCGGGCATCTGGTCGTAGATCTGGCGCAGCACCGGGGCCATCTTCTGGCTGACCCGGCCGGCCACGATCATCAGGTCGGCCTGCCGCGGCGAGGCGCGGAACACCTCCATGCCGAACCGGCCGAGGTCGTAGCGCGGCCCGCCGGAGGTCATCATCTCGATGGCGCAGCAGGCCAGGCCGAAGGTGGCCGGCCAGAACGACGCCTTGCGGAAGTAGCCCGCGACACCTTCGACGGTGCTCAGCAGCACCCCGCTGGGAAGCTTCTCCTCAAGACCCATGTCTTAGTCCCACTCCAGACCGCCGCGACGCCACACGTAGGCGTAGGCGACGAAAACGGTCACGATGAACAGCAGCATCTCGACCAGCCCGAAGACCTTCATGCTGTCGAAGTACACAGCCCACGGGTACAGGAAGATGATCTCGATGTCGAAGACGATGAACAGCATCGCGGTGATGTAGTACTTCACCGGGAACCGCCCGCCCCCGACCGGCTGCGGGGTGGGCTCGATGCCGCACTCGTAGGAGTCGAGCTTGGGCCGGTTGTAGCGCTTGGGCCCGACGAGGGTGCTCATCACCACCGAGAACACCGCGAACGCCGCCGCGATGATCCCCAGCGCGATCACTGGCATGTACACCGCTCTCGTCCTCTCTTCCTGCCTCGTAGGTAGCCACCGCGGACGGCGGCCATGCCTGCTGTGCCTAGGCGGCGGGAGCCACCCTGCTCAGTGCGTTGATGATGCGATCGGACGCGTCACCGCCCCGCGGGTCGCTGAGGTTCGCCATCAGCTTGAGCACGAACCGCATCAGCGTCGGCCGCGGAAGACCGTGCCTGGTCGCCTGCTTCATCACCTGTGGGTTGCCGATCAGCCGCACGAACAGCCGCCCGAGTGTGTAGTAGCCGCCGTACGTCGCGTCCAACGCGGCAGGATACGCCTGCAGCGCGCGCTCCTGTTCGGCGGCCGGACGTCCGAGCGCCTGTACGACGGCGGCGGCCGCCATCTCACCGGACTCCATCGCGTAGGCGATGCCCTCGCCGTTCATCGGGTTGACCATGCCGCCGGAGTCGCCGACGAGGAGCACGCCGCGGGTGTAGTGCGGCTTCCGGTTGAACCCCATGGGCAGTGCGGCACCGCCGATCTTGCCGACCATGTTGTGCTCCCGGTACCCCCACTCCTCGGGGGTGTTGTCCAGCCACCGACGCAGCAGGTCCTTGTAGTCGGTGTTGCCGAAAGCGCTCGAGGTGTTCAGGATGCCGAGCCCCACGTTCGACGTACCGTCGCCGACGCCGAAGATCCAGCCGTAGCCGGGCAGCAGCCGGGACCGGCCCGGGGCACCCTCCCACAGCTCCAGCCAGGACTCCATCCAGTCGTCGTCGTGGCGCGGGCTGGTGTAGTAGGTGCGCACCGCGACGCCCAACGGCCGGTCGGGGCGCTTCTCCAAGCCCAACGCGAGCGCCATCCGCGCCGACACGCCGTCGGCGGCGATCACCACGGGAGCCGAGTAGGTGACCTCGTCGCCGATCTTGCGGCCCCGGTCGTCGACCGGCTTGGCGGTCACCCCGACCACCCGGCCGGTCCGCTCGTCGAGCACCGGGCCGGTGACCGCCTGCCGCTCCAGCAGCCGGGCGCCGGCCTTCTCGGCGTGCCGGGCGAGGATCTCGTCGAAGTCCAGGCGGGTGCGGACCAGGCCGTACGACGGGAAGGCGGCCAGGTCCGGCCAGGGCAGCTCGATCTGGTGGCCGCCGCCGCGCACCCGCAGCCCGTGGTTCTTGATCCAGCCGGGGGCGTCGAGGTCGATGCCGAGCCGCACCAGCTGGCGGACCGCGCGCGGGGTGAGCCCGTCACCGCAGACCTTCTCGCGCGGGAAGGCGGTCTTCTCCAGGACCAGCACGTCCACCCCGGCCTGGGCCAGGTGGAACGCCGCGGTCGAGCCCGCGGGCCCTGCGCCTACGACGATGACGTCGGCCTGCCGCGCGTCGGCGGTGGTCCGGGTCATCGTGGCCTCTCCTGCTCGCGGCCCCGCCCCGGGATTGTCCGGGCACGAGAACATTGTGACTTAGTGAATCGCTTCACTAATTCCACCATCGGACAGTCTAGGTCGCCTCTCTCCTCGTCGCGACTCGGGTCCGGACCGCCCGCCGCGGCCCCGTCGCACCGGCGCCCCATGCGCCTGCCGTGCTCGTCGCCGGGCGCACCCGGGTCCCGTCCGATCCCGCGACGTCCGCGCACGACGTGCTCGGCACGGCCCGTCACTGCCCGCTCCGCCCGGGCCACGTCCGATCGGCACACGCAAGCGGTCGCGGGCCGGCGGGCTCAGGCGGTGGCGTGGTGCAGCGCGACGATCCCGCCGGACAGGTTGCGCCAGCGGGGCCGGGCCCAGCCGGCCTCGGTGATCCGGACGGCGAGCTGACGCTGGTCCGACCACACCCGGATCGACTCGGCGAGGTAGACGTAGGCGTCGGGGCTGGAGGACACCGCGCGCGCGATCGGCGGCAGCGCGCGCATGAGGTACTCCAGGTAGACGGTCCGGAACGGCGCCCAGGTCGGGTGGCTGAACTCGCAGACCAGCAGCCGGCCGCCGGGCCGGGTGACCCGGCGCATCTCGCGCAGCGCGGCATCGGCATCGACCACGTTGCGCAGCCCGAACGAGATGGTCACCGCGTCGAACGAGCCGTCGGCGAACGGCAGCCGGGTGCCGTCACCGGCGGTGAAGGCCAGGTGCGGCTTGACCTGCTTGCCGACCTGCAGCATGCCCAGGGAGAAGTCGCACGGCACCACGACGGCGCCGCGGTCGGCGAACGGCTGGCTCGACGTGCCGGTGCCGGCGGCCAGGTCGAGCACCCGCTCCCCCGGCCGCGGGTCCACCGCGTCCACCACGGCCTTGCGCCACAGCCGGTCCTGCCCCAGGGACAGCACGTCGTTGGTCAGGTCGTAGCGGCGGGCCACGGCGTCGAACATCGCCGCGACCTCGGCCGGGCGCTTGTCGAGGTCGGCTCGGGTCACGGGCACAGCCTATGCAGCCGTCGTACGACGGGAAGCCCCGGCTCCGCGGCCCGATGCCCGGCGGTCGTAGGCTCCGATGCGTGACCTCTGCGGCCGGCACCACCCCAGACGTGAGCCCCCTCGTCGTACGCACCGTCGCCGTCGAAGACCCCGGAGCCCTGCTGGCGCTGCTGCCCAGCGAAGGCGCGCTGGCGTGGGTACGGCGCGGGGACGGGATCGTCGGCTGGGGCGAGGCCGCTGTCCTGCGCACCGCCGGGCCGGACCGCTTCGGGCAGGCCCGGGCCTGGTGGGCCGACCAGACCCGGCAGGCCGTGGTCCGCGACGAGGTGGAGGAGCCGGGCACCGGGCTGGTGTGCTTCGGCTCGTTCGGGTTCGCCGACGATCCGGGTGACAGCGTGCTGGTGGTCCCCGAGGTGGTGGTCGGCCGACGCGGCGACACCGCGTGGGTGACCACCATCGGAGCCGGCGCGATCGGGACGCAGCCCGTGGTGGCGCCCACCGAGCCGGCCGAGGCCCCGGAAGGGGTGGTGTTCACCGACGGCGCGCGCAGCGGCGCGGACTGGGAGCTGGTGGTCGCCGACGCGGTGCGCAGGATCCAGACCGGCGCACTGGAGAAGGTGGTGCTGGCCCGCGACCTGCTGGCCACCGCCCAGAACGACATCGACGTGCGCTGGCCGCTGGGCCGGCTCGCCGAGACCTACCCGATGTGCTGGACGTTCCACGTCGCCGGGCTGTTCGGGGCAACGCCGGAGATGCTGGTGCGCCGCGAGCGGGGTCTGGTCACCTCTCGCGTGCTGGCCGGCACCATCCGTCGTACCGGTCACGACGAACGCGACCTGGCACTGGCCGCCACCCTGGCGCGGTCGAGCAAGGACCTGGAGGAGCACGAGTACGCCGTGCGCTCGGTGGCCGAGGCGCTGGCCCCGCACTGCACGTCGATGAACGTGCCCGAGTCGCCGTTCGTGCTGCACCTGCCCAACGTGATGCACCTGGCCACCGACGTGGCCGGGGTCGCCAAGGACGCGGCCACGTCGCTGGAGCTCGCCGAGGCGCTGCACCCGTCCGCCGCGGTCGGCGGCACCCCGACCGAGGTGGCCACCGCGCTGATCGGCGAGATCGAGGGCATGGACCGCGGCCGGTACGCCGGGCCGGTGGGCTGGATGGACGGCGCCGGCGACGGCGAGTGGGGCATCGCGCTGCGCTCGGCGGAGGTGGACGGCCGGACGGTGCGGCTGTTCGCCGGCTGCGGGATCGTGGCCAGCTCCGATCCCGCCGCGGAGCTCGCCGAGGCGCAGGCGAAGTTCGTGCCGGTCCGGGACGCGATCTCGTCCTAGGACAGGTCCATGTCCTGGCCGGCGGCGACCCGCTGGTACCCCAGCCCTCGGTCGCCGAGCATCGCCTCGAGCCGCGCGTCGATGATGCCGAGCCCGATGTCGCTGGCGATCAGTTCGTGGATGGCCAGGTTGCGGGGCGCACCGACCCCGCGAGCGAAGTCGACCACCTCGGCGAGCTTGTTCCAGGGTCCGCTGACGGGCAGCAGGAGTACGTCGACCGGGCGGTCGGGCAGGGTGAACGCGTCACCGGGGTGGTAGACGGTGGTGCCGTCGATCTCGAGGACGAAGCCGCTGTTGCGGAACCGAGGTAGGTCGTCGTGGATCACCGCGTGCCACTCGCCGACGGCAGTGGCCTCGGGGAGCACGGCATCCGTGTCGAGCCGCTGTCCGGGCACCACGACGTTGACACGCTCCCGGAGCTCGGGGTCCATCTGCTCGGCAACCGCCTCGATCGTGTAGACGGGGGCGACGGCGGCTCGCAGGTTGTCCGGCGAGTAGTGGTCGGCGTGCTCATGGGTGACGAGTACGGCGGAGGCGCCGTCCACCGACTCGGGGTCGGTGAACGAGCCGGGGTCGAGCACGATCGCCCGCCCGTCGTACTCGATGCGGACACAGGCATGGCCGAACTTGGTGATCCTCATGACGCCATGATGCCCGGCGACCGTCAACCGACTCGGTGGTCGACGTAGCACCACCGCCAGGTCTCGTCCGGCTCCGCGGACTGCATCACGGGGTGGTCGGTCTCGTGGAAGTGGGCGGTGGCGTGCCGGCGCGGTGAGCTGTCGCAGCAGCCGACGTGGCCGCAGGCCAGGCAGTACCGCAGGTGCACCCAGGTGGTGCCCTCCACCACGCAGTCCTCGCAGACGCCCTCGACGTTGGGAGCGACCTGACCGTCGGCCGCCGCGAGATGGCTGCACGGGGCGGCCCGGGCCGGGCCCTTCACCGGTGTCCTCTGGGCCTGCCGCAGCCGCTCCCGGCGACGGCTGCCGGCGTCCAGCATGGACTCCTCGACGTCGAGCGCGGCGAGCACGTCCTCGACCACGTCGCTGGGCAGGTTCCCGGTGCCGCGGACCTCGAGCACCTTGCGGCGCTCGGCCTCCAGCATCTCCAGACGCCGGCGGGCGTAGGCCTCGCTGGGTGTCTCGCCGTCCGGGTCGTCGTTGCCCAGCCGCTCCCACGCCGCGAAGTCGCGTTCCTCGGCTCGCCGGCGCAGCGCCTCCAGCACGTCGTGCGGGTCGGCCTCGTCGCTGTCGTGGAGCGCGTCGAGGCCGGCTGCGCTCGCCTTCTGGAAGAGCGCGGCACGGGCCAGCGCATCCTCGCGCGGGTCCGGTGCCGGCACCCGCAGCCTGCGCACCACCCAGGGCAGGGTCAGGCCCTGCAGGAACAGCGTGCCGGCGGTGACCACCAGCGCGATGAGGACGAGCAGGCTGCGCTGCGGGAACGCCACGGGGATCGCGAACGCGGCGGCGAGCGTCACCACGCCTCGCATGCCGGCCCAGCCCAGCACCGCGGTGTAGGTCCAGGGCGGCCGCGTCGTCTCCGACCTCGAGGCGCTCAGCAGGCCGCGCACGCCGAACACCCAGGCCATGCGCAGCACGATCACCGCGACCAAAGTGACCAGGCAGGAGACCACCACCACGCGCAGCGAGACGCCGCTGGTCACCACTCCTTGGAGGATCCACCTGGCCTGCAGCCCGATCAGCAGGAAGACCGAGCTCTCCAGCAGGAACGCGATGGTCCGCCAGTTCAGCCGCTCGGCGATCCGCGAAGAGGCGGTCTGGAGCACCGGGGCCCGGTGCCCGAGAAACAGCCCGGCGACCACCACTGCGAGCACACCCGAGCCGTGCAGCGCCTCCGCGGCGAGGTAGGCCAGGAACGGGGTGATGAACGAGACGCTGGTGTCCAGGACCGGGTCGACGAACTGCTTGCGCACCCAGCCGATGACCAGGTAGGTCAGCACGCCGGCCACCACGCCGCCACCCGCGGCCAGCAGGAAGTCCACACCCACGTCCAGCGCCGTCACCGCGCCGGCCGCCGCCAGCACCGCGGTGCGCAGCGCGACCAGCGCGGTGGCGTCGTTGAGCAGCGACTCTCCCTCGAGGATGGTCACCAGCCGGCGAGGCAGCCCGATCCGCCGGGCGATCGCGGTGGCCGCGACCGCGTCCGGCGGCGCGACGACCGCACCGAGCGCGAACGCGGCGGGCCAGTCGAGGCCCGGGATCACCTGGTGCACCGCCAGACCGACCCCGACCGCGGTGAACACGACGAGCCCGATGGACAGCAGCAGGATGGACCGGCGGTTGGCGTTGAAGTCGACCAGCGACGTCTGCAGGGCCGCGGAGTACAGCAGCGGCGGCAGGAAGCCCACCAGCACCACGCCGGTGGTGAGGCGGATCTCCGGGACGAACGGCAGGAACGACGCCGAGGCGCCCACCGCGACCAGGACCACCGGCTCGGGCAGGCTGAGCCGCCGGGACACGCCGGCGACCGCGACCACGGCGGCGACGACAACGGCCAGCATCAGGGCGAGATGCACCGTCCCATTCAACCCCGGCGCGGCGGGGGCCGGCCCGGGCCGGCCGGCGGGTCCGTCAGCCGGACGGTTCGGCGACCCAGCGCATCGGGTCGCCCCAGCCGAGGTCCTTCACGCCGGTGGCGTCGAGCGCGAGCGCGACGAGGGTGCGCCGGTGGGCGGCGAAGGTGAGCACGTGCGCGATCATCCCGCCGTAGGTGAAGACCTCCGCGGGCTCGCACAGCGCGTCGACGAAGGTGTCGTCGAGGCGGCCCTGCTCGGCCACCTCGCGGACCTGGGCGAGGTACGCCGGCCCCTCGTCCGCGAGCCGGCGGCGCATCGAGGCGATCGACTCGTGCTCCTCCACCGACCAGTCGTACTCCCGGTTGGCGATCGCGGCGTTCCACATGCCCATCTGGCCGACCAGCCTCGACAGCAGCGAGCGGATGGTCTGCTGGTCCTCGTCGACCGACAGCTCGATGGGCGCGTCGAGCTGCTCGTCGGTGAGCCGCTCGGCGCACGCGATCATCTCGCCTGTCAGCCAGATGTGGTGCTCGACCATCTTGATGAGCAGGTCCATGGAGGTCACCTTCGTCTCGGCGGGCAGCCGCAGGCTGCCGGGTGGGTGGAAGTGCACGTCGCTGGGGGCGTCGATCTGGATCCGGGTCGGCCTGCTGCGCCAGGTGCTCGGCCCCGCGCCGTACGCCTTGGTGAACGCGCGGGTGAACGCCTCGTGCGAGCCGTAGCCTGCCTCCACGGCGACGTCGAGGATGCTGCGCCGGGTGGTGAGCAACCGGTACGCCGCGCGCTCGAGCAGGATCCGGCGCCGGAACCGCGACGGCGGCTCTCCGGCCACCGAGGAGACGATCCGGTCGAGGTGGAACCGGGACAGGTACAGCCGCGCTGCGAGCGCCTCGCCGGTCACGTCGTGGTCGTCGAGCGCGTCGGCGAGGACGCTCACGAACGCGGCGAAGTGGTCGGCTGCGGTGCTGCCGGGCACGGTGACGCTCATGCAACGATCATGGTCCCTGTCGGCCGCTCCCGCTTGATCGATCTTGCGCTCAGGGCGTGGCGAGGGCGCGGACCGCGGCGTCCAGGTCGCGCCGGTCGTCGCGTCGTACGACGGCCTCCACCACCTCGATGCCCCCGGCCGGCTCGGCCAGCGCCGCCCGCAGCGCGTCGCGGTCGTGGACCCGGCGGTGCGGGGTTCCGCTGGCCCGGCAGAGCGCGGCCAGGTCGGCGTGGTGCGGCGTGCCGAAGAGGGTCTCGAAGCGGTGGGAGTACGACGGGGCGCCCTGCTCGAGCAGGGCGAAGATCGACCCGCCGTCGTCGTTGACGACCACGATCGTCAGGTCCGGACGCACCTCGTCGGGCCCGAGCAGCAGCCCGTTGGTGTCGTGCAGGAACGTGACGTCGCCCAGCAGGGCGAGGGACCGCGCACTGTCGCGGCCGACGGCCGCGCCGACCGCGGTGGACACCGACCCGTCGATGCCGGCCAGGCCGCGGTTCGCGATCACCATCCGGTGCTCCCCGACCGGGTAGCGCGGCACCATCAGGTCCAGGTCGCGGACCGGGTTCGAGGAACCCACGAACAGCAGCCCGTGCGCGGGCAGCGAGGCGGCGACCTCTGCGGCGACGTGCTGCGGGGCGAGCGGGGCCCAGCCGTCGAGGAGCGCGTCGAGCCGCTTGCCCACCTCCTCGTCGCGGGCCTTCCACTCGACCAGCCAGTCGGCCGGGCCCGGGCCGGACACCTCGACGCCGTCGGCGACCCGGCCGACCGCGTGGCCGGGGTCGGTCCAGCCGACCCGGCCGGGCACGGCCACCACCTCGACGTCGCCACGGGACAGCAGCCGGCTCACCGGCCGGGACAGTGTCGGGTGGCCGAAGACCACGACCTGCTCGATCCGGTCCGCCAGCGACGGGTCGCCGAGCAGCAGCCGGTAGGTGCGGATCGCGTTCTCGCCGGTGCGCGACCCGCTGCTCGGCTCGGCGAGCAGCGGCAGCGCCGCCTCCTCTGCCAGCACCCGGGCCGGCGGGCCGGCGTCGTCGCCGGCGACCACCACGGTGCGCCGGCTGCTGGGGTCCAGCCGGAGGGACTGCCGCCGGGGGCCACGGGGCTCGGCCCGGGTCCAGGGCGCCTGCTGAGGGCGGCCGCCGAGCTCGCTCGCCCAGCCGTCCGCGGCATCGGGGACCAGGGGCTCCTCGAGCTGCACGTTGAGGTGCACCGGTCCCGGCGGCGAGCCCGTCGCCGCGGCGTACGCCCGGGACGTCAGCGACCGCCAGCCCACTACCTGCCGGCCCTCGTCGGCCCCCGGGTGGCCGGCCGGGACGTCGGCGAACAGGCGCACCGCCGCGCCGTACAGCCGGACCTGGTCGGTGGTCTGGTTGGCGCCGGTGCCGCGCAGCCGGGCGGGCCGGTCGGCGGTCAGCACCAGCAGCGGCACCCCGGCGTGCGAGGCCTCCAGGACGGCCGGATGCAGGTTCGCGGCCGCCGTGCCGGAGGTGGTCACCACCGCGACCGGCCGGCGCGACGTCTTGGCGAGGCCGAGCGCGAGGAACCCCGCCGACCGCTCGTCGATGCGGGTGTGCAGCCGCAGCCGGGACTCGGCGGCGGCGAACGCCAGCGGGGCAGACCGGGAGCCGGGCGCGAGCACCAGGTCGGTCACGCCGTGGCGGTGCAGCTCGTCGACGAGCGTGGCCGCAAGGGCGGTCGAGGCGTTGGCCGGGGTCACGAGGACCGATCCTGCCCGAGAGCGGCCACCGCGGCCAGCCGCTCCTCCCACGCCGCGCCCCGGGCGGGGTCGGCAGCCCAGCGGGCGAGCAGCCCCTCGTCCACCTCCGGACGTACGACGGACAGGGTGCCGTCGCGGGGCAGCAGCGGGGCCGAGGTCACGTCGCCGGTGAGCAGCTGGACCGTCGCGAGCCCGCAGGCGTGCGGCAGCTCCGGCAGCGCAGCGGCCAGCGCCACCCCGGCGGCGATGCCCACCGAGGTCTCGAGGGCCGAGGAGACCACCACCGGCAGCCCGATGTCCTCGGCGATCCGCAGGCAGGCCCGCACCCCGCCCAGCGGCTGCACCTTGAGCACCGCCACGTCCGCCGCCTGGAGGTCACGGACCCGGTAGGGGTCCTCGGCGCGGCGGATCGACTCGTCGGCGGCGACCGGAACCCCGACCTTCCGGCGCACCGAGGCGAGGTCCTCCACGCTGGCGCACGGCTGCTCGACGTACTCCAGCCCGCCGGCCGCCCGGTCCAGCAGGCCGATGGCGGTGACCGCCTCGTCGACGTCCCACAGCCCGTTCGCGTCGACCCGGATCCGGCCGTCCGGACCGAGCGCGTCGCGGACCGCTTCCAGCCGGGCCTGCTCCTCGGCCCGGGACTGGCCCGGCTCGGCCACCTTCACCTTCGCGGTCCGGCAGCCGCCGCTGGCGCGGACCACGGCGGCCGCCTGGTCGGGGCCGACCGCCGGGACCGTCACGTTCACCGGCACCCGGTCCCGCAGCGGCTCCGGCCAGCCCTCCTCGGCGGCCTCCCGGGCCGCGGCCAGCCAGGGCCGGGCGACCGTCGCGTCGTACTCCAGGAACGGGCTGAACTCCCCCCAGCCGGCCGGGCCGCGCACCAGCACCCCCTCCCGCACGGTGATCCCGCGGAACCGGGTCCGCATCGGGATCGAGTACACCCTCATCGGGCGGCGATCCGCTCGAGCGCGGTTCGGTCGACTTTCCCGTTGCCCAGCAGGGGAATCTCCCCGACCACCACGACGTCGCGCGGCGCCCAGGCGCGCGGGTGCACCGCCGAGACGAAGTCGCGCAGCTCCTCCCGGGTCGGGGCGGCCGCGGGGTCGGCGACCACCACGACGGCCACCACCCGCTGACCCCACTCGTCGTCGGCGACGCCGGTCACCTCGGCGGCCGCGAGGCGCGGATGCGCACGCAGCCGGGCGGCCACCGCCGTGGCAGGTACCTTCACCCCTCCGGAGACGACCACGTCGTCGACCCGGCCCAGCACGACCA
>DASSKA010000049.1:0-32792 GCA_035690905.1 Nocardioidaceae bacterium | reverse complement strand
CCGCGGGTGCCGGCTCGGCTGGGTCCGCGGGGGCCGGCTCGGCTGGCCCCGCGGACGGGGTGGTGGAGGTACGACGTACCGGCGGCTTGGCCGGCGTCGAGCGCAGCGGCGCCATCCGGCTGGGCGAGGACCCGCGCACCGACCAGGTCCGGGAGCTCCTGGGCCGGATCGACGTGGCCGCGCTCGGACCGCACCGGCCGCAGCCGGACCGGTTCGTGTACGCGTTCCTGCTCCGCGGCGAGTCGGTGACCCTCGGCGAGGACCAGCTCACCCCCGACCTCGAGACGCTGGCCGCCCTCCTCCTCGCCGACTGACCCGATATCGGTATGCCTACCGCGACGTATGGGTCGCGTTTCCGACCCGATCTCGGTAAGGGATCAGTCGAAGACGCGATGCACCTTGTGCTGGGCGGCCTGCGCGCGCGGCCGGATCACCAGCTCGTCGATGTTCACGTGCGGCGGGCGGGTCACCACCCAGCCGATCGCGTCGGCGATGTCCTCCGCGACGAGCGGCTCGGCCACTCCGGCGTACACCTGTTCCGCCTTCGCGGAGTCCCCGCCGAACCGGTTCACGCTGAACTCGTCGGTGCGGACCATCCCCGGAGCGATCTCGCAGATCCGCACCGGCTGGTCGTAGAGCTCGAGCCGCAGCGTCTCGGTGACCACCTGGGTGCCGTGCTTGGCGGCGGTGTACCCGGCGCCGCCCTCGTAGGCGATCCGGCCGGCCGTCGACCCCATGTTCACGATCACCCCGGCGCCGCTGGCGACCAGCGCGGGCAGCAGCGCCTTGGTGACCAGCACCAGCCCGAGCACGTTCACCTCATACATCGCCCGCCACTGCCCCGGGTCGGCCGAGGCGACCGGGTCCGCGCCGAGGGCCATCCCGGCGTTGTTGACGAGTACGTCGAGGCTTGCGCCCACCGTGGCTGCGAGCGCGGCCACCTGGTCCTCGTCCGTGACATCGCAGCTCACCGCCGTACCCCCGATCTCCTCCGCCACGGACCGCACCCGCTCCTCGCGGCGGGCGGCGCAGTACACGTGGAACCCCTCGCGGGCCAGCCGGCGGGCGGTGGCCGCCCCGATGCCGCTGCTCGCCCCGGTCACGACCGCTGTCTTGGTAGCCATGGTCCGATTGTCCCCGGTTGGTGGGGGAATACCTTCGGGAGGCTCATGGTTCGGGCCCACGGAGGTACGCCCACGTGACCACAGCCCCACAGTCGCCGGCCTCGCTGTCCGCGTCGCCGGCCCAGCCGTCCGCCCCGCGCACCCAGCACGGGCGGATCGCGATGGTCAGCCTGCACACGTCCCCGCTGGACCAGCCGGGCACCGGGGACGCCGGCGGCATGAACGTCTACGTCATCGAGCTCGCCAAGCGGCTCGCCGAGCGCGACATCGCGGTCGAGATCTACACCCGCGCCACCTCCTCCTCGCAGCCGCCGACCATGGAGGCGTTCGCCGGGGTGACCGTGCACCACGTGCACGCCGGCCCGTTCGAGGGGCTCACCAAGGGCGAGCTGCCCGGCCAGCTGTGCGCGTTCGCCCGCGAGGTGCTGCGCGCGGAGGCGCGCCACGACCAGGGCTGGTACGACCTGGTGCACTCCCACTACTGGCTGTCCGGACAGGTCGGCGCGCTGGTCCGCGACCGGTGGGGCGTGCCGCTGGTGCACTCGATGCACACCATGGCCAAGGTCAAGAACGCCTCTCTCGCCCTCGGCGACTCCCCGGAGCCCGCTCAGCGGCTGATCGGCGAGGAGCAGGTCGTCGAGGCGTCCGACATGCTGATCGCGAGCACGGACCTGGAGGCCAAGCAGCTCATCGAGCTGTACGACGCGGACCCGGCGCGGGTGGAGGTCGTGCACCCCGGCGTGGACCTGGACGTGTTCCGTCCTCAGGGCCGGCGTGCCGCCCGCGCCCGCCTCGGTCTGCCCGCGGACGCGGTCGTGGCGATGTTCGCCGGCCGGATCCAGCCGCTCAAGGCGCCGGACGTGCTGCTCCGCGCGGTAGCCGTGCTCCTGGAACGGGACCCCTCGCTGCGGTCGCGGCTGGTGGTTCCGGTGGTGGGCGGCCCGTCCGGGACCGGTCTGGAGCACCCCGAGTCGCTGGCCCAGCTGGCCGCGGCCCTCGGCATCTCGGACGTGGTGCGGTTCGTCCCGCCCGTGGCGCAGTCCGGGCTCGTCGACTGGTACTCCGCGGCAACGCTGGTCTGCGTCCCGTCGTACAACGAGAGCTTCGGGCTGGTCGCCGTGGAGGCCCAGGCGACCGGGACCCCCGTGGTGGCGGCAGCCGTCGGCGGGCTGACCACGGTGGTCCGCGACGGGGTGTCCGGGCTGCTCGTGGAGGGGCACAAGCCCGAGGACTGGGCCCGCGCGATCGACCGGGTGGTGTCCCAGCCGGGGCTGCACTCGTCGATGTCGATGGCAGCCCGCGCGCAGGCGGCCCGGTTCGCGTGGGAGGTGACCGCGGACCGTACCCTCGAGGCGTACCGGATGGCCGCCCGGGCCATGCGCGACGACCTCGAAGGGGTGCGCCCGTGACCGACCGGGACGACGCGATCGCCACCCTGCGCACGGTGCTCGCCGACAGCGAGCTGGAGTGGCAGGAGATCTCCGCGGGCGTGTTCACGGTCGTCCTTCCGGGGGAGCGGAAGCTGCAGACCCCGGTCCGGCTCGACGTCGGGCCGCACGCGCTGGGCGTGCACGCGTTCGTGTGCCGGCAGCCCGACGAGAACCACGAGCGGGTGTACCGCTGGCTGCTCGAGCGCAACCTCCGGCTGTTCGGCGTCGCGTTCGCGCTCGACTCCTCCGGCGACATCTATCTCGACGGCCGGCTGCCGCTGACCGCGGTCACGCCCGAGGAGGTGGACCGGCTGCTCGGCGCGGTGCTGACCTACTCCGACGAGTCGTTCAACACCATCCTCGAGCTCGGCTTCGCCACCTCCATCCGCCGCGAGTGGGAGTGGCGCACTTCCCGTGGTGAGTCGACGAAGAACCTCGAGGCGTTCCGCGGCTGGCTCACCCGTTGAGTGGTCGCTCGTGCTGCGTTGAGTGGTCGCTCGTGCTGCGTTGAGTGGTCGCTCGTGCTGCGTTGAGTGGTCGCTCGTGCTGCGTTGAGTGGTCGCTCGGGCTGGTCAGCGCAAGCCGTCCAGCGGTGACCAGCCCATGCCGTACTCCCGCTCCACGGTGGCGACCCGCACCCGGTAGTCGCGGTACCACGCCGCACGCCCACGCCGCTGCGCCACCAGGTGCTGCGCCACCTGCTTCCAGGCCCGCGCGGCATGCTGGTCCGTCCAGTACGACACGGTGATGCCCAGCGCGTCGCGCGCGGACTCGACTCCGAGGAAGCCCGGCTGCCGACGCGCCAGCGCCTCCATCGCCTCGGCCATCGCGGCGTACCCGTTGTCGCCGTCGGTCCGGACTGACGTGAAGATCACGGCGACGTACGGCGGGTCCGGGGTCTGCGCGAACGGCGGCGTGTCGGTCATGCGACGACCAGCGCGGACGCCGCGATGCCGAGCAGCTCACCGGCCGCCCGCTCTCCGGCCGGCGTCACCGCAAGCGCCCGTGAGGAGGAGGTACGACGGACCCACCCCCGGGCCAAGAACGTCGAGCAGAGACCCGCCCCTAGGCTCCCCGCCAGATGCGGACGTCGCTCGGTGAGGTCGAGACAGTCCCGCAGCAGCGGCCGCCGCCCGGCCTCGAGGGACGACACCGAGATCCCCAGCTCGTCGAACCAGGTCCGCCCCGCCCGGGTCACGACCAGCCCGCCCCGTCGGCGAAGCACACCGGCGTCCAGCAGCCCGTCGAGGACGGCGACACCGAGCCGCCCCGCGAGGTGGTCGTAGCAGGTACGGGCCGCGGCGAGGTGTCGCGTCCGTCGTACCGCTGACAGCGACTGCGGCCGCGCGGGCTCGGCCAGCCCGCAGAGCGTCTCGAGCACCTCGGCGACCTGCGGGCCGGCGAGCCGCACGTACTTGTGCCGGCCCGAGACCGTCGTCTGCACCAGCCCGCACCGGACCAGCCGTGCCACGTGCTCGCTGGCAGTGGGCAACCGGACGCCGGCCTCGGCGGCCAGCGCGGACACCGTCCACGGCACACCGTCGAGCAGCGCCAGGCACATCGCGACCCGGCTCTCGTCGGCGAGGCCACGCCCGACGGCGGCCACCAGGGACACCTCGTTCATGCGGCCACCTCCTCGGGCACCCGCCGGCGCGGCCGGCGCCGGGCCACCGCCACGCCGACCAGGCACAGCGCACCGCCGAGGTACGCCAGTGGCGGCGGCGTCTCGCCCAGGAAGACCCAGCCCATCGCGATGGTCAGCGGCGGCACGACGTACGTGGTGACTCCGAGGCTGCTCGCGCTCATGTGATTGAGCGCGTAGGCGTACGTCGTGAACGCGATCGCGGTCGGGAACAGGCCGAGGTACACCAGCCAGAGCACGTCCGCAGTGCTCGCCGTGACCAGATCGTGGGTGAGCTGCCCGACGAACGGCAGGCACACGACCGCCCCGATCGTGCAGGCGAACCAGGTCACCTCGATCGCCGGGAGCCGGCCGACCAGCGGCTTCTGCACGATCAGGCTGATGGAGTACGCCGCGGCCGCGACCACGCACAGCAGCACGCCGAGCAGATCCCCGCCGCCGGGGGAGTCGGAGAGCGCGATCACCACCACGCCGCCGAAGGCGAGCAGCAGTCCGATCCCGAGCGCGAGGGTCGGCCGCTCGCGCAGGAACACGGTGGCGAGCACGGCGATCAGCACCGGGGAGAGCTGGATCAGCATCGAGGCGGTGCCCGCGTCGATGCGCAGCTCCCCGGCGTTGAGCGTGAGGTTGTAGACGCCGTACCACAGCACGCCGATCGCGATCAGCGGCGCCCAGTCCCGCCGGCCGGGCACCGGGCCGCCCCGCTTCATGAGCACGACGCCGAGACCGATCGAGCCGACGACCAGCCGGCCGAGCGAGAGTGCGCCGGGAGTGAAAACGTGCGCGAGGTGCCGGATGGCCACGAACGCCGAGGACCAGAAGAGCAGGGTCGTCGCGATCGCGACCAGGGGGCGCCAGTCACGGGAGGTCATGGACTCACGCTACGACATGCACGCTTCGGCCTTCCCCGAACCGAACGCAGCGCGAGCGACCACTCAACGCAGCGCGAGCGACCACTCAACCTCGACGAGGGGCGGGGTCGAAGCGGTAGCCGAGCCCGCGGACGGTGACCAGATACGACGGGGCGGACGGGTCCGGCTCGATCTTGGCGCGCACCCGCTTCACGTGCACGTCGAGGGTCTTGGTGTCCCCGACGTAGTCCGAGCCCCACACCCGGTCGATGAGCTGCCCGCGGGTAAGCACCCGCCCCGGGTTGCGCAGGAACATCTCCAGCAGCTCGAACTCCTTGAGCGGCAGCCGGACGTCCTCGCCGTGCACCGAGACGCTGTGCCGCTCCACGTCCATCCGCACCGGCCCACCCTCGAGCGCCGCCGACGCCGTCGTGGCATCGGCGCCCCGGCGGAGCACCGCCCGGATCCGGGCCACCAGCTCGCGCGGCGAGTACGGCTTGGTCACGTAGTCGTCCGCGCCGAGCTCCAGCCCGACCACCTTGTCGACCTCGGTGTCCTTCGCGCTGACCATGATCACCGGAACGCTCGACGTCGCGCGGATCTGCCGGCACACCTCAGTGCCCGGCAGCCCGGGCAGCATCAGGTCGAGCAGCACGATGTCGGCACCGGCGCGCTCGAACTCTGCCAGCGCGTCCGGACCGGTAGCGGCCACCGCGACGTCGAAGCCCTCCTTGCGCAGCATGTACTCCAGCGCGTCGCTGTAGCTCTCCTCGTCCTCCACCACGAGCACCCGGGTCACAGCGCCTCCTTCGCGACAGGTGCGGTACGACGGGGGAGCCGCAACGTGAAGGTCGACCCTTGCCCCTGCTCCGACCAGACCCGCACCTCACCACCGTGGGAGGCGGCAACGTGCTTGACGATGGACAACCCCAGTCCCGTGCCACCGGTGGACCGGTGCCGCGCCGGGTCGACCCGGTAGAACCTCTCGAAGATCCGCTCCAGCTCGCCGGCCGGGATGCCGATGCCCTGGTCGGTCACGGTGAGCTCGACCATCGGCCCGTCTGCGCGGGCAGCGACCATCACCGTGCTGTGCTCGGGGGAGTAGCTGACCGCGTTGGCCACCAGGTTGCTCAGCGCCAGCGCGACCTCCCCCGCGCCGCCGAGCGCGACCAGGCCGGTGGAGCCGTCACGGGCGAGCGTGATGTCCTTGGCCTGCGCGTCGATCGCGTTCTGGTCCATGGCCCGGCCGACCACCTCGTCGACGTCGACCGGCGCCGGGTCCTCGAGCGGGTCGTCGACCTGGAGCCGGGACAGCTCGATGATCTGCTGCACCAGCCGGGTCAGCCGGCCGCCCTCGGTCTGCATCCGCCCGGCGAACCGGGCCACCGCCTCCGGGTCGTCGGCGGCCTCCCGGACGGCTTCGGCGAGCAGCCCGATCGCGCCGACCGGAGTCTTCAGCTCGTGGGACACGTTGGCCACGAAGTCACGACGGATCGCCTCCACCCGCCGCTCCCGGGTCCGGTCCTCGGCCAGCACGAGCACCAGCCGGCTGCTCAGCGGGGCGACCCTCGCGTCGACGTGCTTGTAGCCGATCTCCAGCTCGGCGTCGCGGATCTGGCCGTCCCGTCGTACCGCCCGGACCAGCTCGGCAAGCTCCGGGACCGCCAGCTCCTGCCCGCGGACCAGGTCCAGCGCGTACGCCGGCGCGGACGCCTTCAGCACGATGTCGTCCTCGCCGACCACCAACGCGCTCGAGCGCAGCACGCCCAGCACGGTCGCCACACCCGGGGGCAGCACCGACGGCTGCGGCGCCACAGGACGGCGCAGCTGCCGCTCGCTGACCCGCCAGGCGAGCACCACCCCCGCGCCGAGCACGGCGCCGAGCAGCGCGAACAGCAGGGGGTCCACGGCACCGATCGTACGGCCCACTTGTCAGGCGGGTGACCGGCTATGACCGGTCACCCGCCTGACAACTCGGGTGTTCGGCCGGAGTTCACCCGGCGTTCACGCGGCGTGAGGATCCGCCTCACCTGCGCCGCCTACCGTCAGGGACATGCGAGAGGCCTACTTCGACCAGCTCAGCTCCCTCATCGACGACCTCGTGGCGATGACCCACGACGTGCGCGACTCCATCGGCCAGGCCAGCAAGGCGTTGCTGCACGCCGACGTGGACCTCGCCGAGAAGGTGATCTCCGCCGACTCCGAGATCGACGCCGCCCGGGAACAGGTCGAGGAGCGCGCCTTCGAGCTGCTCGCCCTGCAGCAGCCGGTCGCGCGGGACCTGCGCATGCTGGTCGCCGCGCTGCGGATGGTCGGGGAGCTGGAGCGGATGGGCGACCTCTCGGTGCACGTGGCCAAGGTGGCCCGCCGCCGGGTGCCCGACGTCGCGGTCCCCGCCGAGCTGCTGCCCACCATGGAGCGGATGGCCCAGGTCGCCGAGCAGATGGTCGGCACCGTCGCCGGGATCATCGCCGAGCGCGACGTGGACGGCGCCCGGGTCCTGGAGCAGGCCGACGACGAGATGGACCAGCTGCGCCGCTCCTCCTTCCGGCTCACGCTGGCCGACTCCTGGCCGCACGGCGTGGAGCCGGCCGTCGACATCGCGCTGCTGGGCCGGTACTACGAGCGGATCGCGGACCACGCCGTGTCGCTGGCCCGCCGAGTGGTGTTCCTGGTGACCGGCGAGAACCCCACCGCGTCGGCCGAATGAGTCCGCGTCAGCCCGACGTCCGTCAGTCCTCCTCCGGCGGCGCCACCGGGTGTCCGTGCGGACCCAACCGGGCCAGGCAGTAGCCGGCGTCGCGCGCCCGGCGGATGATCCGAGGCACGGCCGCGAGCGTGTTCGGCGAGTTGCGCACGCCGTCATGGAGCAGCACCACGTTGTCCGACCCGGGCTGGAGTGCGGAGATGACCCTGCCCGCGATGGTCGTGCCAGACCCGCCCGCCCAGTCCCGGGGATCGATGGTCCACAGCACGGGCACGAGCCCGAGGCTCCGGATCACCCCGCGTACGCGGCGGTCGATCCTGCCGAAGGGCGGCCGCATGAGGTGGGACGAGACCGCTCCGGCAGCGACGAGGGCACGGTGCGTGCGATGCAGGGTACGCACGATCGCGGCGCGGGGAAGCGTGGTGAGGTCCGCGTGCCGGTAGGTGTGGTTCCCGATCGCGAACCCGAGCTCGCTGGCCCTCCTGGTGATCTTCGGCAGTGCGGCCACGTGGGCGCCGAGGACGAAGAAGGTGGCCGGGGCGTGCCTGTCGACGAGGACGTCCAGCAGCGCTGGCGTGACCTCCTGCTGCGGACCGTCGTCGAAGGTGAGTGCCAGCAGGCCCTGCGGGCACTCGGCCGCGTCGTCTGCGCGTCCGACGGCCGGCGGAAGCACCGCCAGCACCGCGATGCTGATCAGTGCTACGAGCACGACTCCGGCTCGAGAAGGCCGCATGGGCACCGTCCCCCCCGTCACGCCCAGGATGGCGGCGCGCGGTTCGACGTGGGCAGAGTCATTCGTCACCCCGGCAGCCGCTTGAGTGACACCATGAGCGGGTGCAGCTGAGGACGGGCATCGACTTCATCACCGAGTTCGGTGAAGCGGCGAAACGGTTCGCCGCCGCCGCCGCGGACACCAACCCCCGAGAACAGGTCGCCGCGTGCCCCGGCTGGTCGACGTACGACGTCGTGGTGCACCTGGGCAACACCCACGCCTGGGCGGCCACCATCGTCGAGACCGGCGAGCGCGCGGCCGAGCAGAACGACGAGCCGGCCAGCCGCAAGCCGCGCGCGCTCGGCGAGTGGTACGCCGCCAAGGCGGAGGACCTCTACCGCGTGCTGCGGGCCGCCGACCCGACCGCGACCTGCTGGAACTTCACCGGCCGCGACCTGACCCCACGGTTCTGGGCCCGCCGGCAGACGCACGAGACGCTGGTGCACCTGGTCGACCTGGACCAGGCTTCCGGGCGTACGACGGAGGTGGCGGAGCGGCTCTGCACCGACGGGATCGCCGAGGTGCTGTCCGTGATGGTCCCGCGGATGTACCAGCGCGGCCGTCGCGTCGAGCTCTCCGCTCCACTGTGTCTCCGGACCACCGACGCGCCGGCCGCGTGGACGTTGCTGCCTCACGGCGACCGGCCGCCGGCGATCCGCCCGGGTGTGGACCCGGACGCGGACCTCCTCGAGGGCACCGCCTCGACGTTGTTCCGGCTGCTGTGGGGGCGGGTCGCCGGCGACGACCCGGCGGTGTCCCGGGTCGGGGACACCGCCCGGATCGACGCCTTCCTCGGGTCTCCGCTGACCCCCTGAGCACGGTGGTCGATGAGCCGAGTGGGCGAGGCGTCTCGAGACCACCGCTCAGTAGGAGTAGCCGCCGCCCCCGCCGCCGCTGCTGTAACCGCCGCCGCCGCCCCCGCCGGAGCTCGTGATCGGCTGACCGGCCGGGGACACGACGTACCAGTGGCCGCCGAACTTGTTGGAGTTCTGGCCGGCAACGTCACCGGGGTTGTGGTCCCCGGAGTAGTTGTAGACCGGCATGCCGTTCACGGTCGCGATCGGCGACCCGCTCGTGTCCTGGGTCTGTCCGAGCTTGGCCATCACCCCGCTCGCCTTGGCGCCGGAGGGGCTGACCGCCGGCCAGAAGTGCAGGCAGGCCGCGTCGCAGGTGGACTTGTTCGTCGAGTCGGAGGTGAACGTGTACACCGTGAACCCGTTCGAGTCCACGAGCACCTTGCCCAGCGAGGTCTTGGCGACGTGGATGCCGGTTCCGCCGCCGCCGGCGGCGGCGTTCGTCGTACCGCCCTGCTGCCCGCCGGTGCTCGCGCTCGAGCCGCAGGCGGCCAGCACAAGTGCCGCCCCCGCGAGCGTGGTGACGGTCAGGACGTTGCGCCGGGTGGTGCCGCGGCCCGTGGTGGGCCGGATGATGGTGGGCCTGGTCATCGCGGGCCTCCTTCGTTGGTCTCACTGACACACGACGGAGCCGCGGCGGCGCCGGTTCAATCGCTGGTCCACCTGTTGGCGATGAGCTCGCCTCCGGCACTCGGGGCCGCAGGAAGCGCCCGTGGCGGCCGGCCGGGCCGGGCCGGGGCCGGGTCAGCGGCCCTGGTTCGCCACCGAGGCGATGGCCTCCTTGGCCGCGGCCGGGTCGAGGTACTCCCCGCCGCCGACCGGACGCATGTCCTCGTCGAGCCGGTAGACCAGCGGGATCCCGGTCGGGATGTTCAGCCCCACCACGTCGGCAGGCGACATCTGGTCCAGGTGCTTCACCAGCGCGCGCAGCGAGTTGCCGTGCGCGGCCACGCAGACGGTGCGGCCGGTGCGCAGGTCGGGCACGATCGCGTCGTACCAGTACGGCAGCATCCGGTCCACCACGTCGGCCAGGCACTCGGTGCGCGGCATCAGCTCGTCGGGCAGGTCGGCGTAGCGCGGGTCGCCCTGCTGGCTGTTCGGGTCGGTGTCGTCGATCGGCGGAGGCGGCGTGTCGTAGGAGCGCCGCCAGGCCATGAACTGCTCCTCGCCGTACTCCTCGCGGATCGCCTTCTTGTCCTTGCCCTGCAGGGCCCCGTAGTGCCGCTCGTTGAGCCGCCACGTCCGTCGTACCGGGATCCAGTGCCGGTCGCACACGTCGAGGGTGAGCTGCGCGGTGGTGATCGCCCGGCGCAGCACCGAGGTGTGCAGCACGTCCGGCAGCAGCCCGGCCTCGGAGATCAGCTCACCGGCGCGGGCGGCCTCCTCCCGGCCGGCCTCGGACAGCGCGACGTCGACCCAGCCGGTGAACAGGTTGAGCGCATTCCACTCGCTCTCGCCGTGGCGGAGCAGGACCAGGGTGTACGGCGCGGCGACGGTCATGTTCAGGAGGTCGGCGAGCTCGACGGCGTGTGGTGCTTCTTCGGTGAGGGACTCGGCAGCGGGGCCATCGTCGGCGCGGTGGAGGTCGGCAGCGGAACCTGCTCGAGACCGTCCTTCGGCGCGGTCACGGGGATGTCCAAGGTGATCGACTTGGCGTTGGCGAAGTTGAACGTGACCCAGACGAAGTACCCGGGCTTGAGCTGGCTGCCGTAGACCTTGATGTTGCCCTGGTCGGCGAGCTGGTAGGCGCCGTTGGCGTCGATCCGGATCGGGGTGCCGCCCTGGACGGTCAGCGAGGTGTCGTTCTTCGCGCCGGTGACGCTGGTCAGCTGGTCGGGCTGCTTCGTGTCGTTGTTGACCAGGCCGGCCACCAGGGTGCCGGCACCGCCGTTCTGCGAGACGATCAGTGCGTCGACGACGTCCACGGTGCCGCTGCGGTCCGAGACGCCGATCGTGGGGGTGTACTCCTGCTCGGTCTGCGCGGTGAAGGCGAGGCCGCAGGAGGCGAGCATGGGCACGGCCAGCACTGCGGAGGCTGCGGCGATGCTGCGACGAAGTGTCACGTTCACGGCTCGGTTCGGTCCTCTCGATGCGCGTCGGCCGCTGCGCGCCGGCGAGCAGCGTGCGGGCAGGCGGGAAGTTCGGGCCAGAGTCTAGTCACAGCCGGTCCCGCCCGGCCGGTGACCCTCCCGGCGGCTACTGGGTCACGCCGACGGTCAGCCCGGCGACCACCACGCCGGCCACGGCCAGCGTGGTCCAGGCGGTGGAGATCCACAGCAGCTTCGGGGCGCCGATCCGCAGCGCGATCCGCAGCGGTAGGTGCCGCACCCCGGTCGCCTGGTCCTGGACCAGGTCGGGAAGCACGTTGAGGAAGTGGATGCCGATGCCCAGGGCGGCGGCCGCGGCGGTCATGGCGATGGTCGGGGGCCCGCCGTGCAGACCTCCGCCGAGTCCGCCGTACGACAAGAAGGCGGGCAGCAGCCCGAAGCTGACCGCGTACGGCAACCAGGAGAGCACGCTGCGCTTGAACCAGACGTTGTACAGCCAGGCGCTGGCCACCGCCCCGAGGTGTGCGAGGCCGGCCTCGGTGCCGTTGGCGATGGACAGCGGGATGACCAGCAGCACCGCGACCGCGATCGCGAACGCCACCGTGCCCGGGTCGATCCAGCCCATCGCCACCGGCTTGTCCCGGCGACCCACCTCAGCGTCGCGGTGCCGGTCCAGCAGGTCGTTGAGCCAGCCGACGCTGAGCTGCCCGGTGAGCACCGTGCCGGCGACCAGTGCGCACTGCACGGCGGGGCGTCCGGTCAGCGCCGCGGCCACGGTCAGGGCGACCGTCATCGCGGCGGTGGGAAGCGGGTGGCAGGCAAGCACCAGGGACGGCACCAGGCCTCGCGACAACGGCGTGGTCATGGGTCGCAGTATCTGCCACGAAAGCCCAGGCAGCGCGGGCTTTGCCCGGTTCTGTCGGCGGTCGATGGCATCGTGCAGGCACACGGATCCTGCTTCTGTCAAGCCCCAATCCGGCCTCTGACCTGCGGAAACGCGAAAGGGGCCGATTCGCGGACGTGTTAGACTGGTCACCTAGGAAGGGGTACTTGGCACATGACATTCACCGTCGGCGAAACGGTTGTTTACCCAAATCACGGGGCTGCAGTCATCGAGGACATCGAGACTCGAAAGATCAAGGGCGAGGACAAGCAGTACCTCGTGCTCCGTATCGTGGCCCAGCAGGACCTCGTCGTCAGGGTGCCGGCCTGCAACCTCGATCTCGTTGGGGTTCGCGACGTGGTGGACAAGGAGGGCCTGGACCGGGTCTTCGACGTTCTCCGCGCCGCCCACACGGAGGAGCCGACGAACTGGTCACGCCGCTACAAGGCGAACCTGGAGAAGCTTCACTCCGGCGACGTGCTGAAGGTCGCCGAGGTGGTCCGGGACCTGTGGCGCCGGGAGCGCGACCGCGGCCTGTCCGCGGGTGAGAAGCGGATGCTCGCCAAGGCCCGCCAGATCCTGGTCTCCGAACTGGCGCTCGCCGAGCGCACCAACGAGGACAAGGCCGAGGCGCTGCTCGACGAGGTTCTTGCCTCCTGAGCTCGTCCTCTGGTCTCGACGTCCCTGAGGGCGCCGAGCCGGTCGGTGTGGTGCCCGTCGAGGGCCGCGGCTCGCTGCCGTTCGCGCTGTGGCACGGGGAGTCGCTCGTCGCGGTCGCCTCGCTGGCGCTCGAGAACGCCGGAGTCCGGCTGCTGGACTTCAACGCTTCGTGGTCGGCCGTGCGGGCCGCCGAGGCGCCCCTGGTCGTGCACGACCCGCTGTGCCCGGGGGCGCCGGTCGCGTTCCTGAGCTCCGTGGTGACCTCCGTCCGGGCGGACGGGCCGGTGCTGGTCGGTGTCCGGCCGGTCACCGACACCGTGAAGGAGCTGGCTCCCGGGGGACCGGCGGACGGGTCGGCTGAGGGGACGGCGGGCGTCGTTGGGTCGACGGTCGACCGCTCCGGCCTGGTCTCGCTGGCATCTCCCGTGGTGCTCCCTTCCACGGTGGTGGCCGCGCTTCCGGACTGGCCGGACCTCACCGACCTGCCGGCGTTTGTCTCCTCGCTCGCCGAGCGGTTCGAGGTCTCGTTCGTGGAGGCGCCCGCCGAGGGCCGGCGCGTCGTCGACGAGTCCGACCTGCGCCTGCTCGCCGCCACCGACACCTGAGCGGCGGTGTCGAGTGGTCGCTCGCGGGGTGTCGAGTGGTTGCTCGCGGGGTGTCAGGGCCGGAGCAGCCGCTCGGCGACCTCGATGTCCTCGGGGAAGGTGATCTTCAGGTTCGTGGCCGGCGCCTCGACCCCGCGCACGGCGAGGTCGGAGTAGCGCGCCACGCACGCCGCCGTGTCCGTGCCCTCGAAGCCATCGGCCTGCGCCTTCCGGTACGCGTCGAGCAGCGGCTGGGCCCGGAACGCCTGCGGCGTCTGCACCGCCACGAGCCCGTCCCCGGCTGAGCGCGCCGAGCGGGTGAGCAGTCCCGGCTGGTGCCGCACCGGGATCGCCCCACCGTGCTCGGCCGCGGTCAGGACCACCTGGTCCCACAGCTCGCGCGAGGCGAGGGGTCGCGCGGTGTCGTGGATCGCCACCACGTCGTACTCCCCGGCATCGATCCGCTCGGCCAGCGCGGTCAGCGCGTTCTGCTCCGACGCGTGCCGGGTGCCGCCGCCTTCGACGAGGAGTACGTCGGACGGGGCGATCCGCGCCACAGCGGAGCGGTCGGCCGTCCGGTGCACGACGACCATCCGAGCGACGTACTCGAGCCCCGCAACCGTGCGCAGCGACCAGCCGAGCACCGGCCGATCGCCGAGGGGCAGCAGCACCTTGTTGCGCTGCGCGCCGACCCGCGTCCCCGACCCCGCCGCGAGCAGCACGGCGGCGACGCGGAGGCTCATGCCCGGGAGCCTAACGCCGAGGCGCGGAAGCCCCGGAGGTTGGCCGGGTGTGCGTCGCCACCAGGCTGGCCACCGTGGTGACGGCGAGCGTGCCCACGATCGCCGCGAGCGAGATCGAGATCGGGATGTCCGGCGCCCAGGTGACGGGCTGGCCGCCGTTGACGAACGGCAGCTCGTTCTCGTGCAGCGCGTGCAGCACCAGCTTGACCCCGATGAACGCGAGCAGCGCCGCGAGGCCGTAGGACAAGAAGACCAGGCGCTTGAGCAGCCCGCCGATCAGGAAGTACAGCTGGCGCAGGCCCATCAGCGCGAAGATGTTCGCGGTCAGCACCAGGTACGGCTCGTGGGTGAGCCCGTAGATCGCCGGGATCGAGTCGAGGGCGAACAGCAGGTCGGTGGTGCCGAGAGCCAGCACCACGATGAACATCGGGGTGATCAGCCGCTTGCCGTTCTCCCGGATGATGACCTTGGTGCCGTGGTACTCCTTGGTGGCCGGGAAGCGGTGCTCGACCCAGCGGACCAGCTTGCTTTCCTCGAACTCGTCCTCGTCCTCCGGCCCCTTCTTGGCCAGCTTGACCGCCGTGTAGACCAGGAACGCGCCGAAGATGTAGAAGACCCAGCTGAAGTTGTTGATCGCCGCCGCGCCGACGGCGATGAACACGCCGCGCATCACCAGGGCGAGGACGATGCCGACCAGCAGCGCGGCCTGCTGGTACCTCCCCGGCACCTTCAGCTTGCTCATGATGATGATGAAGATGAACAGGTTGTCGACGGACAGGGAGTACTCCGTCAGCCAGCCGGCGAAGAACTCACCTCCGAACTCGCTGCCCGCGAAGTACCAGACCCCGAGCCCGAACAGCACGGCCAGCCCCACGTAGAACGCGAGGCCGAGCGTGACCTCCCGCCTCGAGGGCTCGTGCGGGCGGCGGCCGATGACGAAGATGTCGACGATCAGCAGCGTCGTCGTGACGCCGAGGGTGACCACCCACAACCAGATCGGGACGTCCACGGCTGCTCCTCCGGAGGGTCAGGGCGCGCGCACGCGCCACGTCGTACTCCGGAGGTCTCTTCCATCACCCCGAGGTGACCAGCGGGCCGGACCGGTCGGTCGTGATGACGACCCGCTGCAGGGAGTACTCCCCTCCAGGCAGGCCATCATCTCAGACCGGCGGGCCCGGGCCAAGCGGCCGGCGCCTGACCGCGGACCCAGGCTTCAGTTGCAGACCACGCTCATCCGGTTCCCGTCCGGGTCGCTGAACGCGAAGCACGTGAAGGAGCCGTCGAACGACGGGGTGATCTCGTCCACGTCCACGCCGGCGGCGTCGAGCCGCTCGTGCACCGCCTGAATGTCCTTGGTGCGCAGGTTGAACGCGAACTCGACCTCGTTCTTGTTGGGCGGGAACTCCAGCGGACGATGGGGACGGCACTCGATCAGGTTCAGGCCCACGCTGTCGCCCATGCCGAGTCCCGCGGAGCCGCGCCTCTCGTCGACGCGCAGCCGTCTGAAGCCGAGCACCTTCTCGTACCACTCGATCGACCGGTACAGGTCGCTCACCGGCAGGAACACGTCGGAAACACCCTCGAACACGTCACCCTCCTCAACTGCTCAGTCATTGGCCAGCGAAAGGTACCGGGTCGAAAGAGAAAATGGGAGACCCAAAGGACATCAGCGCCAAGATGCTGCGCGGCTCGCGCTTCCGGCGGCTGTTCCGTGGGGTCTTCATCAGTGCCGACGGTTCACGGGTGGTTCGCTATCGCGGCATCAGGATGTCGGAGCCTTGCCAGATGTTCGTCCAGCTGGCGTCCCTCCTGCCCCTGGTCGACCTGGTGGCCGTCGGCGACGCGATCGTGCGAAAGTTCAAAGTCCCGCTCGAGCAGCTTGTCGGGTACTGCGCGAGCAGCACGGACAAGTACGCACGGCCGGCCCGTCGCGCCGCGTCGTACGTCCGCGAAGGGGGCGACTCCCCGATGGAGACCCGGCTGCGGATGCTGATCGTGCTCGCCGGACTGCCGGAGCCGGATGTGAACGTCAAGCTGCGGTTCTCCGACGGCTGGCGGTGCACTTCCCGGCCCGATCGTGATCCGGCCCTTCCCGAGACCGGTCAGGCGTGGAACACCACTGCCGTGGCGATCGCGGCGACCCCCTCGCCCCGTCCGGTCAGCCCGAGCCCGTCCGCGGTGGTCGCGGACACGGTGACCGGAGCGCCGGCGGCCGCGGAGAGCACCTCCTCGGCTTCAGTACGACGGGCGCCCAGCCGCGGCCGGTTGCCGATCACCTGGACCGCGACGTTCCCGATCCGGTACCCCGCCGCGCGCACCCGGGAAGCCGCCTCGGCGAGCAGCGCGCAACCGGAGGCGCCGGCCCACTCCGGTGCGGAGGTGCCGAAGTTCGAGCCGAGGTCGCCCAGCCCGGCGGCGGAGAACAGCGCGTCGCACGCCGCGTGCGCGGCCACGTCGCCGTCGGAGTGCCCGGCCGGTCCCTGTGGCTCGTCGGGGAAGTGCAGTCCGGCTACGTGCATGGGCACGCCGGGCTCGAGACGGTGTACGTCGGTGCCGATGCCGATGCGCGGGTCCACGCCCCGCATCATGCCGCATGGGACGGGGTGAACCGGGCGGAGCGGGCTCACGTGTCTTCGAAAGGGCCCGGACCAATCCGGTCCTTGCGCGAGAGACGAACATGAAGATGTGACCAGCCGAAGCCGACGTGCCGCAGCGGGGGTCGTCGCCTCGGGTGTCGGGGTGGCGGTCAGTCAGGTGCTGACCGTCTGGCTGAATGTCGCCAGCACTCCGATCCAGGCCGTCGCCCAGGCGATCATCGTGCTCACGCCCGGGTCGGTCGCGGAGACACTGATCGGGATCGTGGGCCGCAAGGACAAGCCGCTGCTCGTCACCGGGGTGACGATCGCCGTGCTGCTGCTCGGGGCGTTGGCCGGTGTGCTGTGCCGGCGCAGCCGGTGGGCCGGCAACGCGGTGGTGCTCGCGGTCACTGGACTCGGAGCGGCCGCGGTGGTCACCGGCGAGGGCGCGGCGGCCGTGGACCTGCTCCCGGTCGTGGTGGGCGGTTTGGTCTGGTACGCCGCGCAGGGCTGGCTGGTCGGGTATCTGGAACCCCGGGCCGCGGCTGCCGGGCCCACGGCCTCGGGTCCGGACCGACCGGCCACCCCCGTCGTACCGGCGGAAGAGGGCGCCACGCGCCGGGGCTTCCTGCTCCGGGCCGGAACCATCGCGCTCGCGGGAGCCGTCGTGGGCCTCGGCAGCACGTTCCTCGGCAGGTCCCGCCAGGCCGTGGAGGCCAGCCGCAAGATGCTCCGGCTGCCGGCGACCGGCGGCCTGGTCCCGAAGGGCGCCCAGGTCGACGTGCCCGGCATGCCGCCGTGGCAGACGCCGGACGACACGTTCTACCGGATCGACACCGCGCTGGTGGTGCCGAGCATCGACCCGCAGCAGTGGCGGCTGCGCATCCACGGGATGGTCGACCACCCGATCGAGCTCAGCTACCACGACCTGCTGCAGCGGCAGATCACCCAGGCCTGGGTGACCATCTGCTGCGTCTCCAACCCGGTGGGCGGCTCGCTGATCGGCAACGCCTGGTGGAGCGGCGTCCGCGTCGCCGACCTGCTGCAGGAGGCCGGCGTCCGCCCCGGCGCGGCCGCGGTGCGCCAGACCAGCCAGGACGGCTGGACCTGCGGCACCCCGATCCAGGCGCTCACCGACGGCCGCAACGCGATGCTGGCCGTGGCCATGAACGGCCAGCCGCTGCCGATCGAGCACGGGTTCCCGGTGCGGATGATCGTGCCGGGGCTGTACGGCTACGTCTCGGCGACCAAGTGGATCACCGACCTCGAGGTCACCACGTTCGACAGGTTCGCGGCCTACTGGACGGTCCGCGGCTGGTCGGCCACCGGACCGGTCAAGACCGAGTCGCGCGTCGACGTACCCCGCTCCGGAGCCTCCGTGAAGGCCGGTGCCGTCCGCGTCGGCGGCTCCGCGTGGGCGCAGCACACCGGGATCGCCACGGTGGAGTACCGCCTCGACGGCCAGCCCTGGCAGACCGCCGAGCTCGGCACCGTCCCGGACGTGGACACCTGGGTGCAGTGGGCCGGCACGGTGCAGGCGCCCCCCGGTGACCACACGGTCACGGTGCGCGCCACCGACCGCTCCGGCTACGCCCAGACCGCGGTGCCGCGCGGGGTGGTTCCCGACGGCGCGACCGGCTGGGACAGCGTCTCCTTCACCGCCTCCTGAAAGTCGCATTTCCGACACGACATCGGTACGGCGGGCGGCTCGGCCCAGCCGGATGCGCCCGGCTGGGTTGGGTGTATAGCGCATTGGGTAGGAACTCGCCCAAGCGGGGCCCCGGTGTGACCTGGGCGACATCTCGCTATGTTGGCGGATTGTCTGAACGATCACGAGACATGGAGAAACCATGGCAACGGATACACAGGTGGCCGGGTCCGGCCACTCACAGGACCTGCGACGACATGTGGGCCTGGTCGGGCTGCTGTTCGCCAGCGTCGGCTCGATCATCGGCTCCGGATGGCTGTTCGGGGCGCTGAACGCGTCGACGCAGGCCGGCCCGGCGGCCATCATCTCGTGGGCGATCGGTGGGGTGATGATCCTGCTGATCGCCCTCGTCTATGCAGAGCTCGGCACGATGTTCCCGCTCTCCGGCGGGGTGGTCCGCTACCCGCACCTGTCGTTCGGGTCGTTCGCGAGCTACACCACCGGCTGGATCACCTGGGTCGCGGTAGCCACGACCGCGCCGATCGAGGTCGAGGCGGCGCTGCAGTACGCCACCAAGTACTACCCGTTCACCGTCGAGAAGACCCTCGCCGACGGGAGCAGTGTGCAGACGCTGACCGGCGCCGGCTACGGCGTCGCAGCCGCCCTGCTCGCGGTCTTCGTGGTCGTGAACTACTACGGCATCCGCTGGTTCGCACGGATCAACAACGCGCTGGTCTGGTGGAAGCTCGGCATCATCACGCTGGTCATCATCGCGTTCCTGCTCACCGCGTTCCACGGCGCGAACTTCACCTCCTACGGCTTCAAGCCGGAGGGCTGGCACGGCGTGTTCACAGCGATAGCCACCTCGGGGATCGTGTTCTCCTATCTCGGTTTCCGACAGGGCATCGAGCTGGCCGGTGAGACCACCAACCCGCGGCGGAACGTGCCGATCGCGGTGATCGGCTCGGTGCTGCTGACCGGCGTCATCTACGTCGCGCTGCAGATCGCCTTCATCGGTGCGCTGAACCCGAGCATCCTCACCAAGTCCGACGGCTGGGCGCACCTGAGCTTCGCCAACGACTTCGGCCCGCTGGCCGCGCTGGCCACGTTGCTCGGCCTCGGCTGGCTGGCGGTGCTGCTGTACGCCGACGCGATCATCTCGCCCGGGGACACGGGCCTGATCTACACCACGATCACCTCGCGGATCTCCTACGCGATGGCCCGCAACGAGAACGCCCCGCGCTCGCTGGCCAACACCACGAACCGCGGCGTGCCGCTGGTCAGCCTGATCGTGACCTTCCTGGTCGGCCTGATCGTGTTCCTGCCGTTCCCGTCCTGGCAGCAGCTGGTCGGGTTCATCACGTCCGCGACGGTGATGTCGTTCGCCTCCGGCCCGCTGGTGCTCGCCTCGCTGCGCCGCCAGGTGCCCGACCACGCGCGCCCGTTCCGCCTCCCGGGCGGGCACATCATCCCGGTGCTGGCCTTCTGGTGCTCGAACCTGATCGTGTACTGGTCGGGCTGGGACATCGTCTGGAAGCTGATGGTCAGCGTGCTGCTCGGCTTCGTGCTGCTCGCGATCTTCCACCTGACCGGTGCGTCCCGGCAGCCGCTGGACTTCAAGGCCGGCGCCAGCTGGCTGCTGCCCTGGCTGGGCGGCACGACCCTGATCTCCTGGCTGGGTGACTACGGCGGCGGCACCGGCGTGATCGGCTTCGGCTGGTCGATCCTGATCCTGCTCGGCATGTCGATCGCGGTCTACGCGATCGCGGTCGCGAACCGGCTCACCCCGGAGGAAGCGCAGCGGCACATCGAGTCCTCCAAGAAGGAGTCCGATGTCGAGGAGGAGACCATGGGGGTGACTCCCTAGGTCACCAGTTGGGCTCCTCGGGGACCAGAGGGGCCGGAAGCGCGACGTCGGGCGGGTGGATCACGTAGGTGACCCCGCCCGACGCCCGTATCCAGGCCCTTTCCAGCTGGGCCCGGTCGTACGTCGTACGCACCTTGTCGTTGCTCGCCTCCCCGTGCGAGGCCGGATCGTTGCAGACCACGTCGCCGTGCTCGTCGATGCCGACCAGCACCAGCAGGTGCCCCTGGGTGTCGTAGCCGGCACCGTCCAGCTCGTCCTCGGCGAACGCCACGGACAGCACGAGCGGGATGCCGGCGGCCACGAACAGCTCGGCCTCGTCCAGCCCGCGCAGCCGGGTCACGAACGCGCCCATCCCGAACCGGGCGGCGTAGGCGGTGTTGAACGCCCAGTTCCCGGCGCCCTGGTAGAGGTGGTCGAAGCAGTGCCGCGCCGCGTGGTCGACGAACCGGTCCGAGAACGCGGGATCTACCCACGCGTAGTCGGCCGGGTCCGGCCCGCGGCCCCAGTGCGCCAGGACCATGCTCACCGAGGTCGGCGAGCACCAGGACTGCCCGCCGGAGTCGTACTCCGGGTACTCCCCGCGGTGCACCTGCTGGGAGTACGGCGGGACGTCGATCACCGTGCTCGGCACGTGCGCACGCGCGGGCCGGGGCTGGAACGACGGCAGTGCGGAGGCGGCCGCCGCGATCAGACGTACGACGGGGGTGGCCGGTGTGCCGGGCCGGCGCAGCAGCGCCACCCGGACCCGGTAGCAGACCGCCGGCTGCGCCAGCCGCAGCGTGTCAACCCGCACCGAGGCCTGGTGGTCGTCCTGTCCGCCCACAGAGGTGGGTGCGATGTCGGAGTCGGTCTCGGCCCACCTGCCCAGCACCCGCCAGCCGGTGTCGGTGCCGTCGGCCAGCCGGGCCGACGCCGCGACCTCCAGCCAGGTCCCGGACGGCGTGCTGGCGTTCCAGGACACGATCAGCTCGGTCGCTCCGAAGCCCGGGGTCACTTCCGGGGAGGTCCAGGTCGCTTCTTCGAACCGGCCGGCGTGCTCGGCCTTCCGGTGCGGGTCGTCGTACTCCCTGGTCGCCGACGGGACCGCGATGCGCAGCTCGCCGCCCGCCGCGGTGGTGCCGTTGTGGGAACCGCCCGCGAAGCCCGACCCGCCTTCCGGGCTCCAGGTCCGCAAGGCGACGTGCCGGTTCACCAGTTGCTCGCGCGGCGGGGGCCGGGCAGCGGATGGGTGCCGTCGGTGATCACGTAGGCCAGCCCACCGGAGCCGTTGAGCCAGGCCCGTTCGAACTGGGCGCGGTCGTAGGTGCGGCGCACCCACCGGTCCCTCCTGGCGGCCGGGTCGTTGACGATCGGGTTGCCGTTCGCGCGGAACCCGACGATCACCACCAGGTGCCCGTTGGTCGAGCTGATCGGCGCGTGGTCGAGCTCGCCGGGCCCGAACGCGATGGACGCGACCACCGGGATGCCGGCCTCGATGAGCTGCTCGGCCTCCCGCAGCGAGCGCAGCCGGGTCACGAACGCGTTGCCGGTGCGGTGGGCCGCGAAGGCGGTGTTGAACGGCCAGTTGCCGGTGCCGTCGTAGCGGTAGTCGAAGGTGGCCCGGGCCGCGGCGTCCACCCAGCGGTCGCTGTAGCGCGGGTCCACCCAGGGGTACGACGCGGCCGGCGGCAGGGCGTCGTAGTAGCCGAGCACCATGCTCGTCGAGGTGGGGGAGCACCACGCCTCCCCGCCGCCGCCCCACTGGGAGTACTGGCCGGCGTGGATCATCTGGGAGTACTCCGGCACCGGCAGCACCACCCGGTGGGTGATCGTCGTGGGCGACGGGGCCACGGCGCCCGGGTCGGCCGGCAGCGCGGACGCCATCGCGCCGATGGTGTCCAGGCGCGGGGACGCCGAGGTGCCCGCGCGGCGGTACAGCGTCGCCCGCAGCTGCCAGGACGTGATCTGCGCTGCCCCGTTGGCGATCCAGGTGTCGGTGGCCACGTGCGCGAGGTCGTCGCGCTGGGCGCGCAGGCTGGTCCGGTCGATGTGCATGTCGCCGGCCGCCCAGTGGGCCAGGGTGTCCCAGCTGCTGCGGCGGCCGGTCGTGTCGATGCCGCGTACCTGGACCTGGATCCAGGTGTTGCGCGGCGTGGTCGCCGACCAGGACGCGACCAGCTGGGTCGCCCCGAAGCCGGGTCGCGTCCAGGGTGAGGTCCACCGGCCGAGCTCGTAGTTGCGGACTCGCCCGTCGGCCTGCCGGTAGCGGCGGGTGCCGACCGGGGTGGCGATGCGCAGCTTCCCGTGTGCGACGCGCAGACCGGCCAGCTGTCCCTGCCGGAGCCGGTGCGGGGTGTCCCACTGGGTGTAGCGGATCGGCGTCTGCTGGGTCGCGGACACGCGCGCCCCGTCCGTCGTACTCCCGAAGGCTGCTGGCCCGAGAGTGCCGGCGGTGGCGACGATGGAGGCGATCCCGAGGCACGCCAGGGCGGCAAGGCGTCTGCGCACGCGGTCACGATAATGCGATTGCGTCACACGGGTGCCCGAACGCCACGGAAATCCGGGGGCTGATGCGGATCGTTAGGATTGCCCGGTGACCGAGACATCCACGACGCTGCGGCTCTACGACTCCGCGGCCCGCGAGACGCGCGAGTTCGTCCCGCTGGAGCCGGGGAAGGCGCGTGTGTACCTCTGCGGTCTGACCGTGCAGTCCGAGCCGCACGTGGGCCACGTCCGGTCCGGGGTGAACTTCGACGTGCTGCGCCGGTGGATGATCGCGTCCGGGTACGACGTGACGTTCATCCGCAACATCACCGACATCGACGACAAGATCCTGATCAAGTCCGCCGAGCAGGGCCGGCCCTGGTACAACCTCGCGTACCTGATGCGTCGTGAGCTGGACAAGGCGTACGACGCGCTGAACGTGCTCCCTCCGACGTACGAGCCGGCCGCCACCGGGCACATCCCGGAGATGGTCGAGCTGATCGACCGGCTGATCACCAAGGGGCACGCCTACGCCGCGGAGGACGGGTCCGGGGACGTGTACTTCTCCGTGAAGTCCTGGCCGTCCTACGGCGAGCTGTCGGGGCAGAACGTCGAGGAGATGAGCCCGGCCGAGGACGCCGACCCGCGGGGGAAGCGGGATCCGCGCGACTTCGCGCTGTGGAAGGGGCACAAGAAGGAGACCGAGCCGGAGACCGCGGCCTGGCCCTCGCCGTGGGGGCCGGGGCGGCCGGGATGGCACATCGAGTGCTCGGCGATGGCGCTGAAGTACCTCGGCGGGTCCTTCGACATCCACGGCGGCGGGGTGGACCTGCGGTTCCCGCACCACGAGAACGAGCAGGCGCAGTCGCGCGCGGCCGGCTACGGCTTCGCGTCGTACTGGATGCACAACGCGTGGATCACCACCGCCGGCGAGAAGATGAGCAAGTCGCTGGGCAACACGCTGGCGATCCCGCAGATCCTGAAGCGGTTCCGGGCCATCGATCTGCGCTACTACCTGGTGTTCTCGCACTATCGCTCGCACGTGGAGTTCTCCTTCGAGGCCCTCGAGGAGGCGGCCGCGGCGTTCGCGAGGATCGAGAACTACCTCTCGCGGGTCTCCTCGGCGACTGGTGCTCCCGTGCCCGCGGACGGTGTCCTCGCGCCGGAGTTCGTGGCCGCGATGAACGACGACCTCTCGACGTCCGCGGCCGTCGCGGCGATCCACGAGACCGTGCACGAGGGGAACAGGCTGCTCGGCGGCGGGGACTCGCCGGCGCTGCGCGGTAACGCCGCGTCCGTGCGGGCGATGCTGGCGGTGCTCGGCCTCGATCCACTGGACCCGCACTGGGGCGCCGGCTCTTCGCGGAAGGACGAGAAGCTGTCGACCGCGGTCGCCTCGCTCGTCGGCGGGCTACTCGAGCAGCGGGAGTCCGCGCGCAAGGCCAAGGACTTCGCCACCGCAGACGCGATCCGCTCCCGGCTCGCCGAGGCCGGCATCGAGATCGAGGACACCCCCCAAGGCCCCCAGTGGTCCCTCTGACCTCCCCCTCCCAGTTTGTGTTGAGTGGTCAGTCGTGCTTGGTTGAGTGGTCACTCGCGCTGTGTTGAGTGGTCAGGCGTGGTGTGTTGAGTGGTCAGGCGTGGTGTGTTGAGTGGTCGATCGTGGCGGAGAATAGGTCGGGAACCCATGACAAGGACGACTGATGGCTGGTAACTCCTCACGACGAGGCGCGATACGCAAGTCCGGAAAGGGCAACCCGACCGCGGGCTCGGGCGGACGGCGCCGCCGTGGGCTGGAGGGCAAGGGTCCGACGCCGAAGGCGAAGGACCGTCCCGGGCACGTCGCGCACAAGCGCCAGGCCAAGGCGGAGAAGGTCGCGTCCGCACGACCGCGACGGAAGCCGTCCTCGGAGGAGACCGAGTGGATCGCCGGGCGCAACTCGGTGGTGGAGGCGCTGCGCGCACAGATGCCGGTCTCCACGGTGTACGTCGCTGAGGGGGCCGAGCGTGATGCACGACTGCGTGAAGCGTTCGCGACTTGCGCGGACCGTGGTGTGCCCTTGTTGGAGGTGAGCCGCGCCGAGCTGGACCGGCTGACCCAGCGCGCCGTACACCAGGGGCTGGCGGCCAGGGTGCCGCCGTACGAGTACGCGCACCCCTCGGACCTGCTCGACACCGCTGCCGGCAGTGGCGCTCCGCCGCTGATCGTCGCGCTGGACTCGGTGACCGACCCGCGCAACCTCGGCGCCGTGGTCCGCTCGGCGGCCGGCTTCGGCGCGCACGGCGTGCTGATCCCCGAGCGGCGTTCGGCGGGGATGACCGCATCGGCGTGGAAGACCTCAGCTGGTGCCGCGGCCAGGGTGCCGGTGGCCCGAGCGACCAACCTGGTGCGGGAGCTGAAGAACTATCAGCAGGCCGGCTGCATGGTGGTTGGCCTCGACGCCGACGGTGACGTGACGCTTCCGGCGCTGGACCTGGCCGACGGGCCGCTGGTGATCGTGGTCGGCTCGGAGGGCAAGGGGCTGTCGCGGCTGGTCGCGGAAACGTGCGACGCGCTGGTGTCCATCCCGATGGCCGGCTCTCTCGAGTCGCTCAACGCCGGGGTAGCCGCCTCCGTGGCGCTCTACGCCGTGGCCACCCGCCGCTCCGCCTCCTGACCCCTCCTGCCGTTGAGTGGTCGCTCGTGCTGCGTTGAGTGGTCACCCGTGCGGCGTTGAGTGGTCACCCGCGCTCGTCGTACAGCCAGAAATCGTCCACAACCACGGACGCCTTGCTGTTGTCCACAGCGCCGCGGCAGCCCCGCGCGCCATGGGGCCGAGGAGTCCAGCGTGGTCACATGACACGTTGCATCGACCTTCCCGGTCTCCCGTTCACCCTGGCCCAGGCGCGTGCGCGCGGGCTCACCCGCTACGACCTGGCGAGGCTGGTCAGGCAGCGGGACGTACGACGCGTGCTGCGCAACGTCTACGTCCGCGCCGATGTGCCAGACACCATCGACCTACGGACGCTCGCTGCCTCCCTGGTGCACCCGCTGGGCATCATCAGTGATCGGTTTTCGGCCTGGATCCACGGCGTCGACGTCTTCGAGTACCGCGAGCTCGAGATCCTTCCCGATGTCGAGACGGTCGTCCTCCGCGGCGGCAGTCGCATCCGGCGCTCCGGGTGCAGGGGTGGCAGGCGTGACCTCGTTCCTGGCGACGTGATGGAGATCAACGGCATGCAAGTCCTCACGCCGCTGCGAACCGCGATGGATCTGGGGTGCAGCCTCAGCCGACGAAACGCGCTCGCCGCACTCGATGGCTTCATGCGCGTGCACGGCATCACGCAGGAACAGCTCTATGGAGAGCTGCCGCGCTACCGCCGGCGACGCGGTGTGATCCAGCTCCGCGAGCTGATCCCGCTTGCCGACCCACGCGCCGAGTCACCGGGCGAGTCCTGGACCCGGCTGGAGATCAACGACGCCGGCATACCCGCGCCCGAGCCTCAGTACTGGGTCAAACACCGAGGCCGCAAGCTCTACCGGCTGGACCTCGCCTACCCGAAGAGCAAGGTCTGCGTGGAGTACGACGGACGTGAGTTCCACGACGACGATGAGCTGAGACGCGAGCGTGACAGGAAACGGCGCAAGTGGTTGCGGGACCACGGTTGGACGGTGATCGTCGTGGACAAGGACTCCTTCACCAACGAGGCGCTCTACGCCTGGCTGGGCGAGCTCCGCGAGGCGCTGCGGCTCGCTGCCTGAGCCGACACCGGCTCCGCTGAGGCGATCGCCTCTTCCGGGTACTGAGCGAGCACCTCCTCGACGTATGCCTGCGTCGCGTCGAAGATGTCCACCTCGCGGTCAGCGCGCTCGGACAGGAACCAGCGGTGCTCGAGCATCTCGTGGAACACCTCCGCCGGCTCGAGCCGTCCGCGAAGGTGCTCCGGAACGAGCCCGGTGACCGGCTCGTACACCTCGGTCAGCCACCGGTGTGCCACCACGGCGCGGTCCTCGGCGTCGACGCCATGGCTGGTCGCGAACGACGCCAGGTCGTTGAGCAGCCGACGTGCCTGGTTGTCCTCGACGTCGAGACCGGTCAGCGACTGCAGCTCGCGTGAATGATGCCCGGCCTCGACCACCTTCGGCTGCAGCCGCACCGTGGCGCCCTGCCAGTCCGTGACGATGTCGAGCTCGTCCACGTCGAAGCCCAGGTCGTTGAGCCGCTCGACGCGCTGCTCGATCCGCCACATCTGGTCGGCGCTGAACTCCTCCGTGCCCGTGAGCTCGTCCCACAGCGCGTCGTACCTGTCCCTGACGCGATGCACCGTCGCGAGCGGGTCAACTCCCTCGTCGAGCAGTCGTCCCGCCTGCAGGTCGAGCAGCTCGCCGTACAGGTTGGTCTCGGCCAGGTCGAGATCCTGCGCACGCTGGCCCTCGCTCAGCTGCGGGTGCAGCTCGCCGGTCTCGGCGTCGACGAGGTACGCCGCGAACTCGCCCGCGCTGCGCCGGAACAGCACGTTCGACAGGGACACGTCTCCCCAGAAGAAGCCGGTCAGGTGCAGCCGGACCAGCAGCACCGCCAGCGCGTCGATCACCCGCGGCAGGCTCTCGGCGCGTAGCCCGTGGGCGAACACCGACCGGTACGGCAACGAGAACCTGAGATGGCGGGTCACCAGGGCCGGCTCGAGCTCATCGCCGTCCTCCGACGTACGCCCCTCGACCACGCCCACCGGCTCGACCACCGGAAGGCTGAGCCGTCGGAGGTCGCGGAGGGTGCGGTACTCCCGGAACGCCATCCGCGGCCGGGTCTCCTTCACCGCGTAGACGTCCTGCTCCGCCCGGACCAGGCGTACGACGTGCCGCGAGATGCCCTGGGGCAGCGCGACGAGGAGATCGGCACCCCAGTCCTCGAGCCGGAGGTGCCACGGGAGCGTGAGCAGGTCCGGGTACGGCCGGGTGGCGACGATGCGCAACGCCATGGGCAAACCCTAGTTCGCGGAGCGCGAGTGACCACTCAACACCGCGGGAGTGACCACTCAACACAGGAGGGGGGATCAGCCGAGAGGCATCAGCGCGGAGAGGGAGCGGGCCGCCTTGGTCAGGGTGGGCAGGTGCTCGACGAGCTGGGCGACGGTCATCCGGTAGGCCGGCGCTGCGGTCGAGAGCGCTGCGACGGCGACCTGCTGCCCGTCGTACACCGGGACGCTGATCGCCCGGATGCCGGCCTCGTGCTCCTCGTCAGCGACGGCGTACCCCTGCTTGGTCACCCGGTCGATCTCCTCCCGGAACCGGGTCCGGTTGGTGATCGTGTTCGGCCCGCGCGGGCTCAGTTCGAGGGTGGCGAGCAGGTGCTCGCGCACCTCCGGCTGCGCGAACGCGATCAGCACCTTGCCCTGCGAGGTGCAGTGCAGCGGCCCGTGCCGGCCGGGCTCGCCGACCACGCTGACCTGTTGCGGGCCGCCGATGGAGTACACGTACAGCTGCTGTTCGCCGTCGAGCACGGCGAGCAGGGTGGCCTCGCGGGTGGACGCCGACACCTGCTCGAGGATCGGCCGGGTCAGCCCGGTGAACCCGTGCGCGTGCGAGACGCTCTGGGCGAGCTGGAACACCCGCAGCCCGAGCGTGTAGCGCTTGGTGGACTTCTCGAAGGCGGCGAACCCGTCGCGCACGAGCGCCCCGAGCAGCCGGTGCGCGGTGCTGAGCGGGAAGCCACACTGGCGCGCCAGCTCGGAGGCCACCACGCCCTGCGGGTACTCACCGAGCTGGGTGAGCAGGGCGAGCGCCTTGCCGACCATGTCGGTGGGGCGGGTGGATGCGGGTGGCACGGCGCTATCTTCCACTATGCAAGAGCAATTGCCAACATCCGGGAGGAGAGTGTTGACTGGGCTGGCCCCCGACGGAAGGACCCGCGTGCAGCTGCAGATCGCCCTGGACCGCATCCCGCTCGACCGCGCGGTCGAGCTCGCCGAGTCCGTCGCACCGTACGCCGACTGGATCGAGATGGGCACGTCGATGATCAAGGGCTTCGGCGTCGCCGGGCTCACCCAGGTGGTCGAGGCGGCGGGGGCCACCCCGGTGCTCGCCGACCTGAAGACGGTCGACGACGTGCGGTTCGAGCTCACCATGGCGTACGACGCGGGCGCTCGCTCCGCCACGGTGATGGGTCTGGCCCCTCAGGTCACCCTGGACACCGCGGTCCAGGTCGCCGAGGAGCGCGAGCGCGAGCTCGTCGTGGACCTGCTCGGCCTCACCAGCGAGCAGGTCAGCGCCCTCGCAGACCGGCTGCCCATCTCCGTCGTACTCGCTCCGCACGTCGGCAAGGATCTGCAGGCCACCGGCGCGCGGCCCACCGACCTGCTCGGCCCGTGGGCACAGGGCCGCCGGCTGGCCATCGCCGGCGGGCTCAGCGCCGACGACCTGCCCGCGTTGCGCGACGTCCCCGGCCTGCGCGTGGTGGTCGGCTCCGCCGTCACCAAGGCCGACGACCCGATCAGCGCGGCCAAAGCCCTGCGCCACGTCGCCCACTGAAGAAGGAGACCCCCGATGACCGACCTGATCGACACCGTTCTCGACGAGATCCGCGGCGTGCTCGCCAAGGTCGACCGTGACCAGGTGAGCGCCTTCGCCGAGAAGCTGTACGACGGAGGGCACGTGATCGTCACGGGCGAGGGTCGCTCCGGCTTCATGGCCAAGGCGTTCGCCATGCGGCTGATGCACCTCGGGCTGTCCGTGCACGTCGCGGGGGAGACCACCACCCCCGCGGTGAAGGAGACCGACACGCTCGTCGCGGTCTCCGGCTCCGGCACCACTGCCGGCACCGTCCGGACCGCGCAGAAGGCGCACGAGCTGGGCGCCACCGTGCTCGCCGTGACCACCGACCCCGACTCCCCGCTCGCCGCGGCCGCCGACCAGGTGCTCGTGCTGCCGGCGGCGACCAAGTACCGGCGCGCCGACGAGGCTCCGACCATCCAGCCGCTGTCCAGCCTGTTCGACCAGACCACGCACGTCACGCTCGACGTGGTCTGCCTGGAGCTGGCGCAGCGCCGTGGGGTCGACAACGCCGGCGCGTTACGGGCGCACGCCAACACCGAGTGAGCCCGAGGCGGTTCACCCGCTTCGCGGCATTCGGGGCTTGACGCGGAGGACACGAGACAGCCACACTCTCCCATAACCCAGAAGCCGCTCCCATCATGCGAGAGTGGTTCGATCCGGCCGAAGAGGAAGCGCGGAATGAAGAGATTCACCTCGAAGCTGTTGTTGATACCCATGCTCGCGGTCGGGCTCGCGGCCGCCGGCTGCACCTCGAGCGCCGGGACCGGCGGGGGAGGCGGGGGAGGCACCACCGACCAGTCCGCCGGTAGCACCACCCCGGCCACCAGCCAGCTGACCAAGGTGGAGAAGTCCGGCACTCTGCGGGTGGCCGTGCTCCCCGACTTCCCGCCGAGCGCGGTCCAGAAGCCCAACGGGGAGTTCGCCGGCTACGAGATCGACATCGCCAAGGACCTCGCCGAGCAGATGGGCGTCAAGCTGCAGCTGGTGCCCACCAACGGCGACAGCCGGCTGCCGCTGCTGCAGTCGAACCGGGTCGACGTGAACATCTCCTCGTGGACGGCCACCAACGAGCGTGCGCTGTCGGTGGGCTTCACGATCCCGTACGTCGCACACGGCGCGGGCGTGATCTACGACAAGAACAACCCGATCTCGAGCCTGGCCGACCTGGCCGGCAAGAAGGTCTCGGTGGCCCGCGGCAGCACCAACGACACGATCATGACCACGCAGTACCCGAAGACCGACGTGGTCCGCTTCGACACCATCGCCGACGCGCTGGCCGCGTTGAAGGCCGGCAAGGTGGACGCCGCGGTCGAGTCCTACGAAACCGTCAACGACCTGGCCAAGCAGGACCCGAGCCAGCTCGCGGTGCTGGACGTGCCGCCGATCAGCCCGTCGATCGTGTCCATGGGCGTGCTGCCCGGCGACCAGGTGTGGATCAACTACCTGAACAACTACATCCGCAACCTGATCACCTCGGGCACGGACAACAAGCTCTACGAGAAGTGGTTCCACCGTCCGCTGCCGTCGGTGATCGGCTGAGGTTCGCGCGGTGACCTTCTACTTCGGCGACATCCTGCCCTACCTGCCCGTCCTGCTTCACGCGCTGTGGATCAGCGTGTACGTGACGCTGATCGGGTTCGCGGTGGGCTCTGTCGCCGGAGTACTCATCTCGCTGGCCCGCTCCAGCGGGGTGCGCGCGCTGAGCGCCCCCGCCGGGGTGTACATCGAGATCTTCCGCAACACCCCGCTCCTGGTCCAGCTCTACCTGATCTACTTCGGGCTGGGCCAGGTCGGGATCAACCTCAACCCGTTCTGGTCGGCGGTGCTCGGCCTGACCCTGAACAACGCCGCCTACACCGCCGAGATCTTCCGGGCCGGCTTCGAGTCGGTCCCGGCGGGCCAGCGTGAGGCGGCCAGTGCGTTGGGGATGACTCCGCTGCAGAACTTCCGGTACGTCGTGCTGAAGCCGGCCGTCCGCAACGTGCTGCCCTCGCTGACCAACCAGCTGATTGTGCTGTTCCTGTTCTCCTCCGTGGGATCGGTGATCTCGCTCAACGAGCTGACCTCCGCGCTGAGCGACATCAACTCCCAGACGAACCGCACCCTGGAGATCTTCACCTACGGCGCCGTCCTGTACTACCTGGTCTCGGTGGCGATGGCGATGAGCTCTCGGCTCGCCGAGAAGACCCTGTTCCGCTGGTAGGCCTGGGAGGAGACGAACGTGAACAACGCAGGATTCGCGCAGTTCCTGCCGCCGCTGCTGCGGGGCACTGAGCTGACCCTGATGCTGGTGGCCGTGTCCGGCGTCGTCGGCACCATCCTCGGGCTGGTCTTCGGCATGGCCCGGATCTGTCCGTTCCCGCCGCTGCGCTGGGTGGCCGCGGTCTACATCAACTTCCTGCGCGGCCAGCCGATCCTGATCATCTTGCTGTTCATCTACTTCGCGCTGCCGCTGCTGTTCCCGCTGGCCACCTTCAACCGCGGGTTCACCGCCATCGTCGGCCTGTCCATCTACGCCGGCGCGTACATGGCCGAGATCTTCCGGGGCAGCATCGAGGCGATCCCGAAGGGCCAGGAGGAGGCCGCCGAGGCGCTCGGCATGGGCTACTTCCTCAAGTTCCGCCACGTGATCCTGCCCCAGGCCATGAAGATCGCCGTGCCGCCGGCGATCGGCTTCCTGATCTCGCTGGTCAAGGCCTCGGCCCTGGTCTCGGTGATCGGCTTCATCGAGCTCACCCAGGCCGGCCGGATCATCAGCAACATCAACCAGGAGCCGTTGACGACCTTCCTGGTGGTCGCGGCACTGTACTTCATCGTGTCCTACCCGATCTCCCTGCTGGGCCGCTGGTACGAACGGAGGCTGGCATGACCACCAGCACGCTCACCGGATCGCCGATCATCAAGGTGACCGGCCTGAACAAGAGCTTCGGCAGCAACCTGGTGCTCAAGGACGTGGCCACCGAGGTCGCCGAGCAGGAGGTGGTCTGCGTCATCGGCCCGTCCGGCTCCGGCAAGAGCACCTTCCTGCGCTGCCTGAACCTGCTCGAGAAGTTCGACGCCGGGCACGTGGTCATCAACGGGCACGACCTGGCCGCCTCGCGGACCAACCTGAACCTGGTGCGCCGCGACGTCGGGATGGTGTTCCAGTCCTTCAACGTGTTCCCGCACCTGAAGGTCATCGACAACGTCATGCTGGCGCCGATGAAGGTGCTCAAGATCAGCAAGCGCGAGGCGCGGCAGCGCGCGGAGGCGCTGCTGGCGAAGGTCGGGCTGACCGACAAGGCCGACGCCCACCCGCGGCAGCTGTCCGGTGGCCAGCAGCAGCGCGTGGCCATCGCCCGGGCGCTGGCGATGGAGCCGAAGGTGATGCTCTTCGACGAGCCCACCTCGGCCCTGGACCCGGAGACC
>DASSKA010000048.1:0-4853 GCA_035690905.1 Nocardioidaceae bacterium | reverse complement strand
CGTCGTGGACTTCCGTCGCTACGACAAGGACGGCGTGCCGGCCAAGGTCGCGCACATCGAGTACGACCCGAACCGGACCGCCCGCATCGCGCTGCTGCACTACGCCGACGGCGAGAAGCGCTACATCGTCGCGCCGCAGGGCCTGTCCCAGGGTGCCGCGGTCGAGGCCGGCCCGCGCGCCGACATCAAGCCCGGCAACAACCTGCCGCTGCGCAACATCCCGGTCGGCACCACGGTGCACTGCATCGAGCTGCGCCCCGGTGGTGGCGCCAAGATCGCCCGGTCCGCCGGGATCTCCGCCCAGCTGGTGGCCAAGGAGGGCAGTCGCGCGCAGCTGCGGATGCCGTCCGGCGAGATGCGGTACGTCGACGTGCGCTGCCGCGCCACGGTGGGCGAGGTCGGCAACGCCGAGCAGTCCAACATCAACTGGGGCAAGGCCGGCCGGATGCGCTGGAAGGGCAAGCGGCCCACGGTGCGTGGTGTCGTGATGAACCCGGTCGACCACCCGCACGGCGGTGGTGAGGGCAAGACCTCCGGTGGTCGGCACCCCGTGTCGCCGTGGGGCAAGCCCGAGGGCCGCACCCGGCGCCGCAAGGCATCGGACGCCCTCATCGTCCGCCGTCGCAAGTCCGGCAAGCGTCGCTGAGAAAGGGTCTGAGCACACATGCCACGCAGCCTGAAGAAGGGGCCTTTCGTCGACGACCACCTGATCAAGAAGGTGGACGGGCAGAACGACAAGGGCACTCACAACGTGATCAAGACCTGGTCGCGTCGGTCGATGATCGTGCCGGCCATGATCGGCCACACGATCGCCGTGCACGACGGCCGCAAGCACGTCCCGGTCTTCGTGACCGACTCGATGGTCGGGCACAAGCTCGGTGAGTTCGCACCGACCCGCACCTACCGCGGGCACGTGAAGGACGACCGGAAGGCTCGTCGCCGCTGACGCGGCAGGCGGCCGACGAGACAAATCGAGGAAGTCAAGCAGATGAGCGTAATGGAGCGGAGGCGGGTGAGCGCCCGTCGCGACAGCCTGCTGGGTGACGAGCCCGGGGCGTTCGCAAGCGCGCGCTTCGTCCGGATCAGCCCGATGAAGGCACGCCGGGTCGTGGACATGGTCCGCGGCATGGGCGCGGACGACGCCCTGGCGCTGCTCAAGTTCGCGCCGCAGGCGGCCAGCGAGACCGTGTACAAGGTGCTCGAGAGCGCCGTGGCGAACGCGGTGAGCGGCGAGAGCCTGGCGCGGGAGACCCTGGTCGTCACCAAGGCCATGGTCGATGAAGGCCCGACCATGAAGCGCTGGCGCCCGCGGGCGCAGGGCCGCGCGGCGAGGATCAACAAGCGGACCAGCCACATCACCCTCGTGGTGGAGCCGGTGGCCGAGGAGCGCGCCCAGGCGAAGAAGTCCGGCAGCCAGACCAAGAAGGGGCGGAGCGCCTGATGGGCCAGAAGATCAACCCGAACGGTTTCCGGCTCGGCATCTCCACCGACCACAAGAGCCGCTGGTACGCCGACAAGCTCTACAAGTCCTACGTCGGCGAGGACGTCGCGATCCGGCGCCTGCTGTCCAAGGGCATGGAGCGCGCCGGCATCTCGCGCGTGGAGATCGAGCGGACCAGGGACCGGGTGCGCGTGGACATCCACACCGCCCGTCCCGGCATCGTGATCGGCCGCCGTGGCGCGGAGGCCGACCGGATCCGCGGCGAGCTGGAGAAGCTCACCGGCAAGCAGGTGCAGCTGAACATCCTCGAGGTGAAGAACCCCGAGATCGACGCTCAGCTGGTCGCGCAGGGCGTGGCCGAGCAGCTGTCGGGCCGGGTCGCCTTCCGGCGCGCGATGCGCAAGGCGATCCAGACCTCGATGCGCAGCGGCGCCAAGGGCGTGCGGGTGCAGTGCTCCGGCCGTCTCGGTGGCGCCGAGATGTCCCGCTCGGAGTTCTACCGCGAGGGCCAGGTGCCCCTGCACACCCTGCGAGCGGACATCGACTACGGCTTCTACGAGGCGCGCACCACCTTCGGCCGGATCGGCGTGAAGGTGTGGATCTACAAGGGTGAGGTCGCCGGCACCCGCGCCGAGCGGGAGGCCCAGGCGGCGGCCCGCGCCGCGGCGCCGGGCCGCGGCCGTGGCCGCGGTGGCGACCGGCCCAGCCGGGGCAGCCGAGGCGACCGCCCGAGCCGTTCCGACCGCGGCCGGGAGGCCACACGTTCCACCGACGCCAAGGCCACCGCGCCCGCCGAGACCGGCGGGGCGAGCGCTGAGGCGAGCACCGGACAGGAGGGCTGACGCCATGCTGATGCCCCGAAGGGTCAAGCACCGCAAGCAGCACCACCCCAAGCGGACCGGGATGGCCAAGGGCGGCACCACGCTCGCCTTCGGCGACTACGGGATCCAGGCGGTGGAGGGCCACTACGTCACCAACCGGCAGATCGAGTCCGCGCGTATCGCGATGACCCGGCACATCAAGCGTGGCGGAAAGGTGTGGATCAACATCTACCCCGACCGTCCGCTGACCAAGAAGCCGGCCGAGACCCGGATGGGTTCCGGGAAGGGCTCGCCGGAGTGGTGGATCGCCAACGTGAAGGCCGGCCGCGTGATGTTCGAGCTCTCCGGTGTCCCGGAGGACATCGCTCGTGAGGCCATGCGGCGTGCCATCCACAAGCTGCCGATGAAGTGCCGCTTCATCACCCGCGAGGCAGGTGAGTTCTGATGACAACGACTGCGCACGAGCTCGACGAGCTGACCAACGTCGACCTCGAGGAGAAGCTGCGCGAGGCAAAGGAGGAGCTGTTCAACCTGCGCTTCCAGGCCGCGACGGGCCAGCTCGAGAGCCACGGCCGGCTGCGCACGGTCAAGCGGGACATCGCCCGCATCTACACCGTCGTCCGTGAGCGTGAGCTCGGGATCAGGCAGACCCCGGGCGCTGAGGGTGGTGCCGAATGAACCAGGAAGCCGAAATGACTGACGCAACCACAGCCGTCGAGACGACCGCCCCGGCGACACATCGCCGCTATCGGAAGGCACGCGAAGGCCTCGTGGTCAGCGACAAGATGGAGAAGACCGTGGTCGTCTCCGTCGAGGACCGCGTCAAGCACGCGCTGTACGGCAAGGTCATGCGCCGCACCGAGAAGCTCAAGGCCCACGACGAGCAGAACGAGTGCGGCGTCGGCGACCGCGTCCTGATCATGGAGACCCGCCCGCTGTCGGCCACCAAGCGCTGGCGCGTGGTGAAGGTCCTCGAGAAGGCCAAGTAACAGGTTCCCCCAGGCTCGGCGAGGGCCGAGAACCGGGGCGACAAGGAGAGAGAGATGATCCAGCAGGAGTCGCGACTCAAGGTCGCCGACAACACCGGTGCGAAGGAGATCCTTTGCATCCGGGTGCTCGGCGGCTCGGGTCGACGCTACGCCGGCATCGGCGACGTCATCGTCGCCACCGTGAAGGATGCGATCCCCGGTGGCAACGTGAAGAAGGGCGATGTCGTCAAGGCCGTGGTGGTGCGCACAGTCAAGGAGCGCCGCCGTCCGGATGGTTCCTACATCCGGTTCGACGAGAACGCCGCCGTCATCTTGCGGCAGGACGGCGAGCCGCGCGGTACCCGCATCTTCGGCCCGGTCGGCCGTGAGCTGCGGGAGAAGAAGTTCATGAGGATCATCTCGCTGGCACCGGAGGTGCTCTGAGCCATGGCGAACCGCAAGACGCTGAACATCAAGAAGGGTGACGTCGTCCGCGTCATCGCCGGCAAGGACAAGGGCGCGGAGGGCAAGGTCATCTCCGTGCTGTCCGACCAGGACCGGGTGATCGTCGAGGGCGTGAACCGCATCAAGCGGCACACCAAGGTGGTCAACCAGGGCGGCCGCGGCGGCACGACCGGCGGGATCATCACCCAGGAGGCCCCGGTGCACGTGTCCAACGTGATGCTGGTCGTGGACGCCCCCAAGGACGGGGCTGACAAGGGCAAGGTGACCAGCCGGGTCGGCTACCGCCGCGACGAGGTGACCAAGCGGCGCCCGGACGGTTCGACCTACACCGCTCACCGCAGCGTCCGGGTCGCCCGCAAGACCGGTGAGGAGATCTGATGACCACCGCTACCACCGAGACGGCGATGCCGCGGCTGAAGGCGCGGTACCGCCAGGAGATCCTGCCCGCGCTGCAGAGCGAGTTCGACATCGCCAACGTGATGCAGGTCCCCGGCCTGACCAAGATCGTGGTGAACATGGGCGTCGGCGAGGCGGCCCGTGACTCCAAGCTGATCGAGGGTGCGGTGCGCGACCTGGCCGCGATCACCGGCCAGAAGCCGCAGGTCACCAGGGCCCGCAAGTCGATCGCGCAGTTCAAGCTGCGCGAGGGCATGCCGATCGGCGCGCACGTCACGCTGCGCGGCGACCGGATGTGGGAGTTCCTGGACCGGCTGCTGACCCTGGCCCTGCCGCGGATCCGCGACTTCCGCGGCCTCTCGGCCAAGCAGTTCGACGGGCGCGGCAACTACACGTTCGGTCTGACCGAGCAGGTGATGTTCCACGAGATCAACCAGGACCGGATCGACCGGTCCCGGGGGATGGACATCACGGTCGTGACCACCGCTACCAACGACGACGAGGGACGCGCGCTGCTCCGGCAGCTCGGCTTCCCCTTCAAGGAGCAGTGAGATGGCGAAGACCGCACTGAAGGTGAAGGCGGCGCGCACGCCGAAGTTCAAGGTGCGCGCGTACACCCGCTGCCAGCGCTGCGGCCGGCCGAAGGCCGTCTACCGCAAGTTCGGGCTGTGCCGCATCTGCCTGCGCGAGATGGCGCACCGCGGCGAGCTGCCCGGCATCACCAAGAGCTCCTGGTAGGGCTCGTCCCCGATTCCCATGTCC
>DASSKA010000047.1:0-3708 GCA_035690905.1 Nocardioidaceae bacterium | reverse complement strand
GTCTGACGCCACGCTGCCCTCCCCGTTCGCTATCCGCCGGGTGATCCCGCCTTGCGCACAAGTATGGCGGATGCCGGGCGACGAGCACTGAGCGGAGCAGCCACCCCGCCCCTGGGGTCAGGGAGTCGGGTCGGCGAAGCCGCCTCCGTAGATGTCGGAGTTGCCGAACCCGGCCGGGCAGCGCTTCTCCGGCGCCGGCGGCGCGGGGATCGCGGTGCCGTTGTTCACCGCGTCCTGCACGGCCGCCCGCCAACGCTGGATGCCCGGACAGACCTCGCCGTTGCGCATGTCGTTCCAGACGCCCGCGCCGTAGTCGCGGGTGGCCACGGCGTACACGTAGTCGCCGAGGAACTCCAGCACCAGGTTGTTCTGCGCGGAGGCCCGCGGATCGCCGACCACGCCGCGGTGCAACGTCGACCAGCTGCCGAACGCTCCGGACGAGGCGAGGCTGGTGTGCTTGACCACGCCGACCAGGCCCCGCGCGGCGGTGGTGTTGTGGCGGAACCGCGTGGTGAAGGCGTTGTACACCAGGTAGGCGTCGGTGCCGTCAGGAGCAACCGCGATGGCGGAGTAGTACCCGCGGTCACCCGACGACTCGGTCGCCGTGGGAGAGCTCCAGGTGCTGCCGCCGTTGGTGGACTGGCTCACGAACACGTGCGGGTGGGCCACGCCGTCACGGCCGTCGACCCAGGACCGGACGATCTCGTCGGTCGCCCCTGCCCCGGTCGGGGCACCGTTGGCGATGTCCACGCTGGGCGCCGGAGACAGGTCGTCACGAGCACCGGCGACCCCGTCCTCGACACAGCGGGGTGAGTTGCCGTCGAACTGGGCGGAGAAGCACGTGTCCACGGCGAGCCCGATCCGCTGGGCCTTGGTCCAGGTCTTGCCTCCGTCGTACGACTTGAGCATCAGGTGCTGCCCGCGCCCAGGCATGCCGTTCGCGAACTGCATCACGAAGACGTACACCACGCCCTTGCTGTCGGTGCGCACCGTGCACCCGGACAGGTCAGTGGTCTGTGGCGGTATGACGTGCTTCACGCTCCAGGTGGCGCCGCCGTCGGTGGAGGTCGACACATCGAGTGACAGCGTCGCCGAGTTGCCGCTGCCCTTGAAGTCGCCGAGACAGACGTACACGTTGCCGAAGAACTTGCTGCTCGCTGCGTTGTCCGCCCAGATCTGGTCCTTGTCGCTGAACGTGGTCGCCGTCTGCCGGGACACGATCGCCGGGTCCGTCCAGGCGTCCTCCTTGCCCGCCGCGGCCGCCTGCACGTCGTCGGTGGTGGAGACGGCCACCGCCTCGTCACCCTTGAACGTGGTGTCGCCCGGGAAGTTCGAGGTCAGGTTCCCGTAGTACAACCGCGAACCGTTCGACCAGGAGAAGTGGCCGGAGCTGTCCGGCACCGGTCCGAACGCGAGGGCCGGGTCACCGTCGGAGACCAAGCCGTTGTCGTAGTACTTCGGCAGCGTGCCGATCGACCCGACCTCACCGGTGCACTCGGGGTCGTTGTTGCCCGGTTTGCCGAGGCACTTCCTGCCCGTGAAGCCGGTGTACGTCGGCTGCGTCCAGGTCGCGCCCTTGTTGAAGGAGAAGTACACGCCCGAGACGCCGACGCCCGGTGTGAACGGGCAGGTGTTGTCGGCACCGGCGTTGCACGCCTCCATGTCGATGTTGTCGTTGGCGCCGGCGACGAGCACGTCGGGATGGTTGGCGTCGACGGCGAGCGCAGGCTCGTTCTGCTTGTTCTGCGAGAACGGGGTGCTCGGGCTGCCGACGTCGACCCTCGCGTCCCCCGTGCTGGCAGCCCCCGCCGGAACCGCCATCGCGGCTACCAGGGCGGCCGCCGCCATCGCGGCAAGAATTGAGAAGCGCTTCCCCATCCGAAGCCCCCTTCGGCCATGGCCCCCCGGCCGTAACGGTGCCACTCTCGTCGTCGCGGGTAGGGGGGTCAAGAGGGGTACGGCGGTGTGGGGGCTTCGTCTGACTAATCCCGGACGGCGGGGCCGACCTCGATCCACCAGCGGGCGGCCGCCTTCTGCCAGGCCGGCGCGGTCGCCGAGCGGTTGATCGCCCGAAGACCGGCCGAGCCGGACATGCCCAGGGCGTACATCCGGGCCCGCTCCACGAGCGACCACTGCGGCCCCAGCGCGGCGCGCAGCGCCTGGTCGGAGATCGGCATGTAGCTGAGATGACCCATGGTCTGCGCGACCGGCGCGGCCACCTCGGCGTCTGGGTCCTGCAGCCAGTGCAGCAGCCGGAGCCGGTGCTCGTCGTCGGCGAGGTACCGAACCGTCGTGGCGGCCCGGCCGCGGATCCACTCCGGGGTGTCGGGCTCGCCGAGCAGGCCGATGAGCTCGTCGGCGACCGGGCCGCGGAACGGCGAGGAGGCGATCACCAGCGCGGCGAGGTGGCGACGCTCGGAGTCGCGGTGGAACAGCACCTCGCGCAGCAGCCGGACCAGCATCCGGTCCTCGCCGTACTCCGGATCTCCCGGCGCCCGGCGGCGCGCGCCCTCCGCCAGCATCCAGGCGGTGGTGCGCGCCTCGGACGCGACCAGGCCCTCCCCGTGCTCGATGACGTACCCGGCGCGGCGCTGGCCAGAGCGGCTGGCCGCCTGGGTCAGCGAGGCCCGCAGGCCTTCGGGCAGCGCGGCGATCAGCTCGGCGAGGTCCCGGGCCGCCGCGGTGGGGTTGGCCCGCCAGGTGCGCAGCACGATCATGCCCAGCCGAGTTCGCTCGTCGGCGGTGAAGTCCCCGCGCAGCACCTTGGAGGTCGCGACCCAGACGGCCAGGCGGTACGCGCTGGGCCGCGGGGGGTCCTCGATCATGTCCAGCACCAGGTTGGCGGCCTCCCGGGTGGGCAGCTGGTCGAGCAGACCGACCGGGTTGGTGACGACTTGGACGTCGGGGACGGAGAGGTAGGTCGAGATGGCCCGCACCAGGAAGTCCTGGGCACGCGGCACGGTGGCCATGTTCATCGCGGCGGCGCTGTACTGCCGGTACGCGACGTTGATCGACCTCGGAATGATGGTGACCAGCTGGTCGGCGAGGCACTGCCAGGTGCTGCTGCGCAGGTGCACGAGCGGCACCGCCGACAGGTGCCAGCCGAGCTCCTGCCAGTCGACGGCCTTCGCGCCGCCTCCCTCGGCGAGGTCGACCAGGTCATCGAGCCGCAGCGCGAAGGCGCGGCTGGCCGGGTCCAGCCGCGGGCGGAGCACCCGGGTCTTGATGCCGGGGATGGCCGAGCGGATGTACCCGGTCAGGCTGGACAACCGCCCCGGCACCAGGCTGAGTGCCCGTTCGTACGCCGCGGTGGCCTCGTAGGACACCGCCGCCTCGCCGGACTCCCACCGGCTGATCTGGCTACGGCTGACGCTCAGGCCGGCGTCGGCCAGGGCCTCGACGAAGGTGCGTCCGTCGGCGAAGTCGGGGTTGTGGTGGTGCAGGCGCGACATGGCCAGCAGCCAACCGATGCGCGCGTCCACATCGGGCTGCGAGGCGGTCAGCGGCGTCGCGTCGTACGCGATCTGCTGCACTCGGCCTGGTCGGCCCGTGCCCGGCATCGCTTACTCCCTGCGTTCTCGTGTGCTCGCAGAATAGGCCCGGAATCTGGGCATGCCACAGTTCTTGGGGTCTGCTCAACCCGGAGGGCTCTGCCGGAGTGCCCGCGAACGGGTGTTGCTACGCGGGTCGGTCCCCCATTTGGGCGAC
>DASSKA010000046.1:0-12925 GCA_035690905.1 Nocardioidaceae bacterium | reverse complement strand
CCCGGCCAGGCCAGCTCGCCGACCCCGCGCACCGGCCCGCGCCCGCCGAACCGGTCCACGAACCGCAGCCACTCCGGGATGATCCGCGCGGGATTGCGCCCGAGCGTGGACATGTCCACGAAGGTGACCCGCGAGGAGTCGGCGCCGAGCGCGACCTCGAGAGCGGCGATCGCCTCCGGCGGCTCGGCGACCATCACCGGCTCCCCGGCCTCGAGGCCCTCGGCAACGAAGGGTAGGACGGCATCGAGCAACCCCCCGATGCCGTCCCGATAGAGCACCGCCTCATGGCGGAAGCCAGCCATCGTGTCATCGTCTGCACTGTGGTACATGGACCTGTCCCCCCGACAACTACGTGCCCATGATGCCCCGATTTGTCCGCGGCAGTAAAGGTTTCCACAAACCGGCCCTGCCGCTGTGCGGACGCCGCTAGCGGCGCACCACGTTGGTGCGGGCCACCTTGTCGTGCAGGGCCTGACGCTTGCCGTCCCACAGCGGCCACAGGTCGTCGAGGATCGGGTACAGCCCGACCACCGCGCCGAGCACCGGCACCAGGGACAGGAACGACGCCCAGTACTGCCCCAGCCAGCGCCGCAGCACGGTGCCCCACGGCAGCGGGCCGGCCACCTCACGCCGGCGGACCCGCAGCTTGAGCAGCAGCTTCCCGGGGGTCGCGGCCTGCCACTTCAGGAAGCCCACGTTGTAGACGAAGTTCACCACCAGCGTGATCAACGCGAGGACCGCCATCGGCCCGGCGATGCCGGCGGCCAGCTGGGCGTTGCCCGCCAGCGCCGACGTGCTCCCCGGCCGCTGCATCGTCTCCTGGAAGAAGACGGCGTACTCGTGGGCCACGACACGCAGCTGCGGGAATCCGATCAGCATCGCCACGATGCCGATCACGATCTGGTCGATGACGTAGGCACCCACCCGGGCCCACCAGCCCGACAGCGGCTGGCCGTCAGGGGTCGTCGCGTCCCTGGCGTTGGCGGCGTACGACGCACCTGGTTGCACGTGCTCGGTCCACTGCCGACCGTCCCAGTACCGCTGCCCGAAGGCGCCGGAGGGGTCGGCAGGGTCGGGATACCACCCGGCCGGGATCTGTGTCATGGGCCGGATTGTGCCACCGGACAGGGCCGTCCGTCAGAGATTGCCGCGCAGCTCCTGCTCGCGCTCGATAGCCTCGAAGAGCGCCTTGAAGTTGCCCTTGCCGAAGCCCAGCGACCCGTGCCGTTCGATGAACTCGTAGAACACCGTGGGCCGGTCGCCGATCGGCTTGGTGAAGATCTGCAGCAGGTAGCCGTCCTCGTCCCGGTCGACGAGGATCTTGCGCTTCTTCAGCTCCTCGATCGGCACCCGCACCTTGCCGATGCGCTCGCGCAGCTCCGGATCGTCGTAGTAGGAGTCCGGGGTCTCGAGGAACTCCACACCGTTGTCGCGCAGCAGGTCCACGGTGCGCAGGATGTCGCCGGTGGCCAGCGCGATGTGCTGGCAGCCGGCGCCGTCGTAGAACTCGAGGTACTCGTCGATCTGCGACTTCCTCTTCGCTACGGCCGGCTCGTTGAGCGGGAACTTCACCCGGTGGTTGCCGCTGGCGACCACCTTCGACATCAGCGCCGAGTAGTCGGTGGCGATGTCGTCGCCGATGAACTCCGCCATGTTCACGAAGCCCATCACCTTGTTGTAGAACGCGACCCACTCGTCCATGCGGCCGAGCTCGACGTTGCCCACGCAGTGGTCGACGGCCTGGAACAGCCGCTTCGGGTGTCCCTCGGCGCGGGTCACGGTGGTCTTCGCGGCGACGTAGCCGGGAAGGTACGGGCCGTGGTAGCGGGACCGGTCGACCAGGGTGTGCCGGGTCTCGCCGTACGCCGCGATGGCGGCGATCCGCACGGTGCCGTGCTCGTCGGACTCGTCGTGCGGCTCGACCAGCACCGTCGCGCCCACCGCCCGGGCGTGGTCGATGCACTTGTCGACGTCGGGCACCTCCATCGGCAGGTCGACGACGCCGTCGCCGTGCCGGCGGTGGTGGTCCAGCAGCGGGCTGTCCGGGGTGACCCCGCCGGAGACCACGAACCGGGCCGAGCCGGACCGGAGCACATAGCTCTTGGAGTCGCGGCAGCCGTTCTCCGGCCCGCGGTAGGCCTCCAGGTCCATCCCGAAGGCGAGCTGGTAGAACTGCGCGGTCTGGGTGGCGTTCCCGACCACGAAGCACACCGCGTCCTGCGCGATCACCGGGAACGGGTCCCGGCTCTCGTCGTACTCCACCAGCCCGACCAGCTGGCGCAGCTGCTCGAGGGTGAGATCGGCCTTCAGCTCGTCCTGGGTCAGTGAGTCGGTCATGGTTCCGCATCGTGGCGGGCCAACGCAGAATGTGCAAGGCTGAGCTCATTCACTGTACAAACTGTCCGCTTCCTCGAGGGGCCATGGACCATCTGGACGTCACTTTGATCCGGCTGTTCGCGGCCGAGCCGCGGATCGGCGTGCTGGAGGCGTCCCGGCGTCTCGGCGTGGCCCGCGGCACCGTGCAGGCCCGGCTCGACAAGCTGGCCGCCAGCGGGGTGATCAGCGGGTGGGGCCCGTCGCTGGACCCCGACGCGCTCGGCCATCCGGTGACGGCGTTCCTGACCCTGGAGATCCGGCAGGGCTCCGGGCACGAGGCGATCGCCGCCCACCTGGCGGGGATCGCCGAGGTGCTCGAGGCCTACACGATCACCGGCGCCGGGGACATGTGGTGCCGGGTGGTGGCCCGGTCCAACGCCGACCTGCAGCGGGTCATCGACGCGGTGCTGTCCGACGCCGGGATCGTCCGGTCATCGACGGTGATCGCGCTGGCCACCCAGATCCCCTACCGAGTGCTGCCGCTGCTCGGCGCGGCCGTCGAGGAGTAGCGGTCAAGACAGCCGGCCCGCGATGTCGCGCGCGGCGCGGGTGACCGCCGGCTCCATGACCGCGGGGTCCACCTCGCCGAGCGTGACGATGCCGACCGACGCCTCGAGCCCGTCCACGCCGAGCACCGGGGCGGACATCCCGCGGGCACCGGCCTGCAGCTCACCCTGGGTCTGCACCGAGCGCTCCGCGACCGGTTCCCCGGCGGCGACCTGGCGACCGAGCAGGATCGCCTTGCCGGCCGCCCCCAGCTCGAGGGGGTGCCGGGCGCCGACCCGGTAGGCGACGTGGAAGTCGGTCCAGCTCGGCTCCACCACGGCGATCGCCAGCGCCTCCGCGCCGTCGACGATGGTCAGGTGCGCGGTCGAGCCGAGCTCCTCGGCCAGCGCGCGGAGCACCGGGTTGGCCAGCGAGCGCAGCACCGGCTGCAGGCCGCGTGCCAGGGTCAGCACGCCGAGGCCGATGTGCAGCTTGCCCGAGGTGTCGCGGCGGGCCAGGCCGGCCTGCTCCAGGGTGGTCACCAGCCGGTACACCACGGTCCGGTTCACGTCGACGGCAGCCGCCAGCTCGGTGACGGTGAGCCCGTTCGGCGACTCCGCCAGCACGCTCAGCACCCGCAGACCGCGCTGCAGGGTCTGCGAGGTCTCCGGCATGATCCTGAAGGATACTCACGAGGTCCGGCGGGCGGCCCAGTCCCTGATCCGGTCGATCCGCGCTCGCAGCTGGTCCGCGGTCGCGAGCGCGGCGGCCGGTCCGCCGCACTCCCGGCGCAGCGCGGCATGCGTGACACCGTGCGGTTGCCCGGTGCGGTGGTTCCACGCGGCGACCAAGCCGTTCAGCTCCCGGCGCAGCGTGGCCAGCTGCTCGTGGGTGGACACGTCCCGCTCGACGTCCTGCGGTGTGGAGCCGGTACGGCGCTGGCGGCGGGCGCGCTCGCTCTGCCGGTGTCGCAGCAGGTCCCGAACCTGGTCCGGCTCGAGCAGCCCGGGGATGCCGAGGAAGTCCATCTCCTCCTCCGAGCCGACGTGCACCTCACCCTCGTGGCCGAACTCGCCTCCGTCGTACAGCACCCGGTCGAAGCGGGCCTCCGACCCCATCGCCTCGAACGACCCGAGCTCCTCGGCGCTGGCCGCCTCGGCCTCCTGGGCCCGGCTCAGCAGCTCGTCTTCCGCGGCGAACACGTCCTCGTCGTTGTCCACCCGCCGGCGCAGCACGTGGTCGCGCTCGGCCTCCATCTCCCCGGCGTACCCGAGCAGGCTCGGCACCGACGGCAGGAACACCGACGCGGTCTCGCCGCGGCGACGGGCCCGCACGAAGCGACCTACCGCCTGGGCGAAGAACAGCGGGGTCGCGGTGGTGGTGGCGTAGACCCCGACGGCCAGCCGGGGCACGTCCACACCCTCCGACACCATCCGCACCGCCACCATCCAGCGCTGCTCCCCCTCGGCGAACGACGCGATCCGCTTCGAGGCTGCCTTCTCGTCCGAGAGCACCACCACCGGCTTCTCGCCGGTGACCTCGGCGAGCAGTCCGGCATAGGAACGGGCGGAGTCCTGGTCGGTCGCGATCACCAGCCCGCCGGCGTCGGGGACGTGCCGGCGCACCTCGGTGAGCCGTCGGTCTGCGGCCTGCAGCACGGCGGGCACCCACGAACCGTGCGGGTCCAGCGCGGTACGCAGCGCCTGCGCGGTCAGGTCCTTGGTGAGCGGCTCGCCCAGCCGGGCGGCCACCTCGTCCCCGGCCCGGGTCCGCCACTGCATCTGGCCGCTGTAGGCCATGAACAGCACCGGCCGGACCACGTGGTCGGCCAGCGCGTGCGCGTAGCCGTAGGTGAAGTCAGCGACGCTGCGCGGGGAACCATCGGCGTCCGGGGCGTAGCTGACGAACGGGATCGGGTTGATGTCGGAGCGGAACGGGGTGCCGGTGAGCGCCAGCCGTCGCCGGGCGGGCTCGAACGCCTCGCGCACCGCCTCGCCCCACGACAGCGCGTCACCGGCGTGGTGCACCTCGTCGAGGATCACCAGGGTCTTGAACCGCTCGGTGCGCACCCGGTGTGCGAGCGGGTTGGCGGCCACGCCGGCGTAGGTGACCGCCACTCCGACGTACTCCTTGCTGGTGCGGCCTCTCCTTCCGGAGTACGACGGGTCGACCGGGATGCCCGCACGGGCAGCCGCATCCGCCCACTGGGTCTTCAGGTGCTCGGTGGGCGCGACCACGGTGACCCTGTCCACCACCCGGCGGGACAGCAGCTCCGCGGCCACGGTCAGCGCGAACGTCGTCTTGCCGGCGCCCGGGGTGGCGACGGCGAGGAAGTCGCGGGGCTCCCCGGCGAAGTACTTCTCCATCGCGGCGGCCTGCCAGGCGCGCAGCTTGGTCGCGGTGCCCCAGGCCGCCCGGGCCGGGTAGGCCGGGGGCAGCTCGTTGGGCGGGGCGGGGACGGACGGGGGCTCGGACGGGGGGTTCGGGTCGGTCACGTCTCTCACGGGGTGCGGTAGGCCAGCCAGTTGTCGGTCATCCGGTTCACCTGTCCGGGTGTGAACCGGTTCATGCACGCGTCGAACGAGTAGTCCATGAAGTTGTGGATCGGGTCCAGCCCCGGCGCCGGGCAGGTGTCCCGGCCACGCTCGCACGCCGTGCTCGGGGAGTACTCCGCGGGGGTGTCGGCGACCCGGTCGTTGCGCTTGGAGCAGCCTCCCTCGAAGGTGTGGAACAGGCCCAGCCAGTGGCCGATCTCGTGCACCGCGGTGTCCCCGCGGTTGTAGTCGCGCAGCCGGCCGCCGGGCAGGCTGCCCTCGTGCACGGTCACCCCGTCCAGCCGGGGCCGGCGCTGCGCCCGCCACGGCATGCTGCTCCAGCCGAGGACCACCCCGTCGCTGCGGCGGTTCCTGCTCGTCGGCGAGGCGACATAGAGGTTCAGCTCGTTCGGGCCGCCTACGTGCAGCGCCCGCCGGGCGGCCTTGTCCGCGGCGTCGAACATCACCGCGGTGTGCCAGGCCCGGTTGACGGTCCGGTCGAAGGAGACCAGCTGGAAGGAGAACCGGGTCGCGGTGTTCTCTGCCGACTGGCCGCCGCCGTAGGCGTCGTTGAGCACGCGGATCTCTCGGCGCACCCGGGCCCGGGACGGGCCACGGTCGTGCTTGCCGGCGAGCACGTGCACGGCGACCGGAATGCGCAGCACTAGGCCGTACCTCGCCTCCGGGCTGCGCAGCGACCGCGCCGCCACCCGGCGCCGGAGCCGGGCGTCGAGGCGCCGCAGCCGGCGAGGACGGTAGCCGGGCTGGTCGTCGGCGCGGCCGATCCGGGCCATCGCGGTGCGCACGGAGGCGCGCTGGGCGGCCGGGTCGCAGCCGGTGGCCGAGGAGGACGCAGCTGCACTCCTGGTGGTCGAGGAGGGCGCAGACCGACCCGAGACCACGGAGTGGTCAGCGCCCGCCGCGGTCGCGGTGGTGACCCCAGCCAGCAGCAGCGACAAGGCGGTGAGTCCGGCCAGCGCCCCGCGAAGCGGCACGCCCCCCGAGAATACGCGCACCCGGATCACTCATCGTCTTTCTTGAGGCTCTCCCAGACTTCCTTGCACTCCGGGCAGACCGGATACCTCTCCGGGTCGCGGCTGGGCACCCAGACCTTGCCGCACAGGGCAACCACCGGCGTGCCCATCACCATGGCCTCGGTGAGCTTGTCCTTCTCGACGTAGTGCGAGAAGCGCTCGTGGTCGCCGTCGTCGGTGGGCGCCGGTCGGGTGTCCTCGACCGTCTGTGCGCCGGGGCTCATCTGCGTAGTCACGATCCCCGATTGTAAAGCCCGGGGCGAAGCCCGCGCTCGGTTCAGTCAGTTCTGCGTGGCGTCGGCGGGCCGGGTGGACACCCAGGCCAGCTCCCCCGGCTGCCGGCGCAGCACCTGCGTCCACAGCCGCTGCGGGTCCCCGCTGAACGGGTCGGTGGCCAGCGCCGGTACGACGTACCAGGAGCCCTCCTCGATCTCGGACTCGAGCTGTCCCCCGCCCCAGCCGGCGTAGCCGGCGAAGATCCGCATGCCCGACACCGCCGAGCCGAGCAGCTCCGAGGGGGTGTCCAGGTCCACGATCCCGACCGCGGAGCCGGTGTCCTCGAAGATCCGCCGGAAGCCGAGCGGCTCCTCGTCGCCGCCCGGCGGGAGCAGCGCCACCGCCAGCGCGGAGTCGGTGCTGACCGGACCCCCGTGGAACAGCACGCCGGGCCTGGCGACGTGCTCTGCCCAGTTGTCGAGGACGTCGCCGACCGGCACGGGAGACGGCCGGTTGAGGACCACCCCGAGCGAGCCGCTCTGGTCGTGGTCGAGCACCAGCACCACGCTGCGGTCGAAGTTGGCGTCCACGAGGGACGGGGTGGCGACCAGCAGGACCCCCGCCCGCAGGACGACCCCGTCCGGGTCAGCCATGGCCGCTCCCCGAGGCGGCGGGCAGCGTCTCGGGGTCGGTGGCGATCTGGCCGGCCTCCTCCGCGGCCGCGCGCACCGCGGCGGCCACCGACTTGTGCACGTCGGCGTGGAAGACGCTTGGAATGATGTAGTTGGCGTTGAGCTCCTCCGCGCTCACCGTCGAGGCGATCGCGTGCGCCGCCGCCACCAGCACCGACTCGTCCACGCGCACCGCGGACGCGTCCAGCAGCCCTCGGAAGACGCCGGGGAAGGCGAGCACGTTGTTGATCTGGTTCGGGTAGTCCGAACGTCCGGTGGCCACCACCGCCGCGTGCTTGCGGGCTTCGGCCGGGTCCACCTCGGGCTCCGGGTTGGCCAGCGCGAACACGATCGCGTCGTCGGCCATGGTGGCCACGTCGGCGCCGGTGAGCAGGTTCGGCGCGGACACCCCGACGAACACGTCCGCGCCGGCCAGCGCGTCGCAGAGGTCGCCGGTCACGTCCGCCTTGTTGGTCGCCTCGGCGAGCCAGCGCAGCGACTGGTGCAGCCCAGGACGGTCGCGGTGGATCACCCCCTCGACGTCGGCGACGACCACGTCCTCGACGCCGGCGGCCAGCAACACGCGCAGGATCGCCGACCCGGCTGCGCCGGCGCCGGACATCACCACCCGCACCGAGCTCATCGTCTTGCCGACCACCCGCAACGCGTTGGTCAGCGCGGCCAGCACCACGATCGCGGTGCCGTGCTGGTCGTCGTGGAATACCGGGATGTCGAGCTCCTCGCGCAGCCGGGCCTCGATCTCGAAGCAGCGCGGCGCGGAGATGTCCTCCAGGTTGATGCCGGCGAACCCGGGGGCCACCGCCCGGACGATCTCGACGATCTTGTCGGTGTCCTGGGTGTCCAGGCACAGCGGCCAGGCGTCGATGCCGGCGAACCGCTTGAACAGGGCAGCCTTGCCCTCCATCACAGGCAGGGCAGCCGCCGGGCCGATGTTGCCGAGCCCGAGCACCGCCGAGCCGTCGGTGACCACGGCCACCGCATTGCGCTTGACGGTGAGCCGGCGGGCGTCGACCGGGTTGGCGGCGATCGCCTCGCAGACTCGGGCGACCCCCGGCGTGTAGACCATCGACAGGTCGTCGCGGTTGCGGATCGGGTGCTTCGCGGACATCTCGATGGTGCCGCCCAGGTGCATCAGGAAGGTCCGGTCCGACACCTTGTGCACCGCCACGCCCTCGAGCGCGCGGAGCGTCTCCACGATCTTGTCGGCGTGCGCGGTGTCGGAGGCGGCGCAGGTCACGTCGATCCGCAGCCGGTCGTGGCCGGAGGCGGTGACGTCGAGGGCGGTGACGATTCCGCCCGATCCCTCCACCGCCGCGGTCAGCTGGCTGATCGCCGTACCTCCCGCCGGCAGCTCGAGTCGGACCGTGATGGAGTACGAGATGCTCGGTTGCGAAGCCACGGCCTCATCGTGCCATGGACCCCGGCTCAGGCTGCGACCTGGAGTCCGCCCCGTGCCTGCAGCTCGAGCCGTCGCCCGATGGCGGCAGCCCGCGGGTCCGCGGGTGCGGCCAGGCCGGCCATCGCCGCCAGCAGCGCCCGGTCCTTGGCCGCGGCGGTGCGCAGCGCCGCCAGCTCCTCGGGCGACGCGGGGCGCTCCGCGCGGGCGTCCAGCACCGCGCGGACTCCGGGCAGCGCCTGGGCCGTGTTCCGCCACGCGGCGACGACGGCCTGCTCAGGCTCGCCGGCGTCGGCCCCCAGGGCCTGCTCCACGGCGCCGGTCAGCCGGGTGTGCCAGCGCAGCTGGAGGGCCCCGACGAGCGCCAGCTCGTCGGGGAACGCCTCCCGCACCCCGGGGAGGTCGGTGGGCAGCACGCCGTCGCAGCGGAGGTTGGCCTCCTCGACCACCCTGCGCAGCACGGCGGCTCGTCGTGGTGCGCGGCGGGCACTGCTGTGGGCCGTGCTGTGGGCGGCGGTGGCACTGCGGTGGGCACCACCTCGACCGAAGAAATTGGACATTTGTCCCCCTTGACGGTTTCTCCATACCGTGAGTACGTACCGAGAGTATGTCACCGGACCCGCCCTGGGCAAACCGGGCATATGCTCGGGGGGATGAGGGAGTTCTCCGCCTCCACCAAGCGCGCGCTCGTGGACGTCGCCAGGACGCTGTTCACGCAGCAGGGGTACGCCGGCACCAGCCTCGACGAGATCGTGGCCGGCGCCCGGGTCACCAAGGGCGCGCTCTACCACCACTTCACGGGCAAGCAGGCGCTGTTCGAGGCGGTCTTCGACCGGGTCGAGGAGGAGGCCACCGCGCAGATCCGGGCCGCGGTGCACGACCACGCCGACCCGTGGGCGATGGCCCAGTCCGGGCTGCGCGCGTTCCTGGCGGTGGTGCAGCAGCCCGGCTACCGGCGCATCGTGATCCAGGAGGGCCCGGTAGTGCTCGGCTACGAGCGGTTCCGGGAGCAGGAGCAGCGCTCGACGTACGGCATCGTCGCCGAGATCGTCACCTCCGTGCTGTCCAGCTACGACCTCGAGCCGAGCATGGTCGACACCTTCAGCCGGGTGTTCTTCGGCGCGATGTCCGCGGCCGGAGCCGCGGTGTCCTCCGCCGAGAACACCGCACGGGCCAGCGCCGAGGTGGAGGCCGCGATCGGCTTCATCCTCGACGGGCTGCGGCAGCAGGCGGAAGCCGGCGTCCGGCTGCCCGGCCCCGGCGAGCTTCCGGGATCCTGAGCGGCGCTATTTGGTGATCCGTACCGAGCCGCCGTTGGAGGGCACCAGCTCGATCCACACGTGACCCGGTGGCAGGGCCAGCTTGTCGCCGGTGCTGGTCTGCAGCCGGACCGTGGCATCCAGGCCGTGCTTGGTCCAGGTGCCGCGCACCATGCGTCCGCCGTGGAAGACCATGGCCTGACCCTTCCCGGTGAAGTCCGCCTCCGGCACCGGGTTGCCGGCCGGGTCGAGGTAGCCGGCGTCTCCCTCGTGCACCCGCAGCACCAGCACCGTGTCGGCCCGGAACTGGTCGCCCTTGGCGGCATTGGTGTCCAGGTTGCGGTAGTGGCCGCCGGTGTACTTCCAGGTGGTGGTGTGGCCTCCGGAGAACACCGCGGCCAGCCCCTTCGCCGGGGTTCCGGACGGGAAGTCGCGCGGCGAGCCCCACGGCAGGTAGTTGGCCGGCCGGCCGCGGGACTTCAGGTGGTGGGTCAGCACCCGCAGGTGGCTGAACAGGTTGTACGGCGCGGGGCGGCTGTTGTCCCGGAAGAAGCCGGGCGCGCCCTCGGTGTAGGTCTTGATGTGGGCGGCGGCCATCCGTCGTACCGTCGGCGGCGCACCGCCACTGGCGACCAGCGCCGCCTTCTCCGGCTTGACGATGCCGATGTCGGTGGCCCGGAACGAACGCACCGGCCCGACCAGCTTGGGCACCTGCGAGTAGTAGAACACCGCCAGCCGCGTGGAGCCGCCCTCCACCAGCTCTTCGCTGACCATGTCGGCCTTCTTCAGCCCGATCTGTGGCCGGCTGGCCTCGGTGTTGTCGATCTTCACGATCATCACCGGGTGCTTGGGCACCGGACCGCTCGCCGGCAGGCCGGTCAGCGGCCACTGGCCGGAGAGCACCGCACCCGCGGCCGTGCTCTGCCCGGAGGGGCTGGGAGTGGGCGAGGCCTTGCCGGCCTTCGGGGTGGAACCGCCGCCGCTGCAGCCGGCCAGCGCCAGGCTGCCGGCCAGCGCCAGGGCCACCAGCCCGTGGCGGCGCGGGCGGGGTCCGAGAGGGGTGCGTACGCCAGACATGTCCTCAATTGTGGCGGAGGGCCGCTCCCGGTCCGGGAGCGGCCCCCACGTGTCTTGAAGGTGTCACCAAGGTGTCACAGGCCGCGGAGCGTGCCCGCGAACCAGTGGTTGCTCCAGATCCGCTCCCGGTGCACCCGGCTGCCGGTGTGCGGGGCGTCGATCATCACCCGGTGCCCGTGGTGCCAGCCCGCGAAGACGCCGACGTGGTAGACATTCCAGGACCGGGCGCGGCCGCTGTAGAAGAACACGAAGTCCCCGCGGCGCAGGTGTCGGCGCTTGATGCGGTGCATGTGCCGCGCCTGCGCGGCCGCGGTGCGGGGGATGTGGTGGAAGCCGGCCTTGCGGTAGCTGTAGTAGACCAGGCCCGAGCAGTCGAACCGGTTCGGCCCGGCCGCGCCGTACTTGTACGGGTCGCCGGTCTGGTGACGGGTGATGTCCAGGCCGATCCCGATCCGGTTGGACCGGGTCATCGCCGAGGCGGACGGCGTGACGGCGAACAGGGTGGCCACCAGGGCTGCGACCAGGACGATCGGCAGCACGGCAGCCGTGCGCGCGCGAAGAAGCACAGGCATGACGAAGTTCCTTTCCACGCCTGTGAGGTGAGCTGTCGGGTTGGAGCGAAAAGGTGCTCTGCCACTGCCCGGCCCTCGGGTCCGGTGGCTTCACCCCGAGCGCGCCGCGGTCACGGCACGCGTGAATATGTGGTTCCCCCACTCCTACCCTGAGAATCTTGATGGCAGGGCCGGGTCGCGGGGGGTAGGACTCGGCGTACCCGCACCCGGGATGCAGTTGTGGCGCCCTCCAGCGCCTGCCGACCCCCCCAAAGACGATCCCGAGCGCTCACCGAGAGCACAGGCAGAATAGGCACGGTTCGGCCGTAAATTCCACCTGGTCTGGATAAATGACTCTAGGGGGTGGTTCGTCTCACACGATCGGTCAGATCTTGGCGCCGCCGTCGACGTACAGGGTCTGGCCGGTGATGTACGACGCCTCGTCGCTGCACAGAAACGCCACGGCGGCGGCGATGTCCTCGGGGTAGCCCACCCGCCGCACCGGGTTCGCCGCTGCCGCACCTTTCCGGAGCTCCTCGGGCTCCATGCCGAGGCGGCGTGCGGTGGCGTCGGTCATCTCGGTGACGATGAAGCCCGGGGCCACCGCGTTCACGTTGATGCCGAACGGCCCGAGCTCGAGGGCCAGGGTCCGGGTGAAGCCCTGCAGGCCCATCTTGGCCGCGGAGTAGTTGGCCTGGCCGCGGTTGCCGAGCGCCGAGACGCTGGAGAGGCTGACGATCTTGCCGTACTTCGCCTCCACCATGTGCTTCTGGACGGCCCGGCTCATCAGGAACGAGCCCCGCAGGTGCACGTTCATCACGGCGTCCCAGTCGTCCTCCGACATCTTGAACAGCAGGTTGTCGCGGGTCACCCCGGCGTTGTTGACCAGGATGTCGACCCGGCCGAGCTCGTCCACGACCCGGCTCACCGCCGCGTCCACGGACGACGCGTCGGAGACGTCGCAGGCGACGCCGAGGGCCTTCTCGGCGCCGAGGCCGTCCGCGGACGCGCTGGCGGCCTGCTCGTCCAGGTCGAGGACCGCGACGGCCGCGCCCTCCTCGGCGAACCGCTGGGCGGTGCCCGCCCCGATGCCACGGGCGGCCCCGGTGACAATGGCGACGCGTCCGGCGAATCGGCTCATCTGGCACTCCTCCTCGAGATGCTGGCGCCCTCACTCTAGTGAGCGGCGAGGGCCGAGCGGATCCGGGCGGCGTACGCGTCGGCCTCGGCCGCGTCGACGTACTTCGTGCGCGGCCAGAAGAAACCGCGCAGCCCGTCACCCCTGGTGCGCGGCACGACGTGCA
>DASSKA010000045.1:0-21343 GCA_035690905.1 Nocardioidaceae bacterium | reverse complement strand
GCACGCACACCGCGCTGCACATCCTGTGCGGGGTGATGTGGGCCGACCACCAGGTGGCGGTCACCGGCGGCAACATGGAGCCCGGCAAGGGGCGGCTGGACTTCCCGCTGCCGTCGATGTCGGCGGAGTTCGGCCGGCAGGTGGAGACCCGGATCAACGAGGAGATCGCGCGGGCGCACGACATCGTGGTGGAGTTCGTCGGCCGCGAGGTGGCCGACACCGACCACGCGCTGATCCGCACCGCGGCGAACCTGATCCCGCGCGAGATCGACCCGCTGCGGGTCATCGACATCGTCGGGCTGGACAAGCAGGCCGACGGCGGCACCCACGTGCTCAGCACCGCCGAGGTCGGCCGGGTGGTGGTCACCGGCACCGAGTCCAAGGGCAAGGGCAACAAGCGGGTCCGGCTCGAGGTGCTGGACCCGACCGGTGGATGAGGTCAGCGCACCAGCGTGACGGTGCCGACCGCGAGGTCGTGCACGCCGCGCTGATCCCGGTTGAAGATGAGGGGCGGCACGGCCAGGCAGATCAGCGCGGTGCGCGCCAGGGCCTGCAGCAGGTTCACCGGCTTTCCGTCCAGCCGGGCCACGTGGATCCGGGTCGCGAGCTGGCCGAAGGAGCCGCCGAGCAGCGCGGTCAGCAGCGTCGCCTCGGCCAGGAACACCAGCAGCGTGACGATCGGCCGCCAGCCGGTGCTGCCCTGGGCGGTCCAGAGGTTGTGGCCCAGGATCAGGCTGGCGACCAGCATGGAGGCGATCCAGTCGATCACCAGCGCGAGGATCCGGCGACCCCACCGGGCCACCGAGCCGCTGCCGCGCTCCGGCAGCCCGAGTCGCTCGCCGGGGTAGGCATCGTCGAGCGACTGTTCTGGGGAGCTCACTCCCCCACGGTACCGGGGCGTTGTTACACGGCCGAAACACAGGGGATACGGTCGAGAAACCGCATCCGCGTAGGTTGCGGACCACGATGCAGCGTCGCACCGTCCGTGTTCGACACCAGGCGGCCACCGCGCCGACCGTGAAGGGCCCGCGTCCCGGGCCGAGGAGGATTGCATGTTCGCAAACGCCGACGAGCTGTTGAAGTACGTCAGGGACGAGGGCGTCGAGATGGTCGACGTACGCTTCTGCGACCTGCCCGGCGTGATGCAGCACTTCACCGTGCCGGTGTCCTCCTTCGACGAGGCGGTGTTCACCGACGGGCTGAACTTCGACGGGTCGTCGATCCGCGGCTTCCAGGCCATCCACGAGTCGGACATGTCGCTGTTCCCGGACCCGGGCACGGCGTACCTCGACCCGTTCCGGGAGAAGAAGACCCTGGTCGTGAACTTCTTCATCCACGACCCGCTCACCGGCGAGGCGTACAGCCGCGACCCGCGCAACATCGCGCGCAAGGCGCAGGCCTACCTGAAGTCGACCGGCATCGGGGATACCGCGTTCTTCGCGCCGGAGGCGGAGTTCTACGTCTTCGACGACGTGCGCTTCGAGACCAAGCAGAACGCCGGCTACTACCACATCGACTCCGTCGCGGGCGCCTGGAACACCGGTCGCGTGGAGGAGGGCGGCAACCGGGGCTACAAGGTGAAGTACAAGGGCGGCTACTTCCCGGTGCCACCCGTCGACCACTTCGCGGACCTGCGCGACGAGATCACCGTGGAGCTGGAGCGGTCCGGGCTGATCGTCGAGCGCGCCCACCACGAGGTGGGTACGGCGGGGCAAGCGGAGATCAACTGGCGCTTCGACGAGCTGCTTGCCAGCGCCGACAACGTCATGAAGTTCAAGTACATCGTCCGCAACGTGGCCTGGCGCAACGGCAAGACCGCCACCTTCATGCCCAAGCCGATCTTCGGCGACAACGGTTCCGGGATGCACTGCCACCAGTCCATCTGGAGCGACGGCGCGCCGCTGTTCTACGACGAGACCGGCTACGCGGGCCTCTCGGACATGGCCCGGTTCTACATCGGCGGACTGCTCAAGCACGCCCCCTCCCTGCTCGCGTTCACCAACCCGACCGTGAACTCCTACCACCGGCTGGTGCCCGGGTTCGAGGCGCCGGTGAACCTGGTCTACAGCCAGCGCAACCGGTCGGCGTGCATCCGGATCCCGATCACCGGCAGCAACCCGAAGGCCAAGCGCATCGAGTTCCGCTGCCCGGACCCCTCGGCGAACCCCTACCTGGCGTTCTCGGCGATGCTGCTGGCCGGCGTCGACGGGATCCGCAACAAGATCGAACCGCCGCAGCCGATCGACAAGGACCTCTACGAGCTGCCGCCGGAGGAGCACGCCGCGGTGGACACCGTGCCGGGCACGCTGTCGGCAGTGATGGACGCGCTGGAGGACGACCACGAGTTCCTGCTCGAGGGCGGGGTCTTCACCCCGGACCTGATCGAGACCTGGATCGACTACAAGCGCACCCAGGAGATCCAGCCCGTCGCAGTGCGCCCGCACCCTCACGAGTTCGAGCTGTACTTCGACCTGTGACGGTAGCGCGGCATAACCGGTCAAAGGCACATAGAGGCCCCGCACGTGCACAGAAGTGCACAGCGGGGCCTCTGTGCACCTCATCGGTCGATGCTGCAAGCGATGCGGAAGGCTCTCCGAGTCTCGTGGCTCGATGCCGGAGGTCTGCGAGCCCGGCCGTCGGGCCATCTGGCCGCCGCCAGAGGACTTCCGGCTCTAACCGCTCCTTGAGACCCAGCCTACAAAGGTACCGGGGCCCGGACGGCGGCTGAGTGGCACGGCCGGGAAGAACAGACGGATTCGACGCCGTCGGACCCTAGGCGACGTCGTAGGGAAGGTATCTCATGATTCTCATCGTCGGCCTCCTCATCCTCGTCGCCGCCCTCGTCGTCGGCGTTGCCGGGGTCCTCAGCAATGCGGGCAGCGCGCACGCCCTCACCCACGGCTTCGCGGTGTTCGGCTACCACGTGACCGGCTCCACCGGCACGCTGTTCCTCTACGGCATCGTGGTGGGAGCTCTGGCAATGCTCGGCCTCGGCCTTCTGCTGGCCGGGGCGCGGCGCACCTCCCGACGCGGACACACCGCCCGTCGCGGACTCAAGCAGTCCCGCAAGGAGACGGCGTCGGCCAGAGAGGACCGCGACAAAGTGATCGGCCAGCGTGACGCCGCCCGCGCGGAGACGGCGTCGGCCAAGGACGACCGCGACAAACTGATCGGCCAGCGTGACGCCGCCGGCGCGGATAAGGCCGGCCGGCCGCCCGCGGGCTCGTAGTTCGCCCTTTCACTCCTTCCCACGCGGCCGAGGCAACGGACGATCGGCCGTCGTCGGCCCCACCCAGACCTCTGTCGGGGCTCACCCGGCAGTCACGCCCGGAGCAGGAGGCTCAACCGATGTCCATCAAACTGCCGTATTCGTCCTCGGGGCCCCGGGAACGGGAGAAGGGCGCCCGGCTGCTCAACCAGAAGAAGGGCCCGGATGCGGTGATGGTCGGCGTCCTGGTCGCCGCCCTGATCCTGGGGCTGATCGGCCTGGCCGTGCACGTCCTCTGGATCGCCTCCATCATCGTGATGGCCCTCGGGCTTGGCTTTGCCGTCGCCAACCGCCGACGGGATCGAGTCGACGTGACCAATCGCCGCGCCGATAGGCAGGATGCCGACATCCAGGAGGCGGAGTCAGCCGCCGGCCCCAGCGAGACCGCGCGGCCGCCGTCCAACTGACCGGCACGGCAACCTAGGGCGACAGTTCGACCCCGCCCGGCCCACCGCTGGAACCGCGGGTCAAATGCCGTTTGACCCGCGGGTTTGTCGTTGTCGGGTCGGGGGAGCGAATGACGGGGAGGGAGGGCGTCTCAGCTGGCGGGTCGACAGCAATAACAGGTCGCCACGAACCGTTGTTGCTGCCCCATCGCCTGATCGACAGCCATAACAGGTCGCCACGAACCGTTGTTGCTGCTCCATCGACGCTCTGGCTCCCCCGCCCGTGGGTCGACCGTGCGCCACGAGGAGCGAGTACGCTTCGATCCCGGTCATCGGAGCGGTGTGGTCCGCAGTTGACCACAACGCTGCGATGATCGACGTCCCTGGAGCGAACCAGATCGTTGTCCATCGTCCGCTCATCCAAGCTAACTTGCCGCAACCCGGCCGACAACGCTCGCCGGCTGCTCTGGTCGCGAACCATCACCTGACAGCGCTGCGCAGTGCTCGGCTACTGCAGCGGGATCACGTCCCTGCCGCGGTCGGCCTCGGGTCGCGGGCCGAAGATGCGACGCTCTGACTCACTGATCCGGATGTCGTTGATGCTCGACTCGCGGCGGCAGTTGAGCCCATCGGCGTCGTACTCCCACAGCTCGTTGCCGTAGCTGCGCCACCACTGTCCGGAGAGGTCGTGACTCTCGTACTGGTAGCGGACCGCGATCCGGTTTCCGCTGAACGCCCACAGCTGCTTGCGCAGCGCGTAGTCGAGCTCCCGCTCCCACTTCCGCCTCAGGAGCTCGATGATCTGCGGGCGTCCGAGGACGAAGCTGTCACGGTTGCGCCAGACCGAGTCCTCTGAGTAGCCCATCGCGACCTTCTCCGGGTCGCAGGAGTTCCACGCGTCTTCGGCGCCTTGCACCTTCGCGAGCGCGCCTTCGCCGTCGAACGGCGGGAGTGGTGGCCGCTGCTTCATGGTGGTGTCCTCCTCACGATCGGCTGGTACTCAGTATTCAGCGTGCGTTGGCTGTGGTGCTGGTGGGAAGGTGCGGCGTGAACCAGGCCGGGTCGTACATGGACGCGAGGCGTGCCAGGGTCAGCGCGCCGAGCAGCAGCCCGAAGTCACGCAGGGCCACGTCGTAGAAGCCGGAGTAGGTCAACAGGTTGATGATGATCCCTGCCAGCCAGAGCGTGACGATGTAGCTGGCATAGCGTGGTTTGATCGCGACGGCGATCCCCGCGACGATCTCGATCACTCCGACGACGTGCATGGCGGTTTCGGCGGAGAACGGCAGCAGGCCCACGATCCACGGGGCGAGGTAGTGCGGCCAGTAGGTCATGGAGTTGGCGAACTTGTCAGCCCCCATCCAGATCGGCAGTACGGCGTAACCGATCCGCATCAGCAGAAATGCACCGTAAGCAGGGTCGCTGCGAGCGCGGTCCCACACCTGCTCGAGGCTGTGTGCGTGGGTCATAGAGGTTGCGGTGGTCATCAGGCGACGCTCCTTGTATCGACGACGATTCTTACTTTTAGACTTCTCTCCCGGCGAGGATTTGTCAAGGCTGATTGTTGTTACAGTGGGGCGATGGATGACGCAGCGGACGGCAGCCTGGTCGGGATGTCGCGGCTCTCGGTGCTGGACAGCCCGGTCCGCCGGCGCCTGTACAGCCACGTGGCCTCCAGCGACAGCCCGGTCTCTCGCGACGAAGCCGCCAGCGCGGCGGGCATCAGCCGCACCCTGGCGGCCTACCACCTGGACCGGCTCGTCGAGGCAGGTCTGCTGCGTGCCAGCTACGTCCGGCCTGCCGGTCGAGGAGGGCCAGGGGCGGGGCGACCGGCCAAGTACTTCACCCGCACCGACGCGGAGGTCGCGGTCAGCGTGCCGCCCCGCAACTACGGGCTGCTGGCCGAGGTGCTTGCTGCCGCGGTCGCCGCCGACGGCTCTGGTTCCCTTCCGGCCCAGGTGGCCGCCGCCGCCCGGAACGCCGGACGAGCCGCCGCGGACAGCGGCGACGTGGAGCCGGACCTTCTCGCGTTGCTACAGCAATGCGGCTATCAGCCGGCCTACACCGAAGACGGCAACCTCGAGCTTCGCAACTGCCCCTTCCACCGCATCGCTCAGCAGCACAAGGAGCTGGTATGCGGCGCGAACGAGCAGCTCCTACGCGGCTTGCTCGACGGCGCCGGCCATCCGGACGCCCGCATCCGTCTGGACCCGCGAGCGGACCGCTGCTGCGTGCTGGTCGAGCTGGTGCCCGCGTGACCTCCGGACGCCGCGCCGCGGACCGGGCGTGGTGCCCGTGGCACGAAGATTCCGCGAGCGTCTCGCCGCTCAGTCGCCGTCGCCGACCATCAGCACGGCCGCGCCGCTGACCCGGTCCTGAGCCAGGTCGGCGAGCGCCTGGTCGGCCGCCTCGAACGAGTACGGCGTGGTGGTCACCTGCAGGTGCTGGCGAGCCGCCACCGCGAACAACTCTGCACCGTCGGCACGGGTGTTCGCGGTCACGCTGCACAGGTTCCGCTCCTGGAACAGGTGCAGCTGGTAGGACAGCGGCGGGATGTCACTGAGGTGGATCCCGGCGACCGCCAGGGTGCCGCCCCGGTCCAGCGCGGCCAGCGCGACCGGCACCAGCTCCCCCACCGGGGCGAAGAGCAGGGCCGCGTCCAGAGGTTCGGGCGGTGCGTCGGCGGCTTCGCCAGCGGACGCGGCGCCCAGCGACAGCGCCAGCCGGCGGGCCTGTTCCGACCGGGTCAGCACGTGGACGGTAGCGCCCTCGCCTATGGCGATCTGCGCGGTCAGGTGCGCGGAGGCACCGAAGCCGTAGATGCCGAGCCGCCCGCCTGGGGGCAGCTGTGCCCGGCGTAGCGCCCGGTAGCCGATGATGCCCGCGCACAGCAAGGGTGCCACCTCGGCATCGGAGTAGTCCTCCGGCAGCGGGTAGGCGAAGCGCTCGTCGACCACCGCCGCCTCGGCGTACCCGCCGTCGTCATCCCAGCCGGTGAACCGCGGCGACAGGCACAGGTTCTCGTGGCCGGCCCTGCAGAACCGACAGCTTCCGCAGGTGTGGCGGAGCCAGGCGATGCCGACCCGCTGACCCAGCTCGAAGCGATGCGCGCCATCGCCCAGCGCGTCGACCACGCCGACCACCTCGTGGCCGGGCGCCACGGCCGGTCGTCGCGGGGCGAGGTCGCCCTCGGCGAGGTGCAGGTCGGTCCGGCAGACCCCGCAGACACGCACCCGGATCCGCAGCTGTCCCGGACCCGGAACCGGCACGGGTCGCTCCACCAGACGCAGCGCCCCGGCATCGACCGGCCCCGGACGGTCCACCACCCACGCGCGCACGGCGGCCCCTTCCGCTTTGGTCGGCGCCTGTGCAAGCACAGTAGTCCCCCGCCCCGCGAACCGCGCCGGCGCCAGCCGGCGACGGACGCGGCCGACGCCATCGGGGTAGGTGAAGACAACCAATCACCGGCACTCGCGCGTCACACCGGAGTAGCCAGGAGGTGAGCCATGTCCGACCGGCCGCACCGACGCGCAACCGTCGCGACCGCCGCCGCGACCGCGGCCACCGTGGTCGCGGTGGTCGCGGTGGTGCTCGGCGTCTCGCTGCTCACCGGACCGCATGACGGCCTGCCGATCCGGGGCACCGGCAAGCCCACGGCGACCGCCACGCCCACCACCACGGTCTCGGCCGACGACCTGCTGTCCCTCACCCGGCAGGTCAAGTGCCGCACGCCGGTTCCGGGAGCGGTGAGCCACGACGAGCTCGCGGCCTTTGCCGCGGTGACCGCGGTCAGCTGCACCAGCGACACCCGCGAGATCCCGGGTCAGGGCACCTGGGCGGTGGACGTCCGGCGCGTCGCGACCAGCGGCATCCCGGCGCTGCAGACGGCCTTCGAGCGGCCGGACGAGCCGACGCCCGAGGGCATCGCCTGCCCGGCGATCGGGGTCGTTCCGCTGCGGCTCGTGCTGGTGGACGCCTCCGGCCACACGCTGGCGCCGAGCCCGCCGCTGGACAGCTGCCACCTGCCGCAGCAGGCCTTCAACCAAGCGCTCGACCAGGTCGCCTGGCGCGAGATCTCGCTTCACAAGGTCCAGCAGATCATCACCCCGCAGGCCCAGGCGGCGCGCTGCTCCCAGGCGTTCAAGAACATGACCTACATCGAGGCGAACGCCGGCCATGCCAGCAGCCCGGGCGGCCCGGTGCTGGGAACCTCGCCGGCCACCCTGCAGGTGTGTGTCTACCGGACCGAGCAGGATCCGGAGGTGGGCACGTTCCGTCGCAGCGTGAGCCTGTCGACCGAGGACACGCGGAGGCTGCTGGCTGCGCTCACCGGGCCGGGGCCCACCGGGAGCTGCCCGGTCGAGCGTGACTTCGCGGTCCTCGACTCCAGCGGCGGGAACTGGGCGACCGTCGAGCTGGGCGGCTGTTTCCGGGTGGCGGGCTCGGGGTCCGGGCTCGGATCCGCCGACCCCGCCGTGGTCACGGCACTGCTGGGCGGACGCTGACGAGCGCCCTGGGAACGGGCTCGTCAGCGACGGCGACTAGCTGATCGTCACACCGTGCAGGGCGAGCACCCCGGCCACCCGCTGCGCCTGCAGCCGAGAGGCGTTCTCCAGGTCCACACCGAGGGCGTCGGCGAGCTCCTGCCTGCTGGTGCCGATGTAGCCGGCGACCACACCCATCGACTCCGACTCGGCCGGGGCGGCGGTGGTCGCCGCGTCCAGCAGCGAGCACAGCAGCGAGGTCAGCCACGGCGCGTCGTCCAGCTCGATCCAGTCCCCCGCCTCGGTGATGACGCGCACCACCGCGTCGGCGGAGTCCGGGTCGCGCTGCAGCAACAGCGCGTGCTCCCCCACGACGATCGTCCGGCTGCGGCACTGGCCATCTTCGAGGCCGGTCCCCGGATCGTAGTGCGAGGCGCACCACTCCGCGCAGGACTCCTGCAGCAGGTCGAACATGACTGACTCACGGCCGGGGTCAGGCAAGGCTCATCCTCTCGTCGGGGGGAAGCTCGTCACGGCCGCCCCGCGACAGACCGCTCACCGAGATGCGGCGCGTCACACGGGGTGAATCGGTTTCAACGTGCACCGATAGTGGTGCAGGAGCCCTCGGGTCCGCAAGGGGGGTCCGCACCTGTCTGGTCAGATTCTCGGCAAGCGTGGACACCCGTCCGAAATGCGCAATCCTCACTGCGCTCGGAACCTGTTGCACGACGCTTCCCACCCCAGACGGCGGCCTCTCCCCCCGGCGTACGACGCACGAGACCGTTCCACCGTTCTAGCGGCTGGCTCCGCGGTTGTCCCGCGAATGGGACAAACCTCACCCCCAGAACATCCGTTCCACGACCTGTCGGGCCCGCCGTGTCACCCGAAGGTAGTCATTGACCATCACGTCGGACTCGCCCGGTCGGTAGCCGCAGATGTGCGCCACCGCGGCCCGCTCCCGCACGTCGTGGGGCAGCGAGTCGGAGGCCCGGCCGCGTACCTGGGTGGTCGCGTTGCGCAGCAGGCTGGCGGTCCGCCAGGCGGTGGCCAGTGCCTCGGCGTCCTCCGCGGTGAGCAGGCCTGCCTGCACCGCGGCCGCCAGCGCGGTGAGGGTGCGTCCGGTGCGCAGCCCCGGCACCGCCCCGGCGTGCTGCATCTGCAGCAGCTGGATGGTCCACTCGATGTCGGCCAGCCCGCCGCGGCCGAGCTTGAGGTGGGTGGCCGGGTCGGCACCCCGAGGCAACCGCTCGTCGTCGACGCGGGCCTTGATCCGCCGAATCTCCCGCACGTCGTCCTCGGTGATCCCGCCGGACCGGTACCTGACCGGCTCGATGACCGTGGTGAACCGCTCGCACAGGTCCTTGTCCCCCATCGTCGCGGCGGCGCGCAGCAGGGCCTGCGACTCCCACATCGCCGACCAGGTTCCGTAGTAGGCCTCGTAGGAGGTCAGCGACCGCACCAGCGGGCCGCGCTTGCCCTCCGGGCGCAGGTCGGCATCCACCTCCAGTGCCGGGTCGGTGCCGGGCAGCGCCAGCAGCCGGCGCAGCTCGTTGGCCACCTCGTGGGCCGCACGCGCCGCATCCTCGGTCTCGGCGCCGTGGACCGGCTCGTGGACGAACATCACGTCCGCGTCGCTGCCGTAGCCGAGCTCGCGGCCGCCGAAGCGCCCCATCGCCACGATCGCCAGCCGCATCGGCAGCCGGTCACCCCGACCGGACTCCACCGCCTGCGCGGCCACCGCCAGCGCAGCCTCCAGGGTCGCCTCGGTGACGTCGGTGAGCGCGTAGCCGACCTCGGCGACGTCCAGCAGCCCGCACAGGTCGGCCACCGCGATCCGGAACAGCTCCCGGCGGCGCACCGCGCGCACCGCCGCGATGCCCTCCTCCGGGTCGGTGTGCCGCAACCCGGCGGCCAGCATCTCCTTCTCCAGTGCACCACGGCCGAGCGGCACCAGCCCGTCCGGCTTGCCGAGCAGCGCCACCCCCTCGGGGGCACGCATCAGCAGGTCGGTCGCGTAGCGACTGGAAGCCAGCACCAGCGCCATCCGCTGCGCGACCTGCCCCTCATCGCGCAGGTCTCGCAAGTACCAGTGCGTGGAGCCGAGCGCCTCCGAGATCCGCCGGAAGCCCAGCAGCCCGGCGTCCGGGTTCGGCGCGCTCGCGAACCACTCGAGCATCACCGGCAGCAGCGTGCGCTGGATCGCCGCGCTGCGAGACACGCCGCTGGTCAGCGCCTCGAGGTGCCGCAGCGCAGCCTCCGGGTCCTCGTACCCGAGCGCGGACAGCCGGTGCTCGGCGGCTTCCGGGGTGAGCCGCACGTCGTCGCCGGGGATCTTGGCGACCGCGGCGAGCAGCGGGCGGTAGAAGAGCTTCTCGTGCAGCCGGCGGACCTGGACGCTGTGCCGGCTCCAGGCCCGGTCCAGCTCCTCGACCGGTTGCCGGAACAGGCCCATGGAGCGGCCCAGCCGGTGCAGCGACGGCTCGTCCTCGGGCACGACGTGGGTGCGGCGCATCGCCGCGAGCTGGATCCGGTGTTCCAGGGTGCGCAGGAACCGGTACGCCGCGTCCAGGGCCGCGCCGTCGTCGCGTCCGACGTACCCGCCCCTGGTCAGCGCGGCCAGGGCGTCGAGCGTGGCCTGGCTGCGCACCGACTCGTCGGTGCGCCCGTGCACCAGCTGCAGCAGCTGCACCGCGAACTCCACGTCGCGCAGCCCACCGGGGCCGAGCTTGAGCTCGCGGCCTGCCTGCCCGGTCGGCAGGTGCTCCAGCACCCGGCGGCGCATCGACTGCACGTCGGTGACGAACCCGTCCCGCTCGACGGCCGACCACACCATCGGCGCGATCCGGCCGCAGTACTCCCGGCCCAGGGCCAGGTCCCCGGCGACCGGGCGGGCCTTGAGCAGCGCCTGGAACTCCCAGGTCTTCGCCCACCGCTCGTAGTAGCCGAGGTGGCTGGCCAGGGTGCGCACCAGCGGCCCCGCGCGGCCCTCCGGGCGGAGCGCGGCGTCGACCTGCCAGATGGTGCCCTCGGCGGTTTGGTCGGAGCAGATCCGCATCATGTTGGAGGCCAGCTGGGTGCCGGCGCGCACGGCCTCGTGCTCGTCGGACCCCGCGGTGGGCTCCACGACGAAGACCACGTCCACGTCGCTGACGTAGTTCAGCTCCCGGCCACCGCACTTGCCCATCGCGATGACCGCCAGCCGGCAGCACGCGGCCGTCTCGCCGGTCCGGGCCCGGGCCACCGAGAGCGCGGCCTCGAGGGTGCCGGCGGCCAGGTCGGCGAGCTCGGCTGCCACGTCGTCGACGGCCAGCCCGCACGCCAGGTCGCGGGCCGCCAGCCGCATCAGCAGCAGCCGGTAGCGCACCCGCAGCGCGTCGACCGCCTGCTCGTCCGGGCAGCCGGCCACCGGCTCGGCGGTGCCCGGATCGGCCCGCACCGCCTGGAGCAGCTCCGCGCGGAGCGCCGCCGCGGTGGGCCGGGTGGTCTCCAGCGCCGGGTCGGCGAGCGCGGTCCACTGGTCGGGGTGGCGCAGCAGGTGGTCGCCGAGCGCGGCGCTTGCGCCGAGGACGGCCAGCAGCCGGGCCGCGAACGCCGGGTCCTCGACCAGGGTGTCCAGCAGACCGTCCGGGGCGACGTCCAGGAGCCGGTCCAGGTAGTCGGCGGCCTGGTCGGGGTCCGCAGTGCCGGCCAGCGGCTCGAGCAGCCCGTCGGCCTCGGGCCCGATCCGGGCCAGCGCGGCCCCGGACCGCTCCGGCTGCCGGAAGCCGAGCCGGACCAGCCGCCCGGCCTCGGTGCTCATCCGGTTCACGGCCGCACCGGAACCAAGGCGGCGAAGCGGGCTGCCAGGACCGACCAGCTACGACGGAGGGGGTCGGTGGCGGCGGCGACGTCGGCGACGTAGGAGTCCACGTCCACCCCACGCTCGACGGCCTGGTCACGGTCCCCCTCGGCCCAGAGCCGCACGATCTGCTCCCCGGCCTCCGGGTGCCACTGCACCCCCCACACCGTCGGCGCGAACCGGGCGGCCTGCAGCTCGCCTGCCGGAGTGCGGGCCAGCGGCACGGCGTCGGGCGGGAGCTCGACCACGAGGTCGTTGTTCCACTGCACGGCCGGGGTGACCCCGACCAGGGGCCCGAGCAGCCGGTCCTCGCGCGCCTCCGGCAGCCAGCCCACCTCGAGCACGCCGATCTGCTGCCCGCGCGGGTTGCGGGCCACGGCCCCGCCGAGCGCGACGGCCGCCAGCTGGTGGCCCAGGCAGATGCCCAGGGCAGGGGCGCCGTCCTCGGCGGCGCGGCGCAGCAGCCGCTTGACCGTGGCCAGCCACGGGCACGTCGCCTCGTCGTACGCCCCCATCGACCCGCCGAGCACCAGCAGCCCGGCGTGCTCGGCCAAGTCGCTCGGCAAGGAGTCGCCGGCAGAGGGCCGCCGTACGTCTAGCGATGCTCCCGCCTCCAGCAGCCACTCCCCCATCCAGCCGACCGGGCAGGTCGGCTCGTGCTCGACGACCAGAACCGGTGCGCTGCTCACAGGTGCGAATCTATCCGGTGACGCGTCACAGCACCGGCAGCATCAGGTCCCGCTCGTAGGCCGAGACCTGGCCGCGGTACTCCTCCCACTCCGAGCGCTTGTTGCGCAGGAAGAAGTCGTAGACGTGCTCACCGAGCGTCTCGGCGAGCAGCTCGGAGCTCTCGGCCACCTCGATCGCTTCGTACAGGCTCTTCGGCAGCGGGTCGATGCCGAGCGACTTCCGCTCCCGCTCGTTGAGCGACCACACGTCGTCCTCGGCCTCGGCCGGCAGGTCGTAACGCTCCTCGATGCCCTTCATGCCGGCGGCCAGGATCACCGCGAACGCCAGGTAGGGGTTGCACGCCGAGTCGATGGTGCGCAGCTCGATGCGGGTGGACTGGCCCTTGTTCGGCTTGTACATCGGGACCCGGACCATCGCCGAGCGGTTGTTGTGCCCCCAGCAGATGTACGACGGAGCCTCACCGCCGCCCATCAGCCGTTTGTAGGAGTTCACCCACTGGTTGGTGACCACCGCGATCTCCGAGGCGTGCCGGAGGATCCCGGCGATGAACTGGCGACCGGTCTTGGACAGCTGGTACTCCGCGCCGGCCTCGAAGAACGCGTTGCGGTCCCCCTCGAACAGCGACACGTGCGTGTGCATGCCCGAGCCGGGGTGGGTGGTGAACGGCTTGGGCATGAACGTCGCCCACACCCCCTGCGACAGCGCCACCTCGCGGACCACGGTCCGGAACGTCATGACGTTGTCGGCGGTGGACAGCGCGTCCGCGTAGCGCAGGTCGATCTCCTGCTGGCCCGGCCCGCCCTCGTGGTGGCTGAACTCCACCGAGATGCCCATCGCCTCCAGCATGGTGATCGCCTCGCGCCGGAAGTCCGACCCAGCGCTTTGCGCGGTGTGGTCGAAGTAGCCGCTGCGGTCCACCGGCACCGGATCGTCACCGGGCCGCGGGGTCTGCTTGAACAGGTAGAACTCGATCTCGGGGTGGGTGTAGAAGGTGAAGCCGAGCTCGTTGGCCCGCGACAGGGTGCGCTTGAGCACGAACCGTGGGTCGGCGTACGACGGGGAGCCGTCCGGCATCACGATGTCGCAAAACATCCGTCCGGTGCCGGGGCTCTCCCCCCGCCACGGCAGGATCTGGAACGTGGACGGGTCGGGCTTGGCGAGCATGTCCGCCTCGTACACCCGGGCGAACCCCTCGATCGCCGAGCCGTCGAAGCCTATGCCCTCGGCGAACGCGCCCTCGAGCTCCGCCGGTGCGATGGCCACCGACTTCAGGTACCCGAGCACGTCGGTGAACCACAGCCGCACGAACCGGACGTCACGCTCCTCGAGCGCGCGCAGCACGAACTCCTCTTGCTTGCCCATAGGGCCACTATGGCGCACCCGTGTTACAGCGACGTGAACGTCACTGCTTCGGCACGTTGCGCTCCAGCTCGGCGAGCCAGACCTCGGCATTGCCGTCCGAGGGCGCGCGCCACTCCCCGCGCGGGGACAGCGCGCCACCGGCGGACACCTTCGGGCCGTTGGGCAGCGCGGAGCGCTTGAACTGGCTGAACGCGAAGAACCGCTTGATGAACACGACCAGCCATCCACGGATCGTCGCCAGGTCGTACGACGGGCGGAGGTCCTCGGGGAAACCAGGCGGCCACTCGCCCCGCTTCGGGTCGCTCCACGCATGCTCGGCCAGGAAGGCGATCTTGCTCGGCCGGTAGCCGTAGCGCAGCACCTGGAACAGCGTGAAGTCCTGCAGTGCGTAGGGCCCGATGGCCTCTTCCGTGGACTGCGGCCCCTCCCCCTCGTCGGCGGGCACCAGCTCCGGGGAGATCTCCTGCTCGACGATCGCCTGCAGCACCTCGTTGGCCTCCTCGGCGAAGAAGCCCTCGGAGATCACCCAGCGGATCAGGTGCTGGATCATCGTCTTGGGCACGCCGGAGTTCACGGTGTAGTGCGACATCTGGTCGCCGACGCCGTACGTCGCCCAGCCCAGAGCCAGCTCCGAGAGGTCGCCGGTGCCGAGCACGATCCCGCCCCGGTGGTTCGCGATCCGGAACAGGTAGTCGGTGCGCAACCCGGCCTGCACGTTCTCGAACGTCACGTCGTAGACCGGCTCGCCGGCGGCGTACGGGTGGTCGAGGTCGCCGAGCATCTGCCGTGCCGCCGGCTTGATGTCCAGCTCCTCGAAGGACACCCCGAGCGCCTTGGACAGGCTGGTGGCGTTGCTGCGCGTGGTCTCGCCGGTGGCGAACCCCGGCAGCGTGTAGGCCAGGATGTCGCTGCGCGGCCGGCCCAGCCGGTCCATGGCCCGGGCCGCGACGATCAGGGCGTGCGTGGAGTCCAGCCCGCCCGAGACGCCGATCACCACCTTCGGCTGGCCGATCGCCCGCAGCCGCTGCTCGAGGCCGGAGACCTGGATGTTGTAGGCCTCGTAGCAGTCCAGGCGCAGCCGGTCCGGGTCGTTGGGCACGAACGGGAACCGGTCGACGCTGCGCAGCAGGCCGATGTCCCCCGTGGGCGGCTCCAGGGTGAACGGCACCGTGCGGAACGCCTGCGTGCGGGCCGCATGGGTGCGCCGGTTGTCGTCGAAGGTGCCCTGCCGCAGCCGGTCCTGGCGCAGCCGGTCGAGGTCCACGTCGGCCACCGAGCGGCGCGGCTCGAGCGGGAACCGTTCGGTCTCGGCGAGCATCTCCCCGCACTCGTAGATCATCGTCTGACCGTCCCAGGACAGGTCGGTCGTGGACTCGCCCTGCCCGGCCGCGGAGTACGCGTAGGCGGCCAGGCACCGGGAGCTGGCCGACTTGACCAGCAGTCGGCGGTCCTCGGCACGACCCACGGTGATCGGACTGCCCGACAGGTTGGCGAGCACGGTCGCGCCGGCCAGCGCCGCCTCCGCGCTGGGCGGGACCGGTACCCACATGTCCTCGCAGACCTCGACGTGCAGCACCAGCCCGGGCACGTCGTCGGCCCGGAACAGCAGGTCCGGCCCGAACGGCACCGGCGCGCCACCGACGGTGATGGTCGCGTCGCGCTGGTCGTCGCCGGGCGCGAAGTGCCGCTTCTCGTAGAACTCGCGGTAGGTCGGCAGGTACGACTTCGGCGCCACTCCGAGGATCCGGCCGCGGTGCACCACGACCGCGCAGTTGTAGAGCCGGTTGCCGTGCACCAAGGGTGCTCCGACCACCAGCACGGGCAGCAGGGCACGTGACTCGCCGACGAGCCGGTCCAGTGCGGCACGGACACCTTCGAGCAGCGCGTCCTGGAGGAACAGGTCCTCGATCGAGTAGCCGGATAGCACGAGCTCCGGGAAGATCGCGACCGCGGCACCCTGCTCGTGGCAGGCTCGCGCCTCGGCCAGCACGGCGTCGGCGTTCGCCTCCGGGTCGGCGAGCGAGACCGGCACGGTGCAGGCCGCCACCCGGGCGAAGCCATGGCTGTAGGCAGAGCGGAAGTCCACGTCGCGAGTCTGCCACGTGGGGCAGGACACAGTTCCAGACGTGCCGGTCGGGACTAGCCTGTTGCTGGTCCGGGGACTCCGACCGGGAGCCTCGAGAATCCGCCGGAGGACAAACATGAGCGAGACCACCGCGCCGTACGGCACCGGCCCCACCGCCGCCTCGACGCCGCCGATGCGACGCGTGCGCACCCACCACCTGCGCGACATGAAGGAGCGCGGCGAGAAGTGGGCGATGCTGACCGCCTACGACATGTACACCGCTGCCACGTTCGACGAGGCGGGCATCCCGGTGCTGCTGGTCGGCGACTCGGCATCGAACAACGTGTTCGCTAACGAGACGTCGCTGCCGGTGACCGTCGACGAACTGCTGCCGCTGGTGCGCGCCGTGACCCGCTCGGTCAAGCGGGCACTGGTGGTCGCCGATCTGCCCTTCGGCTCCTACCAGGCCTCGCCGGAGCAGGCCTTCCACACCGCGGTCCGGTTCATGAAGGAGGCCAATGCCCATGCGGTGAAGCTGGAAGGCGGCCACGAGGTGGCACCGCAGGTGGAGATGCTCACTCGCGCAGGGATCCCGGTGATGGCGCACATCGGATTCACCCCGCAGTCCGAGCACAACCTCGGTGGCTACCGCGTGCAGGGCCGTGGAACCGCAGGGCAACGACTGGTCTCCGACGCCAAGGCTCTCGAAGCTGCCGGCGCCTTCTCGTTGGTCATGGAGATGGTTCCCGGTGATGTAGCCGCCGAGATCACCAGCTCGGTGAGCATCCCGACGATCGGCATCGGAGCCGGCGTGCACTGCGATGCGCAGGTCCTGGTGTGGCAGGACATGGCCGGTCTGCGGACTGGGAAGATGCCGCGTTTCGTCAAGCAGTACGCCGATCTGCACGGTGTGCTGCTCAAGGCTGCGCAGGAGTACGCGGGAGAAGTTGCCTCCGGAACTTTCCCTGCCGAGGAGCACACCTTCTAGACGCTCGCGCCCGCCGCTGGGACCGAATCGTCAAGCAGACAAGGCGATTCGGCTCATCCCACGAACTTGTGCCCGTTCCGGGCGCTGCAAACGGCTCCACGACACGCCTTGCGACTTTGCCTGTTTTCGTTTACCGGACGCCTCGATGTTGTCAAGATCTTCTGCATGGGCGACCGCACCGGCCGTCCTCGACTGACATCAGGACCGACGAGCTGTCGGACTGTCACGACCCAGGAGGCACAGGTGCCTGCAGCAACGAAGACGGCGAAGAAGTCGCCGGCCAAGAAGACGGCCGCGAAGAAGTCGCCCGCCAAGAAGACGGCCGCCAAGAAGGCGCCCGCCAAGAAGACGGTGACCAAGTCGGTGGCGAAGTCCTCGGCCAAGAAGACGACAGCGAAGAAGTCGCCCGCCAAGAAGACCGCCGCGAAGAAGGCCCCGGCCAAGAAGGCCACCGCGAAGAAGGCGCCAGCCAAGAAGACCGCCGCCAAGAAGGCCACCGCCAAGAAGACGGCCGCCAAGAAGGCCCCGGCCAAGAAGACGGCCGCCAAGAAGACGGCCGCCAAGAAGACGGCCGCCAGGAAGGCCCCGGCCAAGAAGACGAGCGCTGCCCGGGTCACGGCTGCCAAGAAGGCGCCGGTGCGGAAGGCGACCAAGAAGTAGCACCAGGAACCGGCCGTGCCGGTTCCTACGCGAGTGGGCCCCCGTGGATCGACGGGGGCCCACTCGCGCGACGGCGCACACTTCGCCGCGGGCCGAAGGCCGGCGTGAGTACCTTCGAAGAATGCGCGCAACCCAAGGCGATAGCCGGCGTGAGTCTGAGATCGCGCATGTCCGTCCCCTGCTGACAGTGTTCTTGGGCTGGCTGTGGGTGATGGCGGGGGTCAACTTCGCGGCTCCCCTGTATGAGGTCTACGCCGGCAAGTTCGGCTTCGGCGGGATCGTGCTGACGACTGTCTTCGCCGTGTACGCCGTGACCCTGGTGGCCACGTTGCTCCTGTGCGGGCGGGTTGCCGACCGCTTCGGCCGTCGCCCCGTGATCCTCGCCGGAATGCTCGTCGCCTGTGTGGCCTTGGTGATCTTCGCCGCGGCGCAGTCAACGGGGTGGCTCTATGCGGCTCGGGCGCTGCAGGGGGTCGCGGTCGGACTCATCAGTGGTCCGGCCACCGCGGCACTGGTGGAGATCGATCCGCAGCGCGAGTCACGCAGGCCGGCGATGCTGGCCGGCCTGGCCCAGGCAGCGGGCAGCGGGCTGGGCCCGGTCCTCTCCGGTTGTCTTGCCCAGTGGGCGCCGGACCCACTGCGGCTGAGCTATCTCCTCGGCCTGGTGGGCACCGTGGTCGCCGCCGGCTTCGTCTGCGCCCTGCCGGAGCGCGAGCACGGCGAGGAACCGTGGCGGATCCAGTGGCCGAGGGTGGGCGGGGATATCCGGACCGACTTCCTGCGGGTGGGCCTGACGGCAGGGCTGGTCTGGGCCTCGCTTGCCCTCTACCTCTCCGTGGTCCCGTCGTACGTCGCTGAGCTGCTGTCGACCGACAACCTTGCCGTCCTCGGCGCCAACTCGGCGCTCGCCTGCTTTGCCTCCGCGGGCACCCAGGTCTGGGCACGCCGGCGAGGCAGCCGGGTGCACCGGTCACAGGCCATCGGGCTCGGACTTCTCGCCACCGGGCTCGTGCTGCTCATCGTGTCCTCACTCAGCCACTCCCTGGCCACGGTGCTGCTGGGGGCGGTCCTGACCGGGGTCGGGCACGGGCAGGCGTTCCTGCACGCCCAGGACGAGGTCAACGGCATCGTGCCCGGGAACCGACGCGCGGAGGTCACCGCGGCATTCGTGTGCTGCATCTACGTCCTGGTCGGCGGATCGGTCATCGTCATCGGACTCCTGGAAGAGATCACCGGGCTCACCACGGGTGTCCGCATCGTCGGTGGCCTGTTGGCCATCGGCTCCCTCGTCACGGCCCGGTGGCAGTCAGCACGCGGCAGACAGCTGACCGGCTGAATCCGTGACCCAGAATGGAGCGCGGGAGAGTCAGGTGAGGTCGTCGTAGTTGCCCTTCCCGGACTCGACCAGCCGGCGCTCCACGCGGAGCACCCCCGCCTCGTGCTCCGGGTCCCCGGACATCACCGCGGCCAGTCGCAGGTGCGGCAGCGCGTCGGCGTAGCGGGACTGCCGCTCCAACGCCCGGCCGAGCGCGAACCGCGCCCACACGTCGGTGGGGCACTCCTGCACCAGCCGGGTCAGGTCCTGCTCGGCGCGGGTGAGCTGGGCGCTCTGGAAGTACGCCCAGGCGCGCAGCGTACGCAGGCTCGCGGAGGTCGGTTCGGCGTCCAGGGCAGGGTCGAGGATCTCGATGGCGCGCTGCGGGGCGCGGGCCTCGAGCAGCTCCCAGGCTTGCCGGTAGACGTCGGCGGGATGCTGGACCGGTTCGGGTGGTGGGGTCGTCACGTTCGCTCCTCTCGACGTACCAACACTGCACCGCCCCAGGTCGATTCCCGTGCCCCGCGGCCGGGGGTGTGGCGGACGGCTTACTAGTTTCGGGGGCCACCCTCGACGATCCGTTCGACCTCGGCCAGGTCGAGGTCGAACGGGCCGATCCGGGTCAGCACCCACGAGACGCCGCGGTTCAGCCACGGCGCGGGCTCCTCCTCGGGACGTAGGTCAACCACCAGCTCGAAGCCTGGCGCCGGGGACTGCTCGGCGAGGTCGGCGGTCACCGCGTCGAGGTCGTCGGGCCCGTCCAGGCCGATGACGAAGAAGCCGTCATGTTTCGCGGCCCGGCGCAGGGGCGCCCGGTTGCCGAACCGCCCCGCCAGCCAGATCGGCACGACAGGTGCCGGGTGGAACCGAGCCTCGCGGACGGCGTAGTGAGCTCCGTCGTGGTCTACCGGCCGGCCGGACAGCAGGGCGCTGAGGACCTCGAGCCCCTCGTCGAGCATCCGGCCGCGGACCCGCGGGTCTGGCTCGTCCCCGAAGGCGCTGAACTCTCCCACCCAGTCGTCGCCCAGCCCCAGGCCGAGGACGAACCGATTGCCCGAGAGCACTGCCAGGCTGGCAGCTTGCCGAGCCAGGACTTGCGGTCGGCGCCGGGCCAGCGGGGTCACCATCGGCCCGAACAGCAGCTTCTCGGTGCGCATCCCGACCGCCGCGCAACAGGTCCACACGTCGGCGATCGCGGTGACCCGCTCGCCGTACTGCAGGTGGTCCCACACGAAGAAGCCGTCCCAGCCGGCAGCCTCGGCGGAGGCGGCCAGGTCGCCGATCACCCGGGGGTCGGCCAAGGGGTCGAAGGGGGCGACGAAAAGCCCGCGGCGCGTGGTCATGGCGCCGATCATGCCGGGCCCACACCAGGATAAGGACTTGCGGGTGTCGCAAGACGCTGCAGGATGGCACGCATGTCCCTTCCCACCCCGACCCTGCACACCGCTCGTCTGCGGCTGCGTCCCTTCACCGACGCGGACGCGGACGCCCTCTTCGCGCTGCACAGCAGCGCCTTCGTGCTGCGCTACTGGGACTCGCCGCCGTGGAGCGACCGTGCGCGCGCCGAACGTTTCATCGCGGCTTGCCGGCAGATGGCGGACGAGGGAACCGGGGCGCGGCTGGCCCTGGACCGTCTTTCCGACGGGGCCTTCATCGGCTGGTGCAGCCTGACCCGGTGGAACCCGGACTTCCGCAGCGCGTCGTTGGGCTACTGCCTCAGCGACGCGGCGTGGGGCCATGGGTACGCGACGGAGGCCGCGCGCGCCTTGCTGCAGTGGGCCTTCGACAGGCTTGACCTGAATCGAGTCCAGGCCGAGACCGACACGCGCAACCTGGCGTCGGCCCGTGTCCTGGAGAAGGTCGGGTTCGTGCGTGAAGGGACGTTGCGGGAAGACTGCGTCGTCAACGGCGAGGTATCGGACTCCTGGGTCTTCGGGTTGATCAGGCGGGAGTGGCGGCCGTCCGGGCCGGCTCCCGCCCGCTGAGCCCTCCTGGTTCGCGGGACGAAGGCGGATGAGCTGGCCTGTAGGCCGGGTTCTGTCCCCGCGCGCCTCGCGGCGCCACGGTGGGCGACCATCCATCTCGGACGGCCGTCGCCGGCCGCCTCGTGCGGTCTACCCGCGGACTCGGGCGGGCCGCCCTCGATCGTCCGCGCAGGCGCCGGAGCGCCCTCTTGACCTTGCTCCCGGTGGGGTTTGCCAAGCCGCCCCGGTCACCCGGGGCGCTGGTGGTCTCTTACACCGCCGTTTCACCCTTGCCGCCGCGCCGCGTACGCCACGACGGCGGT